>NZ_KZ984627.1 GCF_003574465.1 Methylobacterium crusticola
CCCTGGCGCGCTCGCTCGCCAGCAGCGCCTCGGCGGCCCCGACCCGGGCCTCGGCCTCGGCGGCGGCGCGCCTGGCCTCCCCGCGCTCCCCGGCGGCGCCGTGCAGGGCGGCCTCGACCCGGGCCAGGACCGTGCCGACCTCGCGGCCGAGATGCGCGGCGCGGGCCTCGGCCTGGGCCGCGCGGGCGTTCGAGGCGCGCACCTTCTCGGTCGCGCGGCGCAGGAGGGTCAGGACGGTGGCGTGATCGATGCGCGAGGACATGCGGGGGCTCGGCTGCGGGGGACACGATTCGGCGCGGGAACCCCCACGACGCCCGCCGCGCGGGCCGCGGTCAAGGGCCGAGCGGCGCCGGCCGCGCTGATCCCGCGCCGGTGTGGTCCTGGCCGCGCTGTCCCGCGCCGGTGTGGTTACCGGCCGCGGCGGCCGGGGAGCGTCCGGCGCCGCGCCTCCCCCATCTGAGCGATCCCCCGGCCCGGTCGCGCGACTAAGGTCCGGCCTGCCGGCATTCCGCGGGCTCGGGAGAGGGAGACAGATGCTGAACGCGTCCTCCGCATCGACGCTCAACAGGACGTTCGGACCCGACCAGCCCTGCTACCGCGCCTACCTCGTCGACCACGACGACAGGCTCGTCTGGGCGGAACTGATCAATGCCAACGACGACCGGGATGCGGTCCGGTTCGCCCTGACGATGGTGGAGAACCACGCGATCGAGCTGTGGGACCGCGGCCGCTTCGTGATCAGGCTCGACGCACCGGCGCGGCGCCCGCTCGCCTGAGCGCCGCACGCGGCCGGGGCCGGGGCCGGGCCCGGGCGGCCGTGGACGCAAGGCCCGCGCGACCGCCGGACGTCGCAGGCCGGCCCGGTCCCCGCGCGGCGAACGCGTCGCATGGCGGGGACGGCGCGCATCGCCCAGACATCCCCCGACCGGCGCCGCCGCTGAGAGCGCGCCGCCGGCCCCCGGGCGCCCCGGCGCCCCGCACGGGGACACGCGTGATGAAGCTGCTCTTTGCTGCGACGCCGCTCACCGGGCACATCAACCCGCTCCTCTCCATCGCGGGCGCGGCGGCCTCGCGGGGCGACGACGTCGTGGTGACGACCTCGCGGGCGTTCTGCGGGCGGGTGGAGGAGGCGGGCCTCCGCTGCCTGACCTACGCGGACGACCACGCCGCCGAGTTCCGCGAGACCGCGCTCCCGGCGGGCCCGGAGCGCTATCGGCGGGAGTTCGAGCAGCGCTTCATCGACCGCATGCCGTTGCAGGCGCGGGTGCTGCACGACCTGATCGCCCGGGAGCGGCCGGACGCCGTCGTCGCCGGCAGCCTCTTCCTCGGCGTGCTGCCGCTGCTCCTCGACGCCCGCCCCCGGCCGCCGGTCGTCGTCGTCAACGTGAGCTTCCTGTTCCTCGACCGGCCCGACGGCGCGCCGGTCGGGCCGGGCCTGCCGCCGGCCCGGGACGCCGCCGAGGCGGCGCGCTACGCCGCGATCAGGGCGGCGGTCGATGCCGCGTTCACCAACCCGGTCCGGGCCTACACCGACCGGGCGCTCGCCGGCCTGGGCCTCGGCGGGCTCCCGGCCTCCCTGCCGCACGCGATCCTCACACTGCCGGACGCCCTCGTGCAGCTGACGATCCCGTCCTTCGAGTACCCGTTCGACCCGCTGCCGCGGACGGTGCACTTCGTCGGCGCCCTGCCGCCCCCGGCCTCCGCGGACCCGCGTCCCGGCTGGTGGCCGGACCTCGACGGGGGACGCCGCGTCGTGCTCGTCACGCAGGGCACCCTCGCCAACCAGGATCTCGGGGAACTCCTCGAGCCGACGCTCGCCGCCCTCGCGGCGCGCCAGGACCTGCTCGTGCTCGCGACGACGGGCGGGCGGCCCCTCGACGCGGTCCGCGGGCCGCTGCCCCCGAACGCCCGCGTCGCGACCTTCCTGCCCTTCGGCGACCTGATGCCGCGGATCGACGCGCTCGTGACGAACGGCGGCTACGGCACCGTGCTGGCGGCCCTCCAGGCCGGCCGGCCGATCGTGTCGGCCGGGCTGACCGAGGACAAGGCCGAGGTGGGCGCGCGCGTCGCCTGGTCCGGTGTCGGGCTCAACCTCGCCACGAACGCGCCCGACCCCGACAGCTTGAGCCGGAGCGTCGCGGCGGTGCTGGACGAGCCCCGCTACCGCGCGCGGGCCGGCGCGATGGCGGCGGAGTTCGCCCGCCACGACACGCCCGGCGAGATCCTGGCGGTGATCGACGCGACCTGCCGGGCGGCCGCGGCCTGACATCAGGGGCGCCGCGCCGGCCGCGATGCCGGCGCCGCGCGAGGTTGCGGTCCGGCGCCGCGCCGGTCCCGGGCTGGCCACGCCGCGGGGCTTGCCCATAATGCATCGAGGCGGCGCCGGGCCGCGCCAGGGGGAGCGCCCATGCGCGTCGTCGTCGACCTGAACCGCTGCCAGGCCTACGCCCAGTGCTGCTTCGCGGCCCCCGACAGCTTCGCCATCCACGGGCTCGAGGTGCTGGTCTACGACCCGGCGCCGCCGCCCGAGCGCCGCCGGGAGATCGAGCGGGCGGTCCAGGCCTGCCCGGTGCGCGCCATCCGGTTCGAGGCGGTGCCCGAGGCACCGCGGGACCGTGGCTGAGGCGTCCCGGGCCATCGTCGTCGGCGCCTCCCTGGCGGGCGTCAGGGGCGCCGAGGCCCTGCGGCGCGAGGGCCACCGGGGCCCGATCACGGTCGTGGGCGAGGAGCCGCACCCGCCCTACGACCGCCCGCCGCTCTCGAAGCGGGTGCTGACCGGCGAGGCGCGGCCGGACGGCCTGGCGCTACCGATGCATCGCGGCCTCGACCTGACTTGGCGCCTCGGCTGCCGGGCGGCCGGGCTCGACCTCGCGGCCCGGGCGGTGGTGCTGGCGAGCGGCGAGCGCCTGCCCTTCGACCGGCTGCTGATCGCCACCGGGACGCGGGCGCGGCCCTGGCCGGACGCCGGCGAGGCCGCCCTCGCGGGCGTCCACACGATCCGCAACCGGGACGACGCGGCCCGCCTGCGCGCCGCGCTCGCGGCGGGTCCCGCGCGGGTCCTCATCGTCGGGGCGGGCTTCATCGGCTGCGAGGCGGCTTCCGCCTGCCGCACCATCGGGCTGCCCGTCACCCTGGTCGACCCCAACCCGGCGCCGCTCGCCTCCGTGCTCGGCACCCGGGTCGGGTCCGTCGTCCAGGGACTCCTGAGGCAGGCCGGGGTCGATTACCGCCCCGGGACCCGCGTGGCGGCCCTGGAGGGCGACGCCTCGGGGCGGGTGCGGGCGGCGCGCCTGGCGGGCGGCGGCACGGTCGCCGCGGAGGTCGTCGTGGCGGCGCTCGGCGCCGTGCGCAACACCGAGTGGCTCGCGGGCGCGGGCGTCGCGGCGGATGCCGGGGGCGTGTCCTGCGACGGGGATTGCCGCGTCCTCGATACCCACGGCCAGCCCGTCGCGGGCGTGGTCGCGGCGGGCGACGTCGCGCGCTTTCCCCACCCGCTCGCGCAGGATGGCCCGGTCGCCTTCGAGCACTGGGGGCACGCCGTCGAGCAGGCCGAGCACGCCGCCCGCACCCTGGCCGGGCGCTCCGACGGGCACGGCCCCTACGCGGCGATGCCGGCCTTCTGGTCGAGCCAGTTCGACGTCAACATCAAGTCGGTCGGCCTCACGAACGGCGCGGACGCGGTCGCCGTCACCCAGGGCAGCCTCGCGGAGCGCCGCTTCGTGGCGGTCTACGGCCGGGCCGGCCGCACCGTGGCGGCGGTGTCCTTCGACTCCACCCGCTGGCTCCCGGCCTACGCGGCGCGGATCGAGGCGGGCGACGCGTTCCCGCCCATCGTCGGCGCCACCGACCAGGGCCGCTTCGCCCCGGCCGATCCCGGCTTCCCGACGCGCCCGGCGAGGACGTGAGCCCATGCCCGATCCGATGCTGTTCTCCGCGGTCAAGGACCCGGCCCACCGCCCGAACCCGTACCCGCTCTACGCGCGCCTGCGCGAGACACCAGTGGCGCGCCAGCACGACGGGACCTGCGTGGTGACCACCCACGCGGCGCTGCGCGCCCTCGTGTTCGATCCGCGCATCAGCTCCGAGGACCTGCCGGACGCCGCCCACGCCCGCACCGGCAACCCCCTGAAGGACTGGGTCATCAACCCGCTCAAGGACCGGATCCGCAGGGGGCACCGGCCGTTCATCTTCCGCGATCCGCCCGACCACGACGTGCTGCGCCGCCACGTCATGCGCCAGTTCACGCCCGAGCGGGTGCGGGCGATGCACGGCCGCGTCGACGCCCTGGTGGCGGACCTCCTCGACCGGCAGCGCGACGCCCGCACGATCGACCTCGTCGACGACTTCTCCTACCCGCTCCCCGTGACGGTGATCTGCGAGCTCCTCGGCGTGCCGCGGGAGGACGAGCCGCGCTTCCACGGCTGGGCGACGCAGCTCGCCACCGCCCTCGAGCCCGACATCCGCCAGGACGCGGCGGCGCTGGGCAGGAACATCGCGACCTTCGACGAGATCGCCGCCTACATGCAGGACCTCGTCCGGGCCAAGCGCCGGCACCCGCAGGACGATCTCCTCACCGCCCTCGCCACCCACGCGGACCCGAAGGTCGGCCGGATGGGCGATTACGACCTGATCGCGACCGCGATCCTCCTGCTGATCGCGGGCCACGAGACGACGGTCAACCTGATCACCAACGGGATGCTCACCCTGCTGCGATTCCCCGAGCACCTGGCGCGGCTGCGCGCCGATCCCGAGATCGCCCCGCGGCTGATCGAGGAGCTGCTGCGCTACGAGCCGCCGGTGCACTTCCGCACCCGCAAGGCCCTCGCGGACATCCGCCTGGAGGGGACGACGATCCCGGCGGGCGCCCCGGTCGTCCTGCTGTTCGCCTCCGGCAGCCGCGACCCGGCCCGGTTCCGCGACCCCGACCGCTTCGACCCGGACCGGGAGGACAACCAGCATTTCGGCTTCGGGGCCAGCCTTCACTTCTGCGTCGGCGCGCCCCTGGCGCGACTCGAGGCGGAGGCGGCGCTGGTGGCGCTGGCGCGGCGCCTCCGGGACCCGCGCCTGATCGAGGACCCGCCGCCCTACCGGCCGGGCGCGTCCCTGCGCGGGCCGGAGCACCTGCGGCTCGCGATCGACGGGGTGGCCTGAGCCGCCCCGGCGGCGGCGGGACCACGTGCGCCCGAGCGGGCGTCAGTCCGGCCGCAGCGCCGGGCCCGGCGCCCGCGGCCGGATGCCGGGCCGGGCGCCCTCCCGGTGCGGCCCGCGGGCGGGTTCATGTCCGTGGACCGGCTCATGTCCGCGGGCGGATTCGGGCCGCGGGACCGCATCGGGCCCGCGCCCGGAGCCCGGCGCCGCCCGGTCGAGGTCGGCCCGCAGGCGCGCGCCGGCGAAATCCATGAAGGTGCGGACCTTGGCGAGCGCCAGGCGCTCCGGCGAGGCCACGAGGTGGACCGGGACCGGCGGCGGCTCGTCGCCGGGCAGCAGGATCACCAGGCGCCCGTCCGCGACCTCCTGCTGGATCTTGTACGAGAACATCCGCACGATGCCCTCGCCGTCGATGGCCGCGCTCACGGCCGCCTCGTCGGCGTTCACCATCAGGCGGGGCCGGACCCGAACCGTCCGCGCGCCCCGGCCGCCCGGCGCCGGCGGGAAGGTCCAGACGTCGTCCGGGCTGGTCGGCTCGACGCCGATGCAGTCGTGGCCCGCGAGGTCCGCCAGGCACGCGGGCGCGGGCCGGCGCGCCAGGTAGGCCGGCGAGGCGCACAGGACGCGCCGGACCTCGCCGATGCGCAGCGCGATGAGGGCCGAGCTCGGCAGCGGCGCGATCCGCAGCGCCACGTCGATCCCCTCGTCCACGAGGCTCGTCATGCGGTTGAGCAGCAGGTAGCGGATCTGGACCGCCGGGTAGGCGCGCAGGAAGGCGCCGACGATCGGGCGCAGCACCCGGGTCCCGAACATGACCGGCGCCGTCACCGTGAGGACGCCGCGCGGGGCCGCCTGGTCGCCGGCCGCCGAGAGATCGGCCTCGTCGAGGTCCGTCAGCACGCGGCGGCAGACGGCGGCGTAGCGCGCGCCGACCTCCGTGAGCTGAAGCCGGCGCGCCGTGCGGTGCAGGAGCTGTGCCCCGACATGGGCCTCGAGGGACGCGACCGCCCGGGTGACGGCGGCCGGCGACCGGGCCAGGCGCCGGCCGGCGCCGGCGAGGCTGCCCTCGTCGAGCACGGCCACGAACACCCGCATGGCATCGAGACGGTCGGCCATCGTTGCGTCCCGCGAAAGGTGAGCTTTCGCAGCTTAGGCGTTCCGGGAAGCCGCGCAAAGGCTTAGCGTCCGGCCACTTCTCTCGTGCAGGGGGCTGCAAGTGGACGTTCCGACTCCTGTGAGTGCTTCGGCCGCGGCCGCTCCGGCGAAGGCGAGCCCGGATCCCGCGGCCGCCCCGGCGGTGACGCATCACCGCACCGCCTCGGTCGACGGGATCGAGATCTTCTACCGGGAGGCGGGCCCCGCGGGGGCGCCGGTCGTGCTCCTGCTGCACGGCTTTCCCACCTCCTCGCACATGTTCCGCAACCTGATCCCGCTCCTGGCCGACCGCTACCGCGTGATCGCCCCGGACTACCCGGGTTTCGGGCAGAGCGCGTCCCCGGACCGCGCGGGCTTCGCCTACGGCTTCGGCCGCTACGCCGACCTGATGGACGGGCTCCTCCGGCATCTCGGCGTGACGCGCTTCGCGATGTACGTGATGGATTACGGCGCCCCGGTCGGGTACCGGCTCGCGCTCAAGCACCCCGAGCGGGTGAGCGCGCTCATCGTCCAGAACGGCAACGCCTACGAGGAGGGCCTGCGGGAGTTCTGGGACCCCATCAAGGCCTACTGGCGCGAGGACACGCCCGCCCGGCGCGAGGCGCTCGGCTTCCTGGTCGCCCCCGAGACCACGAAGTTCCAGTACGTGGACGGCGTCCGCGACGTCTCGCGCATCGACCCGGACAACTGGCTGCACGACCAGGTCCTGCTCGACCGTCCGGGCAACCGCGACATCCAGCTCGACCTGTTCCGCGACTACGGCACGAACGTTCCGCTCTACCCCCAATTCCAGGCCTTCTTCCGCGCCCGGAAGCCGCCGACCCTGATCGTCTGGGGCAAGAACGACACGATCTTCCCGGCCGAGGGCGCCACCCCGTACCTGCGCGACCTGCCCGACGCGGAGCTTCACCTGCTCGATACCGGGCACTTCGCGCTCGAGGACAAGCTGGACGAGATGGCGCCCCTGATCCGGACCTTCCTCGACCGGCATCTCGCGGCGTCCTGACGGGCGCCGGATCGCCCGCGCTTCCGCGGCGCGCGCCGTTTTCCGCCGCCCGGAACGGCGGCGCGCGCTCCGGCGAGCGACAGGGCCTCTCCGGGGGGAGGGGGTCGAGCGTGGCGGCGTCGGTGGCGGAGCGCGCGAAGTCGGACTTGCGCACGCGCGCGCCGGCATCCGGGGCGCCGGCGCCGCCGGCCAGGAGGCGGGCCCCCGCAACCGTGCTCGTCGTCGCGACGGGGGCGCCTTCGCCGAACGGCGCGAAGCCGCCTCGGCGCTCTTCCAGTTCGCGACCTCGGGGGAGCGTGCGCCGCACCGGCCCCCCGCTCAGGGTGTCCGGCGCGCCGGCTCGAACCGGACGAGGACGTAGCCCGATCCCGGCGTCGTCGCGAACTGCGTCGGCGGGGATTTCTGCTGGTCGTCGGCGTTGTCGACGATGTCCAGGCGGTCGTCGGACACGCGGTAGATCCCGCGCCACTCGCCGCGCAGGCTCGGCCCCTCGTCCTGGTGGAAGGCGATGCTGGCCGGCCGGGTCGACGGATCGGTGGCGTATCGTCCCCCGAAGAGAAGCCGGCCGTCCCGCGTGATCCGGAACCGGTCCTGCGTGAGGGTCAGGCGATGGCCCACGAGCTCCGGCGCCGGCATGCCGTCCCGCTCCGCCGCGACGGCGTGCCAGGTCTGCTGCAAGGCCGTGCGCTCCGCCTCGTCGTCGGCGGGCCACGCCGCCGTGGCGAAGCCGAGAGACAGGGTGAGTGCAAGGCCGAGCCGTCTCATGAGCGTGCCTCCCGTGTCGCGCCGCGAGCGCGAGAGGGCGGTTGTAGCGCACCGGACGGCGCTTGTGGCCCATCCGCGCCGGAGCGGCGCGCCGGCCCGAGCCGCGGCGGCGTCCGGGTCGGCGGGGACCTTGGAGCGGTCGGGCGTCCGGCGACGCGAGCGGCCCCGGCCTGCCGGCGCACGCCGCCCGGCCCGGGGCCCGGGGACCGATCCGCCGGACGGCTCAGTGTCCGCAATGGGCCGCACCGCCGGCCGCCGTGCAGACGATCTCCAGCAGGAAGCGGGACGCCTGGCGCTGCACCTCGTCGCCGAGCTGGGCGACCGCCGGGCCGAGCGCCGCGGCGCTCACGAGCAGCCCGGCCGCGACCGCCGCCGCCACGGCGATCGTCAGGGACGGGCCGGCGCTGCGATCGGCCCGCAATGCTGCGGGCCCGTGTCCGGCAGGATCGAGGCGGCCGGACCTGCCGGACCTCGGCAGCCGAGCAACGGCCAGAGCTATCATGGTTCTCTCCGGCTTCAGAGCACGTCGGAACGCAGTAGCGATGGCCTGGCATAGACGGGCCCGCCCCGTGGTTTCTGTGCGGCGCCGCACCGGACTTCCGGAGGCGGCCGCCTCGACCCGGCGGCGGCCGGC
Organism: Methylobacterium crusticola; assembly: GCF_003574465.1. GTDB lineage: Bacteria > Pseudomonadota > Alphaproteobacteria > Rhizobiales > Beijerinckiaceae > Methylobacterium > Methylobacterium crusticola. The sequence continues at coordinate 8,709 of NZ_KZ984627.1, forward strand.
CCGGCCGCCGTGGTCGGCCCTTCGACGCACCTGCGTTCCGCGCCATCATCCGCCGCGTCTCGAGGCGCGGCGGGGTGCCGGGCCCCGCGGAGGCACCACGCCATGGGGATCCGGCTGGCCTTCGCGCCCTTCATCGCCTTCGCGGTGGTCGACCGGATCGTCGGGCCCACCGAGGGCCTGATCGCGGGAGCGCTGATCGCCGCGGCCTTCGTCGTCCGGGACGCGGTGACGCCGGCGCGCAGTCCCAAGGTCCTGGAGATCGGCACGGCGCTCCTGTTCTGCGCCCTGGCGCTCTACGCGGTGCTCGGCTCCCCCGCCTGGTCGGTCGTCGGCGTGCGGCTCCGCGTCGATGCCGGCCTCCTGGTGATCGTGCTCGCCACCATGGCGCTCGGGCGTCCCTTCACGGTGCCGTACGCGCGGGAGCAGGTCGACCCCGCGTTCCACCACACGCCGGAGTTCCTGCGCACCAACACCATCATCACGGGCGCGTGGGCGCTCGCCTTCGCGGTGATGGTCGCGGCCGAACTGGCCCTCCTCTACCTGCCCCAGGTGCCCCATCGCGTCGGCGTCCTGGCCATCGTGCTGGCCCTCGTCGGAGCCGTGAAGTTCTCCGGCTGGTACCCCGGCCACGTGAGGCGGAAGGCCGGCGCCTGACCGCGCCGCCGGCCGCCTGCAACCCGCAGGGAGCCGCCTCCGGCGCATCGCCGGCCCGGACGCGAGCCCAGTGCTGCCCGATCAGGCCGGCACGGCGTTCGACTAGCCCATCGCTCCTTCCCCGGCGGCGCGCGTGAACGCATCCCGTTCACACGAGCCTCATCCCGGTCGAGGTGAGCGGGTGCGCGCCCGCGAGGGGCCAAGGCCGAGCCCGCCGTGCGACCTTCAGCAGAACAGTCGCGCCGAGTAAGCACGGCAACAGGCCGGCGGACGCCACCCATCGCTGTCGCGGCCAAGACTGACTAAGCCAGTGAAATCCCGTGCCCGTCTGGGCACGCTGCTTGCGAGAATCGCCAGTATATCCTGGGAGGATCTTGAAGTGTACCATTTCGATACGTTCGCTGCCAGTGCCGAGAAGGCTCCGATCGGCTGTGTTCCGGAGGGGGACGACCAGCCCGGGACGGGCCAGGCCGGGACGGGCCAGGCCGGGAACGCCCAACCGGCGAAGGTCGACGCGGCGCCGGTCAAGCCCACGGTCGTGATCATCGAGCCGCGCCAACTCGTGCGCGAGTGCCTCAGCCGGTGCCTGGCCGCCGCCATCCCGGACCACGAGATCGTCACCTACGCGTCGATCGACGCCTGGGACCGCGCCGGGATCGGCCACCGCGACGGCGACATGGTGGTGCTCTACTACGACCCCCGCGAGGCCGTCCGGAGCGGGTCCTCGCGGGAGGCCGCGCTCCTGTCGCGGCTCGGACCCGGTGCCAACGTCGTGCTCCTGTGCGACAGCGAGGATCCCGGCGAGATCATCGCGCGCCTCAACGAGGGCGCCCGCGGCTACATCCCGACGAACGTCAGCCTCAAGGTGGCGATCGAGGCGATGCGCCTCGTGCGCGCCGGCGGCGTCTTCGTGCCGGCGAGCTGCCTGCTCCAGCGGCACGAGGACGCCGCCTCGGCCGATCCGCGCAGCCAGTTCACACCGCGCCAGGCTGCCGTCCTCGAGCGCCTGCGGAAGGGCAAGGCCAACAAGATCATCGCTTTCGATCTCGACATGAAGGAGAGCACCGTCAAGGTCCACGTGCGCAACATCATGAGACGTCTCGGCGTCACCAACAGAACAGAGGTCGTCGTTCGTACATTCGATCTTAAGTGAATGTCGGTGCGCGCACCGGAAATCCGCTCGACCCAGAGGCGGCCCCTTGGCAGCCGGAGCCGCCGACCTCCGTCGTCCGGCGGGGACCCGCGGCGGCACAGGAGGAGGCGCCGACCTGACCTGATAAGACCGGGGCGGGAACCACGCGCGGCGGCGCGCGCAACTCTCGAGTTTGACAAGCGTTGTTAGTACTTTGTGGAGGAAGACATGAAGGCATTAGGTTCCAGAGCCGCGTGCGTCCTGGGTGCCGCAATCGCCGCCACGCTGTCGCCGGCCCTGGCCGGCGACAACACGACGTTCGCGGCGCTCCCGCAAACCGGCCGGTCCGGCGATACGACGTGGAACATGCCCTGGCAGCTGACCCCGGCGTCCCAGGCCTCCGTGGCGCAGGGTGAGAACACCATCGTGTCGTACGTCCCGGGCTACGGCTTCATGCGGGGCACCATGCAGGCCCTGCGCTTCATCTACACGCCCCTGCCGGTGGGCCGGGGCCGCAACGAGACCGTCGACGCCTGCCAGACGGTGGTGGCGAGTGCGGCGGCGGCCCTCGGAGCCGTGCGGGTGGAGGCGAGCTCGGCCGGCCCCCAGACCCGCACGCCGGAGGGCTACGTCGCCCCGGTCGCGTTCCGCATCCTCTACGCGCGCAACACCGGCTCCGAGAACCTGGAGGTCCGCGCGGGCGTGCTGAGCTGCAAGGTCGACCGCGCCGGCAAGATCCTCGACGCCACGGCGTGAGTCCCGCCCGACCGCGGCCGGGTCCCTCGGGCCGGGCCCGCCGCCGCGGCGGTGGGCCGTTTCGCGCGGCCGCCCGGGCGGATTGCACCGGCGGATTCGCCTGCGGCGCGACCGCGAGGATCGCGGCCCGCGCCGTCGCGCCCGCCCGCGGCGGCGCGCGNTCAGCGCGGCGTCAACGAAAGCTCGGGGCGAGACCCAGCAGGACCGAGGCCACGAAGCCCATGTCCAGGACGAGCACGGCGACCCCGGCATCCATGAGGACCGTCAGCAACGGCTGAGCGTGAATCGCGCCGGCGACGCCGGTGGCGATCGCGAGGATCGTGGCGAGGGCGATCAGCCAGGGCCAGGGCAGGCTCAGTCCTGCGGCACCACCGAGGCCCGCGATACAGAAGTACGACATTGTTGCAGCCAATCGGGTTCGATCAGCATCGTACTCGGAAAGCAGACGCTATCAAGACGTGCTTGAGCTCAATTTCAAGGCACGGACAATCGCGAGATCTTGAGCTATTGTGCGGCGCAGTGTGAAACAGATTGGGGACCGCCGAATGACTTGTGCACTGCAACAACTACCAGATTACATACGACACGATTTTGTAGGCGACCCAGCTGATAAAGAGCGCCCAATTCACCGTCAATGCCAGCAGAACAACAAGGAATGCGAGCATTGGCAATCTGGACGATGCTTCCAGCGCAACGCTTTTCGGATCCGGCGAGTTCATTGCAATTTGACGACCTTCAACAAACGCATGATGATTATCGGTCTCGGTGTCAACGTTCATGTTGCCGGCCTATTTCAACGACAAAAATCATATGCTTGTATTTTCGGGAAGTCGACTTCGCCTGCGGACGATTGTAGTGATTCGATTGTCTCAAATTTTCATGATGAAGCGCTCACCGGAAACCTGGGCTGGCGAACATTGTTCCGTCCAGCGCCGGCGCGATGTGAGTGCGCCGAGCCCGGTGTGTCTCTCCGAGGCGGGATCCATGCAGATCTGATGCCGTTCGCGGCGTGCCGGGTGGGTCCCGCTGTCGCGGCCGGACCGGGCCCGCCGGGGAACGCCCGCGCTGCGCCCGCCCGGCGCGCACCGGGGCAGGCGGCCGCCCGCGTCGATCCGAATGGCCCCCGGGGCGCGCGGGTGTCACCCCGACGTGCCGGCTACCCGCCTGCCGAGAGTTCGGCCGCGACGCGTCCGCGACCCGCGGGGTCGCCCGCAGGAACGTCAGGACGGTTTCGCCCGAGACCGCCCGGCCCCGTCACGGGGAGCGTGGCGCCTCCACGGTGCCGGTGAGGGCGACGCCGCCCCGTCGTGCGTCGGGCGGGCGCGGCCGGCCTGCGCCCGTCCCCCATCGGCTCAGGCCGCGCCACCTCGCGTCCGAGCGCGCATCGGCCTCGCTGGGGCGGGAATTGCAGTCCCCGCCGGCTACGCCGCCGGCTCCCGCGCCAGGGCACCGCCGTTGCCGGCGCGCTCCGTCTCGGTCGCCGAGGCCGCGAGTGCGACGCGGTCGGGCACGTCCTCCTCCGAGCCCCACCAGATCGTCTCGCCGGTGCTCATCCGGGCGTACCGGGCCAGCCCGCACACGCCGACCTCGACGAGCCGCCCGCCCTGCCAGGCCCGATCTCCGACACGCATCGCCACGGTTCCTCCGTCTCGCTCCCCACACGAACAGCCGGAGGCGGTCACAGGTTCAAACGATTATCGTCGGACGGGCCTGCGCCGCGACCCGGGCGCGACGTCGAGACGTGGCCGGCGGCTCAGGCCGGATCGCGCGCGGGCGCGGGCAGCGGCTCGCCGACGGGGAGAGCCGGCGACAGCCCGGTGCGCCGGGGCGGGTCTCGATCCACCCCCGTCCTGCCGATCTGAAGGAAATCCGTTGATCATCCGGTTCGCGATCCCGACCTCAAGTCATCGAGATCGCTGGCGCTCCCAAGGGACGCGAACCCCTGTTCTCACCGTGAAAGAGTTTCTCTCAAGTCCATTCGTGCCCGCGGCTGTTTTCGAAAGCTGTTTTATCGCAGACCGTTAGTCCGCAGCTATCCAAGCTTGTGTGTGGCTGTCCATCCACGCGTATTGGACATCCGTTGGACACGGATCAGGAAGACGCATGCCATGGCCCGTACTGTCCGAGATGCCAATCCCGACTCCCGCACCGCCCGCGCTCGCCTTGAGCCTCGCGGCAAGCCGTACTTCCGCAATCTCGAACCGGGCCTGCATCTCGGCTATCGCAAGGCGGCCAAGGGCGCCGGTAAGTGGGTCGCCCGCCACTGCACCGGGGAGCAAGCCTACGAGGTCGAGACGCTGGCGACGGCCGACGACTTCTCCGACCCGGACGGCCTCGCGATCCTAAGCTTCCGGCAGGCACAAGAGCGGGCCCGAGAGCGCATGGTGCAGCGGGCGCACGCCGCGGCCGGCAAGACCAGCCCGCTGACCGTCAGGGACGCCCTGGAGACGTACCTCGACTTCCTGGACGCCAACCGGAAGTCCGGCCTGGACGCCCGCCACCGAGCCGGGGCGTTCATCTATCCGCCTCTCGGCGAGATCGAGAAGCTGACGACCGCGAAGCTCGACAAGTGGCTCACCGGTCTGGCGAAGGCGCCGCCGCGGATCCGGTCAAAGGCAGGGGCCGAGCAGCGCTACCGCGTCATAGCTGACGACCACGAGCTGTTCCGACAGCAGTGACGCTCAGCACTCCCATGTCTCACCCGTCAGCCGTGCTGTCTCGGCGTTCCCCATCCAGTCCTGATCGACGTCGATAGCTATGCTGTAGACCGACAAGAACACCGCCACGTGGCGGGGTGCGAGGTGACGAAGCGCTGCACGGAAGCCGTTGGAATGGGTGCCACAGGCTTCGTCGCGGAGGCTCGCGATGAGGCATTGCGCGATCGGGCCTCGCCCTCGCGGGAGGAGGGCGAGGCCGGGGTCGTCAGACCGAGACGGCCTGGGACAGCGCCGCAGCCGGCGCGCGCCTCCGATCGAGGACCGAGACCAGGACGGCCGTCAGGAACGCGACCGGCATCGTCACGATGGTGGGCGGATCCAGGGGGAAGATGGGTGCGGCGTTGCCCAGCACCTTGACCCAGACCGGCGGCCCGAGGACCGTGAGGAGGACCGCGCCGACGAGACCGACCACGCCGCCCGCGATGGCCCCGCGGGTCGTCAGCCCGCGCCAGTAGAGCGCCAGGATCAGGAGCGGCAGGGTCGAGCTGCAGCTGACCGCGTAGGCGAGGCTGATCATGTAGGCGACGTTCTGGGTCTGGAAGGCGATCCCGAGCAGGACCGACAGGACGCCGAGGCACACGGTGGCGAGGCGCGAGACCCGGATCTCGCTGCGTTCCGTCGCGCTGCGGCGCCCGATGATGCGGGCGTAGAGGTCGTGCGAGACCGCCGAGGCGCCCGTCAGCGTCAATCCCGCGACCACTGCCAGGATCGTGGCGAACGCGACCGCCGAGACGAGGCCCATGAGCCTATCGCCGCCGAGCGCGTGGGACAGGTGGATGGTCGCCATGTTGCCGCCGCCCCGGATGGCGCCCCGGGCGTCGAGATAGGCTGCATCGCCGCCGATGACGGCGAGCGCACCGAACCCGATCACGAAAATGAGGGCGAAGAAGCCGCTCTGGCACATCACGGCCCAGAACACCGACACACGGGCCGCGCGGGCGTCCGGGACGGTGAAGAAGCGCATCAGCACGTGCGGCAGGCCCGCCGTCCCGAGCATCAGCGTCATGCCGAGGGACACCGACTGCCAGACGCTGCCGGAATAGACCTGCGGCATCATGATGGCGGCGTGCCTGGGATGCACGGCGACGGCCCGGGCGACCAGGCTGTCGTAGTTGAAGCCGAACGAGGCCAGCACCAATAGGGAGATCGCGATGCCGGCGCCGAGCAGCAGCACGGCCTTGACGATCTGCACCCAGGTCGTGGCGACCATGCCGCCGAACATCACGTAGCAGATCATCAGCGCACCGACGAGGATCTGCGCGTAGAGATAGTCCAGGCCGAACAGCAGCCGGATGAGCTGGCCCGCCCCGACCATCTGGGCGATGAGGTAGAACATCACGATGACGAGCGTCGCGACCGCGGTGAAGATCCGGATCGGCGTCTCCGCCAGGCGCGTCGCCAGCACGTCGGCCACCGTGTAGCGGCCGAGCTTTCTGAGCCGCTCCGCCACCAGGAAGACGACGAAGGGCAGGCCGGTCGCGTAGCCGACGGCGAAGATGAGGCCGTCGAAGCCGGAGGCGCAGATCAGCCCGGCCAGGCCCAGGAGGGCCCCCGCCGAGATCATGTCGCCGGCGAGCGCAATGCCGTTCTGGAAGCCGGAAATCTGGCCGCCCGCGGCGTAGAACTGGTCCGCCGAGGTGGCGCGCCGCGCCGCCCAGTAGGTGATGCCGAGCGTCACGAGGACGATCGCGACGAACATCGTCACCGCCGCGACGTTCATGCCGCCGCCCGGTTCGGCCGCGAAGGCCGGCGTGGCGCCACCCAGGACGACGAGGCCGGCGGGGAGGAGGCTGCGCATGATCTCTCGCTCCTTCAGCGCGCGGTGAGACGGTTGGCCAGCAGGACGTAGAGCCCGGTCAGGACCATCGTGGAGAGGATGACGAGCAGGCCGCCGACCGTCGCGACCGTGACGGCCATCCCGGGCGCGACCGGCCGCGTCATCGTGGCGGGAGACGCGATGAAGGTGCCGACGAAGCTGCCGTAGATCAGCGTCTGGATCAGCGCCATGATCCAGCCGAGTCGAGCCTGCGGCAGGTCGTTGTTCGGTGCTCGGGCAAGTGTGCGATCGGCTGACATGACGTGGCCTCCGGCTCTGGATGCGAGGGGTGATCGCGGGACAGGGCCGCTACTCGGCCGCCTTGGGAAAGTCGCCCGGATCGGCGCCGACGACGCGGCCGAAACCGTTGTTGACGCGGCTGCGCTGATACTTGTTCAGCCAGGTGCTGAACTGGACGGGCAGCATGTCGTAGGGGCGCTCCTCACCCAGGACCATCGCGGCGTAGACGGGCCAGTGCGGGTTGGCGAGCATCGGCCGGCCGAGCATGACGAGGTCGACGTGCCCCTCCCTGACGATCGCGTCCGCGAAGGTGGGATCGGCGAGGTTCCAGTTCGCGGCCGTCAGGACGCCGGCCTCCGTCCGGATGCGCTGCGCCGCCGGGACCATGAAGCCCTCCTCGTCCCAGGGCGTCTGGGCACGGCCCGAATTGCCGCCGAACGACACGTCCACGAGGTCGAGGCCGCGGGGTGCGAGCAGGCGGGCGAGCTCCACCGATTCGTCGATCGTCTGACCGCCGGGCGCGAACTCGTTCACGCCGAACCGCATCGAGAGCGGCAGCCGCTCGGGCCACTCCGAGCGCACCGCCTCGAACACTTCGACGAGGAGCCGGCTGCGGCCCGCGAAGTCGCCGCCGTACCCGTCGGTGCGCTGGTTGGCGAGTGGCGAGAAGAAGCTCGACAGCAGGAAGCCGTGCGCGCAATGGATCTCCAGCCACTGGAAGCCGGCCTCGCGCGCCCGGCGCGCGGCGTCCGCGTAGTGCCGCGTGACGTCCCGGATGTCGTCGTGGGTCATGGCGCGGGGAACGCGCGGCATGACCCCGCCGAAGGCATTGGCGGAGGGTCCGATCATCTCCCAGGCGTCGGGATGGTCCTCGGGCAGGTGCCCGCCGCCCTTCCACGGCGGCTCGACGCAGCCCCGGCGGCCCGTATGGCCCAGCTGGATGCCCGGGAGCGCGCCCACCGAGGCAACGAAGCGGGCGATGCGCGCCAGCGCCTCGCCCTGCTCGTCGTTCCAGATGCCCGCGCACTGGGTCGACATGCGGCCCTCCGGCGCCACCGCGGCCTGCTCGACCATCACGAGCGCGGCGCCGCCCGCGGCCTTGGAGCCCAGATGCGCGAGGTGCCAGTCGGTGACGAGGCCGTCCGGGGACGAGAACTGCGTCATCGGCGACACCGCGATCCGGTTGCGCAGCGTGACGTCCCGAACCTGGAGTTCGCTGAAGAGTGAAGATGTCACGGTGGGTCCCCCTCACGGGCATGTCCGACCAAGCCTGCTGCCCGAGCCTTCCGCTCAAGCCTTCTGCCGGAGAAACGTGCGACGTGCTCGAAAATCGACCAATATAAACGAGAAACGGGCATCCGAATGCCTGCTCCCCCGCTGCCGATGACTTGCTCGGGCCGAAGACTGCGCCTACCCTGCCCGGGCGATCTTCCAGAAAAGCGCCGGCTTCGATCAGATTCCGGCCAATGTGGAGCGAGGAGATGTCCGGAGGGGCGGGTGACCGAGACCGACGCGACGACGCTCACGACGATGCAGACGCGTGACATCAGCTCCTGGCCGAAGAACGTCGCGCTCGCCCGCAGCACGGGGCGGGGATGGCGCAACATCCACGCGCAGCACGTCGCCGTGGAACCATGGACCGGGACGCTCGACCCAGTCGGCAATCCCTGCCTCGGTTACTGCGTCAATCACCCGGCACAGCTTCGCCGGCGCATCGGGCAGGGCGGGCCGACCGAAACCAGCACGCTCCGTCCCCGCCAGTTCCACCTGATCCCGGCGCACGACGCGAGCGAATGGCAGCGCCGGGGCCGGTCCGAGATGCTCGCGATGCATCTTCACCAAGGCTTGATCGACGATACTGCGCGGCAGATGTGGAGTTCGGCCGCCACGCGCGTCGAGCTCGACGTTCCGCTCGGGACGTCCGACCCGCTCCTGGAGCAGCTCGCGCTGGCGATCCTCGACATCATGCGGGAGGCCCCCGATCCCGCCTCGGCGCTCTACGTGGACGAGCTGGTCCACGCCATGGTGGTCCGCCTCGTGCGGACCTACACGGCCGATGGTCGCTCGTCGCGGGCCGGGACGGACGCCGAGCTGCCCGAGCGCGCCGATCTCGGGCGGGTCCGCGACCTGGTCGAGGCGCGTCTGGCCGACGATCTCTCCCTCGCGAGCATCGCCGGTGAGATCGGCGTCTCCCCGCGCTCCCTGTCACGCGCCTTCCACCAGCATTGGGGGACCACCGTCCACCAGTACGTGCTGTCCCGCCGCCTGGAGCGGGCCAAGACAATGCTGGGCGCGACGGACCTCACCATCACGTCGATCGCACTCGACACGGGGTTCTCGAGCCAGAGCCATCTGGCGACGGCATTCCGCAAGCTGACCGGACTGACTCCCAAGGAGTTCAGGCAAGGTGGGAGGTGACGGGCGGGACGTCGAACGCGACGGGATCCTCCCGGGGCCGGATCGCGATGCCGAAGCCGGTCTGGCACGGGCCGGCCGCCCGGGACGGGTTCGCACGCCGCGACGCCGCAGAGCGCGCCGGAAGAGCGTGCCGGAGACGGGGCCGTCGTCGCGCCGCGGCTCGTCCATGAGGGCGCCTTGCTCGGCGGCACGGTCGAGACCGGCCCTGCTGCAGGCCTGGACGCGCGGCGCGAGGACGGCCTGGATCGAGCGCCTGACCGGTCGACAGTGAGCGAGGATCGCGTCCCGCGTCGTCGCACGCTCGCCGGTCACGGTCGTCCTCCCATGCGCCAGGAGAGGGGTCGCATGAGCACCATCCAGGAGCGGCTTCAGGGCCGCTGGCGCATCACCGAGACGAAGACCTGGGATAACGACTATCTCGACCTCGTCGAGCCGGCCTTCATCGCCTTCGCGCCGGACGGAGCGGGCGAGTTCCGGTTCGGGGTGGTGGTCGCGAGCCTCGACTGCGCCGACAGCCAGACCGATGTCGGATTCCGGTTCCAGGGCTCGGACGAGGGCGACGAGGTCGTCGGCGAGGGCTGGGCCGCGTGCGATGGCCCCGACACGATCCACGGCGAGATCGCGTTCTGGAACGGGGACGAGACCACCTTCAAGGCCCGTCGCTGGCCGAGGTCGTGATCCGGCCCGGCGGCGCTCGGGATCGAGCGGGACGGCGCTGCCTTTCGCGGCGGTCTCGAGCCGCGCCCGCACCGTCGGGCTCGCCGGGCGCGACCACGTCGCCCGAGGCGCGGTCACCGATGATGATCGAGGCCTACCGAGGCCGGATGTGCCGGTGCAGCCCGATGAGGGCGTGGAGCACCGCGTCGAGCGAGTCCCAGGCGGTGGACCCGCTCGGGTCCTTGCTGGTCCTGCACGTCACGCCCGCAGACCGCCCCGGTACACCTGGGTCCAGACCTAAAAGGTCCCCCGCGTCACGAGCGCGGTCCCCTTGCCCTCCGCGCAGGCCAGCAGGTCCCGGTAGAGCAGCGCGACCGGGTGCGGCATCGCGTCGATTTCTCGGTCCATCTTATGGCTCCGCGTGTGTCTAGACGTCGGGAATTCCGTCGGGGGATTCGTCGGGAGTAGGGGTCCCTACAGCCTCCCGACGTGGGGGTCACGGTCTGGATTTGAGCCGGCGCCGGGCTTGCGCCCTCTCCGGAAATTTCCTACAGAACCAACGGGCTAGAGCCTGTCGGGGCGTAGCGCAGTCTGGTAGCGCATCTGGTTTGGGACCAGAGGGTCGCTGGTTCGAATCCGGCCGCCCCGACCATGCCCCCCACGCAACAGAGCCCGCGATGTCCAGCGCCCGCATCTTCCGCCCTGCCAAGGACCCGAGCCAGTCCGGCCTCGCCCGCACCAAGCAGTGGATGCTGGAGTTCGAGCAGACGAGTCCGCGCGAGACCGAGCCCCTCATGGGCTGGACCTCGTCCTCGGACATGCTCCAGCAGGTGCGCCTCGAGTTCGACACCAAGGAGGAGGCGGTGGCCTACGCCACCCGCGAGGGCCTGGCCTACCGGGTCGAGGAGCCCCAGAAGCCCCTGCGCAAGGGCCTCTCCTACTCGGACAACTTCAAGTACAACCGCACGGCGCCCTGGACTCACTGAGCCCCCGGGATCGCCGCCGCGCGGCGGCAAGCCCCGCGCGCAGCGGTGGTCCCCGCCCTCAGAAGGCGTAGCGGACCCCGCAGGCGGGCAGCTCCTCCGCCAGGAGCGCCCGGAAGCGCGCGAGCCAGCGGCCTTTCCACCCCGCGCGGTAGCGCAGGTTCTCCATCCCGCCCTCCGAGCGCTTGCTCTCCTGGATGTCGGGGCGCCAGAGCAGCTCCTCGGCCCTGGGGTGCCAGCGCAGGTTCACCGCGTGCAGGGCGGCGTTGTGGGTGAGGAAGATGATCTCGGCGCGCAGCTGCGCCCGGGCGGCCGGGCCGATGCCGGCGTCGAGGGCCCGGAACAGCGCCCGCCAGTCGGCCTCCCAGCCCTCGTAGAGGATCACCGGCGAGAAGTTGACGTGGACCTCGTAGCCCGCGGCCACGAAGTCGTCGATGGCCGCGATGCGCTCCGCCATGGGAGAGGTGCGCACGTCCACCACCTTGGCGATCCGCTCGGGCATCAGCGAGAACCGGATGCGGGTCTTGCCCTGCGGGTCGTAGGCGAGGAGGTCGCGGTTGACGAACTTCGTGGCGAACGAGCCCTTGGCGTTCGGGATGGTGCGGAACAGCCCCACGAGGTCGCGGACGCTGTCGCAGGCGAGGGCGTCGACCGAGAGATCGCCGTTCTCGCCCGTGTCGTAGACCCAGAGCCCGCCGTCGATCTGGTCGGGGGCGGGCAGGGGCCCCTGCGCGGCGGCGTGGCGCGCGATCGCCCGGCCGATCGCGTCGGTGTTCACGAACAGGGTGATGGGGTTGGCGTAGCCCTTGCGGCGCGGCACGTAGCAGTAGGCGCAGGCCATGGCGCAGCCGTTCGAGCTCGACGGCGCGATGAAGTGGGCGCTGCGGCCGTTCGGGCGCATCGCCAGGCCCTTCTTGACCCCGAGCACCAGGGTCGAGCGCTTGATCCGCAGCCAATCCTCGACCGAGCCGGCATTGCCGTGCAGCGCCGGGATGTTCCAGTGCGAGGGCACCGGGATCCGCGCCGCGCCGGGGAAGCGTTCCAGGATCTCCCGGCCCCGCGCGGCCTGCTCGACCGCGGGCTCGAGGTAGATCGTGTCGATGGCCAGGAGGGAGCGGGTCAGGGAGGGGCTCGCGAGGGAGGGGCGCCGGCGCTGATGTAGGGTGCGCCCGCTCCCCCGTCGATCACCGGGGCGCGACGCCGCGCCGCTCGGTCAGCGGCACGAGCAGGCCCGCGAGCGCGAAGCCGCCGCCGACAAGGCACAGGGCCGGCCAGCCCCCCGCCGCGAAGGCCCGGGTGCCGGCCGAGGCGCCGAGCGCCCCCCCGACGAAGATCGCGGTGAAGAACACCGTGTTGATCCGCCCCCGCGCGCCCGCCGCCAGGGCGTAGACCCGGGTCTGGTTCGCGATCAAGGCCGCGTTGATGCCGATGTCGATGAGGAGGACGCCGACGGCGAGCGCCGCCAGGGACGAGCCGCCGAGGAGCCCGAACACCACGAAGGCCGCGGCGGTCAGGAAGGCGCCCCCGGTCACGACCGGCCGCGGGCTGCGCGTGTCGGCGAAGCGCCCGGCCATGGGCGCGCACAGGGCGCCCGCCGCCCCGATGAGGCCGAAGAGCCCGGCGCCCGCCGGGTCGAGGCCGAAGGGCGGCGCCTCGACCTGGAGCGCGAGGGTGGTCCAGAACGCGTTGAAGGCGGCGAACAGCAGGGCCTGGGTCAGGGCGGCGCGGCGCAGGACCGGCTGGCCGCGCACGAGGTCGACGAGCGAGGCGAGGAGCGCGCCGTAACCCATCGTCGGGGCCGGGGGCCGGGTCCGCGGCAGGGTCAGGCCGGCGAGGCCCGCGAGCCCGAGGGCGAGCGCGGCCGCGGCGCCGAACACCGCCCGCCAGCCGAGCCAGGCGCCCACGAGGCCGCTCAGCGTCCGGGCGAGGAGGATGCCGAGGAGGAGGCCGGTCATCACCTGGCCGACCATGCGGCCCCGGGTGGCGTCGGGCGCCAGCTCGGCCGCGAACGGCACCGCCTGCTGGGCGGCCGTGGAGAGCACGCCGACGACGAAGCTCGCCAGCACCAGGCTGGCGAGGCCCGGGCTCAGCGCCGCCAGCACCAGGGCCGCGGCGAGCGCCAGCAGCTGGCCGACGATCAGGGTCCGCCGCCGGAACATGTCCCCGAGGGGCACGAGCCCCAGGATGCCGAGGCCGTAGCCCGCGAGCGTGGCGGTGGGCACCAGCACCGAGGCGCCGGCGCCGAGATCCTGGGCGAGGAGCCCCAGCAGCGGCTGGTTGTAGTAGATGTTCGCGACCGCCCCGCCGGCGATCAGGCTGAGGCTCAGGCGGGTCGCGGCGGACAGGGATGACATGACGGGGTGCGGCACCTTCGGACGGGGCCGCCTCGGCGCGGGCCCGGCCCGCAGGGTAGGGGAATTCCCGCGCCGCAACACGGGACGCGCCGCACGGCCGCTCCGCCCTGCCGGCATGGCGGGCGCCGTTCACACGGCCGTGAGGGATCCTTTCGGGGAGGACGATCGTCGCCACATGGAGGAACAGGCGAGCTCGAAAATGGGCTTGGCTCCGGCGCCCGATGCGCCGATACTTTCTCGATCGCGACCGGTCGGTTCCCTGTTGAGTACGGTCACGCTGTGGCGTGCGGCCTCGATTGCCGACCGCGGCGGCCCTGGCGGGGAACCTTGGGGAACAGCCCTCTCCGCCGTCGATGCGATCTCCGCCCTGGGAGACGGATGATGTCGTGCTACCGCGTGTTCTTCGCCAAGCAGATCCTCGGAGTGCCGTTCACGGTCGGCACGGTGGAGATCACCCGCGCCCGCGACCCCGAGCGCGCCATGCGCGCCGCGGCCCTCCGCTTCGCCCGGCAGCACGGGGTTCTCGACTGGCGCGAGCGCGCCGACGTGGCGGAGCTCGACCTCGCCCGCACGCCCGCCTGAGGGCGGGGCGCGCCGCGCGCGCTGCCGGCCGCCGCGGCCACTCCGGCTGCCGCGCGTCTGTTGCCTTTCCGCAACGCCGGGCGGGCGCCGCGACCGCGGACGCTTCCACGGATTGTGTCGAATATAGCCGTTGCTATATCTCGTCCACCGGGCAGGACGGGAGGCGAGCGTGGGGCGGATCAGCACGACGGCGGACGATCGGCCGGCGCGGCGGGGCCGCCCCTTGCGCGCGACATCGGCCCTCTGCGCGGCATTGGCCCTCGGCGCGGCCTGCCTCGGGGCCGGACCCGGGCGCGCCGCCGACCTCGCGCCGGCGCCCGCCCCCGCCTTCGTCGACTGGTCGGGCGGCTACGCGGGCATCCAGGGCAGCGCCGGCGCGTCGTTCGGCGCCTACGCGTTCGGTCCCACCCGCATCGGCGGCCGCACCGTGCCGGCCTTCAGGACGGGCGACGCCACGGGCCGCTCGGACGGCAGCCGCGAGGCCACGACCGCGGTCGGCGGCGCGTTCGGCGGCTACAACTGGCAGCGCGGCCCCTGGGTCTACGGCCTCGAGGCGGACATCTCCGGCGCCAACCTGAAGCGGCCCGTGCCCTCGACGGCGCCGGGCTTCGGCTACGAGGAGAGCGACCCGGCCTTCAGCCTCGTGCGGGCCAAGACCAACCTCTACGGGACCCTGCGGGCGCGCCTCGGTTACGCCTTCGAGCGCACCCTCGTGTACGCGGCCTTCGGCCTCGCGGGGGCCGATGCCCGGGTGCTCGCGACCTATCCGGACCCGGCGACGGGCCTCGCGTCCACGGCCCGGCGCGACCTGTCCTACCTCGGCTTCACGCTCGGGGCCGGCGTGCAGCTCGCGGTCAGCCCCGACCTCGCCCTCGGCCTCGACTACCGCTACGTCGACCTCGGCGGCAGCGGCGCCTTCGACCTCGGCGCCGTGCCGGGCCCGGCCGGCGGCCCGGTCTCGACCCGCGCCGCCTTCACGTCGAACCAGGTGATGGCGCGCCTGTCCTGGTACCCGGGCGGGTTGCGGCTGCCGCCCGAGGTCGCGGAGGCGGCCCCCGGCGAGGGGGCGTTCGGCGACCGCGTCTCGCTCCACGGGCAGACCACCTTCGTCAATCAGGGCGTGCCGGGCTTCCGCTCCCCCTACCGCGGCGAGAACAGCCTCGTGCCCCACCAGGCGCAGGCGACGACGACCGCCACGCTGTTCCTCGGGTTCAAGCTCACGGACAGTACCGAGCTCTACTACAACCCGGAATTCTCGCAGGGCTTCGGCCTCAGCCGGACGCTCGGGGTCGCCGGCTTCGTGAACGGCGAGGCCCAGAAGGCCGGCGCGCCCTTCCCGAAGCTGCGCTCGAACCGCTACTTCGTGCGCCAGACCTTCGGCCTCGGCGGCGAGACCGAGACGGTGCCGGACGGCCCCAACCAGGTCGCCACCACCCGCGACGTCGAGCGGATCACGGTCGTGGCCGGCAAGTTCGCGCTCGGGGACTTCTTCGACGGCAACGTCTACGCCCACGACCCGCGGGTCGACTTCATGAACTGGTCGCTCTGGGCGTCCTCGGCCTGGGACTTCCCCGCCAACCTCCCGGGTTTCACCCAGGGCGTGCTCGTGGAGTACAACCGCAAGGAATTCGCCGTGCGGGCCGCCTACACCCAGGTGCCGAAGGAGCCCTCGAGCGACGTGTTCGACCCGCGCGTGACCCGCCGGGGCGGCGTCACCCTGGAATTCGAGGAGCGCCACACGCTCCCGGTTCTCGACCAGCCGGGCAAGCTGCGCCTGGGGCTGTTCACCAACGTGGGCAACACCGCGAACTACCGGGAGGTGGTCGGCCTGACGCAGGCGGGCCTCTACGACGACATCAACGACGCGGCGGCGGGCACCCGGCGCTCAAGGCGCAAGAGCGGCGTCTACGTCAACCTCGAGCAGGCGCTCACCCCCGACCTCGGCGTCTTCGCCCGGGCGAGCCTCGCGGACGGCCGCAACGAGAACCTGTCGTTCACGGACGTCGACCGCAGCGTCTCGGGGGGCCTCTCCCTCAAGGGCACGGCCTGGGACCGGCCGGGCGACACGGTCGGGGTCGGCGCCACCGTGAACGGCCTCTCGCCCTCGCACCGGGCCTTCTTCGCCAACGGCGGCCTCGGGCTCCTCATCGGGGACGGCCGCCTCACCTACGCGCCCGAGCGGGCGCTGGAGGCCTACTACGCCGTCAGCCTGACGAAGGCCGTGACGGTGTCGCTCGACTACCAGCTCGTGGTGAACCCGGCCTACAACAGGGATCGGGGCCCCGCGAGCTTCTTCGGCACGCGCATCCACGCCGATTTCTGACCGCCGCCGCGCCCGCGGCGCGCCTCGCCGGCGCCCGCGCGGCCTCACGGACCCGCGCCCGGGGGAACGAGGAGCGGCGGCCAGCGGCGGGGGTCCGCGGCGCCGAAGCCGAGGGTGATCCCGACGTGTCCGGGCGGCCGGTCCCGGCGCGTCCGGGCCGGCTGCCAGCGCGGCCGCGGGACGGGGGCCTGCGCCGGCGGCGATCCGGTCGACGATGATCCCGTCCCGGTCGACGAGGAGCACCGGGGCCCGGGTGGCCGAAGCCGTAGCCTCCGTTCGGCTGCGCGGAGCGCCCGGCGACCGCACCGAGGCTCCTCACGGCCTCGTCGCGGCTCCCCGTCACGGCGACGATGCGGGGATCGAAGCTCGTCATGGGCTCGGCCATCACGGCCGGCGTGTCGCGCTCGGGGGCGACGGCGACGAGGGAGATCCGCGGGTCCCGGGGGCGCCGGGCAGGCGCGCCAGCGCGAGCGTCAGCTCCGCCATGGTGGCCGGGCAGACGTCCGGGCACTGGGTGAAGCCGAAGTCGACGCCATCGGGCGTTCCCGCGAGCGCGTCCGGATCCACCGCCCGCCGGGGCTGCCCGTGCTGTCGATGCCTTTGCCCGTCGACCGGTTGACCAGGATGAGCCGTCGTTCGCCGACCGCGCGTCCCAGGTCTGCTCGCCGCCGCCGCAGGACCGCCGCGTCACGCAGGCCCGATCGTCGCTGTCGCCGGCCGGCACGGCGAGGCGCTGGCCGGACCGGGTGCCCTGAGGGGGCCCGTCAGGCGGTGCGGGCCTCGGCCGCCACCACCTCGGGCAGCCAGCGCTCGATGGTGGCGTAGAGCTCCTCCCAGGCGAAGGGCTTGCCGACGTGGTCGTTCATCCCGGCGGCCCGGTAGACGGCGACCTGCTCGGGCAGGACGTTGGCGCTCATGGCGATGATCGGGACGTGGCGGGCCGGATGGTTGAGACCGCGGATCGCCCGGGTCAGGGCCATGCCGTCCATGTCGGGCATCACCACGTCGATGAGCAGCAGGTCGTAGCGGCCCTCCGGCACGGCCGCGACGGCCGCCGCGGCCGTGAGGGCGACGTCGACCACGAAGCCGGCCCGCTCCAGCACCACCTTGGCGAGCTCGAGGTTGATCGCGAGGTCGTCCACGAGCAGGAGCCGCGCCGCCCGGGAGAGGGCGTTGCGGTGAAGCGGCGGCGGCGCCGTCGCGGCCGGCGCCTCCGGCGGCAGCCTGACCTTGAACCAGAACGTCGACCCGCTGCCCTCCCGGCTCTCCACGCCGATGCGCCCGTCCATCAGCTCGACGAGGCGCTTCGAGATCGCGAGGCCGAGCCCGGTCCCGCCGTAGTGCCGGCCCGTGGAACTGTCGGCCTGCGAGAAGACCCGGAACAGGCGCCCGAGCCGGTCCGCCGGGATGCCGATGCCCGAATCCGTCACCGCGACGCGAAGGCCGTGCGTGCCCTGGCCCTCGGGCCGCAGGGTGACCCGGACGCACCCGGCCTCCGTGAATTTGACCGCGTTCCCCAGCAGGTTGACGAGCACTTGGCGCAGGCGGGCCTCGTCGCCGCGCCGCCACGGGACGAGGTCCGGATCGATGTCGACCTCGATCGGGAGGTTCTTCGAGCGCGCGTCGTGGGACACCATCGCCACCGCGTCCTCGACCACGCGCCCGAGGTCGAACGGGCGCAGGTCGAGGGCGCATTGCCCGGCCTCGATCTTGGTGAAGTCGAGCACGTCGTCGACGATGGTGCGCAGCGCCGCGCTCGCCGTCGCGGCGTTCGCGGCGTAGCGGCGCTGGACCGGGCCGAGGTCCGGCTCCGCCGCCAGGAGGTCGGTGAAGCCCTTGATGGCGTTGAGCGGCGTGCGGATCTCGTGGCTCATCATGGCGACGAAGTCGGTCTTGGCCCGGCTCGCGCTCTCGGCCCGGGCCTGGGCGAGCTCGGCCAGGTCGCGGGCGAGCCGCAGGGCGTCGGTGTGCTCCTCGATCCGCGTGACGTCGCGGGACAACACCAGGAGGCGGATGACGACGCCCTCGGCGTCGCGCATCGGCGTGACCGCGACGCTCCACCAGCGCGGCACGCCCGCCCGGGTCGGGCAGCGGAGCAGGGCCTCGCCCGGCTCCCCGGCGCGCCCGCGCCGGAGCGCTTCCTCGAGCGGGGGCCGGCCCTCCTCCGGGAACAGGTCCGCCAGGGCGCGGCCCGCGACGGCGTCGCGGCATTCCTGCTCCAGGAGCGCCGCGCCGCGGTCGTTGACGTAGACGACGTGCCCCTCGAGGTCGAGGACCGTGATGCAGTCCGGGCTGGTGCACAGCACGTTCTCGAGGAAGGCCCGGCTCTCCGCGAGCTCGCGCGTCCGCGCCGCGACCTCGGCCTCCAGCATCCGGTTCGCCCCGGCGAGGGCCCGGTCGCGCTCCGCCAGCCGCGCGAGCAGGCCCGCCAGGGACGCCGTCAGGGTGCGCACCTCGGCGCTGCCCCGGGGCGGCGGCAGGCGCACCTCGCCCGACCCGCCGCGGCCGGCCTCCCCGGCGGCCTGCGCCAGGGACAGGAGCGGCTCCACGATGATCCCGGCGGTCCACCAGCCCGCGAGGGCGAACAGGGCCGCGAAGGCGGCGCCCCCGGCCGTGATCCGCAGGCTTAGCGCCCGCGCCGGCGCGAAGGCCGCCTCGGCCGGCTGTCGCACCAGCACCGTCCAGCCGAGTCCCTTGTACCCCCCGACGCCGACGGACGCGCTCGCGCCCACGAGGTAGGTCACGCCGTCGGGCCAGGTCTCCAGCCCCTGCCGGGGCGCGGCGCCTGCCGCCGACGCCAGCGCGTCCGGCAGCGGCCGGCCCCGGAGGTCGGCCGGGCCGAGCAGCACCGTCCCGTCCCGGTCGAGCAGGACGGCCGAGAGGCCGCGATCCGCCGCGGCCGCGAGCGCGCGCGCGGCCACCTGCTCGGCCCAGCTCCAGCTCAGGTGGCCGCCGACCACCCCGACGACGGCGCCGGACGGGTCCTGCACCGGCGCCGAGACATCGACGAAGAGCCGCCTCTCGCCGTCGGGCAGCGGCGGGAGCACGGTTTCGAGCAGCAGCGCCTCGTGCACGTCGCCGGCGTGGGGCCCCGCGAGGCCCTGGCGAAACCACGGCCGCGCGGCGACGTTGCTGCCCTCGAGCAGGCGCCCGGTGCTCGCCGTGACCTGGCCGCTTCGGTCGGCGAAGCCCGCCCAGGCGTAGGCGGGGTGCGCGGCGTGCAGGGCCGAGATCCAGCTCCGCTGGTCCGCGGTCCCGGGCGCCGACCCCAGGGTCCGCGACAGGATCTGCATGTCGGCCCAGCGCTCGTACATGCTCGCGTCGAGCACGGCCCGGATGTGCCCCGCGAGGTCGGTCACCTCCCAGGCGATCCGGTCGCGCAGGGTTGCGGCCGCGATCTGCTGGACGGCCAGCGACCCGGCCAGCGTGAGGGCGAGCGCCAGGGACGCGAACGCCGCGGCGAGAAGGGTGCGCAGGCGCATGCGGACCTAACGTGAGGACAGGCCGTCCCGGGAGATTCGCTGGGGCGGGGGATTCCCTTGGGGTAGGAAGATTAGCCGATCGGCCGCGGGACGCAACCGCTCCTCCGAACTCTGGGTCAGGGGACAACCGCAAATTCGATCGCGGCCGCCGGCCCGGCGGGCCCGCGGCGGGCAGGGGGCCTCCCGGCCCCTCGCGGCGCGTGTCCGGGGGGCCGGGACGTGCGGGCCATCCGCGCGCGGCGCGCCGGCCGGATGCCGGGCCGGGAACGCCCGGATGCCGGGCGTTCCCCGCGCCGTCGCGGGCCTCAGTTCAGGGCCAGCGGCTCCGCCTCGTTGAGGAAGGCCGAGACCTCGCGGAAGAACTGCATCCGGTTCTTCTCCATGATGATCGTGTGCGTGCCCTCGCCGATCTCGACGAAGCGCTTGTAGGGCACGTTGGTCAGCCGGGCGAAGTAGTCCTGCGCCTGGTAGCTCGGCAGGTCGGCGTCCCACTCGGCGTGGATCACCAGGGTCGGCACCCGGATCAGGCCGGGATCGTAGAGCGCCTTGCCGGCGAGCCAGAATTCCTGGGCATCGGCGACCACGCCGTTCGGCGCGCGCAGCACCGGCGGGGTCTGGGCGGCGCCCTCCGGATCGGTCGCCCAGGTGGCGTCCGCCCATTGCTCGAACCAGCCCGCCGGGATCAGGTCCGCCTTCTTGTCCTCCGGGACGTCCTTGAGCCAGCGCGCCCGGGCACTCTCCTTCGAGACCGTCCGGTAGGCGCCGAGCGGCCCGGCCCCGGTCCCGAGGGGCAGCGGCGTGCGCGAGATCCATTGCGGCGCGTAGAGGACGAGGCGGTTGACCGTGTCGTTGTGCTGCGAGGTGTAGAGGCCCATGGTCGAGGTGCCCCACGACCAGCCCATCAGGTTGATCCTGCCCACGCCCCGCCGCTTGAGGATGTGGTCGACCGCGGCGCCGACGTCGCGGGCCGCGTCGGCGGTGCGCGCGAAGGGCTTCCCGTCCTGCGGCGGCCGGCTCATCTCCGGCGGCCGGGTCGAGCCGCCGTAGCCGCGCACGTCCACGAGGTAGACGTCGTAGCCCTGCCGGGCGAGGTGATCCATCATCGACAGCCCGTTCAGGGGCAGGTCGAAGGCGGTCTCGGCCGGGTAGGTCGCGCCGTGCACGTAGAGCAGGATCTTCTCCGCCGGGAACGCGGTCGTGCCGGCGGGCCGCTTGTTGCGGATGTAGAGCTCGATCCCGGCATCCGCCGAGGGAATGCGGTAGCTCTCGGTCTCGAGGGCCGGCGTCACGCCGTCTTCGCCGCCGGGCCCGGCGGCGGAGGCGGCATGGCCGCCGGCGGCCGCGAGGGCCAGCGCGGTCAGGCCGCCGAGCGTCTGGCGTCTGGTCGATGTTCTCTGCATCGTCGTCTCCCGCTCGCCCGGGACTGGGCGAGCAGACGCATGAAGCACCCGCC
>NZ_QOWC01000103.1 GCF_003574465.1 Methylobacterium crusticola
GAACAGGCTCGGATGCTGGCGGCGCAGCTCCGCGATCAGGTCGCCGAGGCCGAGGGGCACCGCCTCACCCGCCACCGATCGGGTCCGCATTGCGCCGTCGCGGTCGACGACCTGGTAGCCGGGCG
This sequence comes from Methylobacterium crusticola, assembly GCF_003574465.1. Taxonomy (GTDB): domain Bacteria; phylum Pseudomonadota; class Alphaproteobacteria; order Rhizobiales; family Beijerinckiaceae; genus Methylobacterium; species Methylobacterium crusticola. The sequence goes on from NZ_QOWC01000103.1 coordinate 126, forward strand.
GCGCGTCGGTGGCCCGCGTGGCGGATTCGACCAGGAGCTCGAGGGTCCGCCGGGCCACCGCGACGGGCCGCTGCCGGTCGATCTCGGCCCGGATCAGCGCCTGCATCTGCTCACGCGAGGTCATGTCGGCATCAAATCCCGTCGTCCTGCCCGATCCCTCGAACCCCGCTCGCCCGCGTCAGGCCCGCCCGGAACGGGCCAGGCGAGCCTAACCGCAGGCGAGCCACGCGTACACGCTCCCTCGGGCGGCCCCTCGCGCAGGCGACGCGACCGGGCCGCCCGCCGGCCCCTACTCCTCCGGCATCCGGCCGCTGGCGACCTGGTCGCGGTGCACGACCCGGCTCGTCTCCGCCACGATCACCGGGCGTCCGCCCGCGAAGCTGACCGCCAGCTCCAGGTCGACCGTGCCCTGCGAGCGGGCGCCCCGCGCCGGGCTCAGCGCCACGAAATCGACCGTGGCCCGCACCCGGCAGGTGGCGAGCCCGGCGTTGCAGGCGGTGCGCAGGGAATCCGGGCGCGGCCGGTAGCGCCGGTCGGGCCAGCGCTGCACGAAGCGGCGCTTCTCGGTCATCAGGGCCGCGACGCTCATCGGCCGGCCGTGGAAGACCACCCGGTCGCCGTAGAAGCCGGGTGCCGCGCCGAGCGTGGCGTTGTTCGTCCCCGAGATCGACGCGAGGTAATCGCGGGTCAGGCGCTGCGCCGCGAAGGCCCAGCCGCGCACCTGATCGTCCGAGGCCGCCACGGAGGGAGCCGGGGGCGCGACGGAGCGGCGCTCCTCGCGCGCCACGCGCGCGGCGCGGCGCGAGGCGGTCGCCGCGTGGATACCGACCCGGGGCGCCCGGCGGGTCTCGGCGACCCGGTGCGGGGTGGCGGGCGGGCGCTCGAGCGCGGCGGCGTTCCGGGACGGGCGCGGCGCGGGGGCGGGCGCGAAGGCGGGCCCGGCGGGCTTCGCCGCCGCCGGCGCCCCGTCCTTGGCGGGCGGATCGACCCAGCTCCGGGCCCCCTGCGCCAGGGCGGCCGACGGCAGGAGGGCCGAGGGCGCGAGGGCGCCCGCCACGAGGAGGCCGAGCAGGGGGGACGGCGTGGGGATGCGCATGGCGGCGACCGGGGCGAGAGCGGTGTCGAGGGAGAACGTCGGATGCCACGGTTACGGTTCCATTGCGTCGTGGCGCGCGTTCAACAGGGCCGTCGGTCTTGTCAACCGCGGGCGAGGCCCCACCTCAGGGTCAACCAGGGTCCGGGCCCCTCTGGCGGTCGAGGCGTCGACCGCGATGTCGGACCCCTTCTCTGCCGTTGTGCTGACGCGGCACGATCGCACTGGAGGGCCCGCGCCGTGAACGGCTCGCGTTCCGAACCCATGCCCGCCTCCGGGCGCCCCGCGGGCGGGCCCGCCCGGCCGCACTCCCACCTCCCGCACGCCCACCTGCCCGGAGGCGACGGTGGCCGGCGCTGAGGCGGGCCGGCGGGCGCTGCTCGTCGTCAACCCGAAGGCCCGCAACGGCGGTCTCGACCTCGAGGCCGTCAAGGACGTGCTGCGGCGGGGCGGCATCGAGCCCGTGATGCCGCCGCCGGAGGAGACCGACTGCAAGGTCCTGATCCGCGACCATGCCCGGACCTGCGACCTCGTGATCCTGGGCGGCGGCGACGGCACCCTCAACGCCGCGGCCCAGGCCCTGGCGGAGGCGCGGATGCCCCTCGGCATCCTGCCCCTCGGGACCGCCAACGACCTCGCGCGCAGCCTCGGCCTGCCGCTCGATCCCCTGGAGGCGGCCGAGACGATCGCCACGATGCCGGCGCGCCCGATCGACCTCGGCTGCGTCAACGGCCACCACTTCTTCAACGTCGCCAGCATCGGCTTCTCGGCCGACCTCGCCGGCGAGCTGACCGCCGACCTGAAGCGCCGCCTGGGCACGATCGGGTACGGGGTGGCGGCGATCCGCCTGCTGCGGCGGGCCCGGCCCTTCACGGTCTACATCGAGCACGACGGCGTCGTGGAGACGGTGCGCACCATCCAGGTCTCGGTCGGCAACGGCCGCCACTACGGCGGCGGCATGACCGTGGAGGAGAACGCCACCGTCGACGACGGCCTGCTCAACTTCTACAGCCTGGAGGTGGCCCATTGGTGGCGGCTCCTGGCGCTGCTGCCGGCCCTGCGCCGGGGCACCCAGGGGAAGGCCGCGGACGTGCGCGCCTTCCAGACCACCGAGGTGGTGCTGCGCACGCGCAAGCCCCGACCGGTCAACACCGACGGCGAGCTCACGACCTACACGCCGGCCCACCTGCGGGTGCTGCCCAAGGCGGTCCAGGTCCACGCGCCGCCGCCGGTCGCGCACGGCCGCGCCTCGATCTTTCCCTGAATCATCCTGCGAGGACGAACGTGGATTCCATCCTGCAGCTGGCGGCCGACCCGACGGCCTGGGCCGCCCTGGCGACCCTGGTCGTCATGGAGGTCGTGCTCGGCATCGACAACCTGATCTTCATCTCGATCCTGACGAACAAGCTGCCGGAGGCGCAGCAGAGCCGGGCCCGGCGCATCGGCATCGGCCTCGCCCTGGGGCTGCGCCTCGCCCTGCTCGGCACCGTGGCGTACATCGTCCACCTCACCGAGCCGGTCCTCACGGTCCTGGGCAAGGGCATCTCCTGGCGCGACATGATCCTCATCGCGGGCGGCCTGTTCCTGCTCTGGAAGGCCACGAAGGAGATCCACCACACCCTCGACCCCGAGCCGGGCGAGGCGGGTCCCGGCGGCGCCCGCCTCGGCTTCGCGGCGGCCATCGGCCAGATCCTGATCCTCGACCTCGTGTTCTCGATCGACAGCATCATCACGGCGGTCGGCATGACCGATCACGTGCCGATCATGGTGGTGGCGGTGGTCGCCGCCGTGACCGTGATGCTGGTCGCCGCCGACCCGCTGTCGCGCTTCATCGCCGCCAACCCGACGGTGGTGATGCTGGCGCTCGGCTTCCTGATCATGATCGGCATGACGCTGATCGCGGAAGGGTTCGGGGCGCACGTGCCCAAGGGCTACATCTACACCGCGATGGCGTTCTCGGCCGGCGTCGAGATCCTCAACATCCTCGGCCGCCGCGCCCGGCAGGCGAAGCGCGAGGCCGCCCGCAAGGCGCCCGGGACGGCGGAACCGGCCTGAGCGTCCCCCGCCGGGGCGGTCCACGGCGCGGCGGGGAACGGGGTGGCGTCGGCGGCGCCGCGCCACGCTCCCCCGGGGACCCGCTCCGTGAGGGACGGCGCGGCCCCGACCGGCCGATCAGGGCAGCGGGCCGGCCGCCGCCTCGTCCTCCATCGCGCAGACCTCCGGGTCCGGGGGCGTCGCGGGCCCGGCCCCCGCGCTCCCGGCGACCTCGCCGCGGGCCCGGTCCAGGTCGGCCCGGAACGCCGCGTTGCCGAGAAGGGCCGCGAACAGCGCCGCGCCGTTGCTGCGGCCGGCCTCGACGTCGCTGCGCCAGTGCACCCCGCAGACGATGCGGCTCTCGCCGTAGATGCGGCCGCGCCGCAGGATCGCGGTGGCGTGGTCGGGCAGGATCGCCGCGAGGATCAGCGCGAAGGCCCAGCCCTCGGTGGTGTGGCCGGACGGGTAGGACCAGCTCCGTGCCAGCCGCACGCTGCGCGCGACGCAGAGCGGCGCGGCGTTGCCGACGTGGGGCCGGACCCGGGCGTAGTGCTCCTTGGGGCGCCGCACCGCCGCCACCACGTCGAGCCGGGCCCGCTCGAGGAGGCTCATCAGCGCCGGCAGCCGGGCCGGGTCGAGCCGCCGGCCGACCGCGCAGGAGAAGTCGTCGAGGAGCCGGGCCGCGCCGGAGGCGACGTCGGCGGTGGCGAGGCGCCAGCGCGAGGTCCCCTCGAGGGCCCGGGTGGCCGCGTAGGCGGCCCGGTCGGCCGCCTCGGCCTCGCTGCCGGGCCGCGGCGGCGGGGGCAGGACCGCCACGGTGTCGAGGGCCCCGTCCGCCAGGTAGGGCACCCGGGCGCGCGCCTCCGGCCGGACCGGGTCCGCCGCGACCGGCGGCGCCGCCTCGGGGGCCTCCCGGGCGCGGGCCGCCGGGACTGGCGCGCCCGCGAGGGCGAGGACGGCGAGGACGAGGATCGACCGGCGCATCGTGGGAGCACTCGCGTGGCGGGCGGGCGGGACCCGGCGGCGGGCCCGCTCGGGTGGGGGCTCAGCGGCGGGCGAGGATCGCCGCCGCCACCGCCTCCGGATACTCCTCGTGGGCCGAGAGGGCGCCCGGCACCTCCGCGGCGTCGACGCGGCCGCCGGCCACGAGGGCGTCCATCTCGGCGCCGGAGCGGCGCGGCGCCCCGGCGGGGCGCAGAACCAGCACCGGCGGCAGGCCGGGGCCGAACAGGTCCAGGAACGCCGCGCGGGTCAGGACCGGGTCGAGGCCGCCGGTGACGAAGGCCGCGGTGGCGAAGCGGGCCCGGGGCTGGTGGGTGACCCGGCGCTTGGCGGCGAGCACGGCCGGGGTGACGTGGGCCGCGTCGGCGTAGACGTGGGCCCGCATCATCCGGGCGACGACGGCCGTGCTGACGTTGAGGCGGTAGAGGAGGTCGCCGACCACCGGGGTCTCGACCGCCCGGCGCAGGCGCCCGTAGAGCGGCCGGCGCTCGGGCCCCATGGCGGTCGGCAGCGGCCCGCGCCAGGTCGGCGCCACGAGGACCAGCCGTCCGAAGGCTTCGGGATGGCGGCGGGCGGCGGCCACGAGGTAGCCGGCGGCGTGGCCGGCCGCGATGCCGAGCGCGTAGGGGCCGGGCGCCTGCGCGAGGAGCCCGTCCAGGGCGGCGTGCAGCGTCGCGGGCTCGAGGGGCACCCGGGCGCGCGGGGCGGCGCCGAAGCCGGGCCAGTCCGGGACGAGGCACCGGAACCCGCCGAGGCACGCCGCCAGGGGACGCATCTCCTCCCGGGTGGCGATCGACGAGGGGGCCGGCAGCAGCAGCGCCTCCGGCCCGCTGCCGGTCACGTCGCAGGCGAGCGCGACGCTCCGCCCGGCGAGGGTCACGGACAGCGTGCGCGTCCCGATCCCGCCCGGATCCGCCCGTCCCCCCTCCGCACCACTCATGCGACGCCTCCCCGGCCCGGCCTCAGAACGGCTTCACCACCGCCAGGATCACGATGCCGATCATCAGGAGCGTCGGCACCTCGTTGATCACCCGGTAGAAGCCGGGGGCGCGGGCGTTGCGGTCGGCGGCGAAGTCCTTGACCATGCGCGAGAGCCAGCCGTGGATGCCGCTCATCGCCAGCACCAGGGCGAGCTTGGCGTGGAACCAGCCCTGCGTGTAGGCCCCGCTCATCACCGCGAGCGTGAGGCCGAGGATCCAGGTCGCGATCATCGCCGGGAGCATGATCGCCTTGGCGAGGCGCCGCTCCATCACCTTGAAGGTCTCTCCCTGCGCCGAGCCGGCCGGCAGGGCGGCGTGGTAGACGAAGAGGCGCGGCAGGTAGAGCATCGCGGCCATCCAGGCGATGAGCGCGACGACGTGGCCGGCCTTGATCCAGAGGTAGAGCACGGTCTGTCCTGTTCGGGGCCCTTGAGGCCTGTTCGGAGGCCACGCGGCGCGGCGTCCTCAGCCGCGCAGGCGGGCGAGCATCCGCTCGACATGCGCGATCGGCGTCTGCGGCGTGATGCCGTGGCCGAGGTTGAAGATGTGGGGCGTGCCCCGCGTGGCGGCCAGGATGGCGTCCACGGCCGCGTCGAGGGCGGGGCCGCCCGCGATGAGGGTCTCGGGCGCCAGGTTGCCCTGGGTGACGACGTGGGCCGGCAGGCGGGCCCGCAGGGCCGCGAGGTCCACCGCCCAGTCGACCCCGACCGCGTCGGCGCCCGTGGCCTCCGGCACCCGGGCGTGGCCCTCGAGCCCCGAGCCGCGGGCGAAGACGATGACCTTCGCTCCCGGCACCCGGGCCCGGATGCCGGCGATCATCCGGGCGACCGGCCGGAAGCTCCAGCGCTCGAGGGCGTCGCCCGCCTCCCCGGGCGGCACCGCCGGCAGGGCGCCCGCGTGGCTCTCGAAGATCTGCACCGCGTCGGCGCCGGCCGCGAGCTGGCGCACGAGGTAGTCGGTGGAGACCGTGACCAGACGGTCGATCAGGGCGTCCACCAGGGCGGGGTCGGCCGCCGCCAGGGCCCGGGAGGGGGCGAGGTCCGGGGTGCCGCGGCCGCCGATCATGTAGCTCGCCACCGTCCAGGGCGCGCCGCAGAAGCCGAGGAGCGTGGTCTCGTCCGGCAGGTCCCGGCGCAGGCGCGCCACGGTCGCGAAGACCGGCGCCAGGCGGTCCATCACGGCCGGGTCCCCGGCGTCCTTGAGGGCCTCGAACTCCGCCCGCCCCGCGAGGGGGTCGAGGCGGGGCCCCTCCCCTTCCACGAAGCGCACGTCCTGGCCGAGCGCGTGGGGCACCACCAGGATGTCGGAGAAGAGGATCGCCGCCTCGAAGCCGAAGCGCCGGATCGGCTGCAGCGTGACCTCGGCGGCGAAGTCGGGATTGTAGCAGAGGTCGAGGAAGGAGCCGGCCTCGGCCCGCACGGCCCGGTACTCCGGCAGGTAGCGCCCGGCCTGACGCATCATCCAGGCGGGCGGCGGCGACAGCGCCTCGCCCCCGAGCACCCGCAGGATCGGCCGCTGCGCCGCCGTCTCGCTCGCGGCCGCTGCTCCGGCCTCCGGGGTCTCGCCCATTCCCGCCCTCGCCTCGTCCCGGCCGCCTTCGCGGTTCGGCCGTGGCTCCTCCTATGCAGGCACTCGCGAGGCGACGCCAGCCCGACGCGTGGTCGCTGGCCCCTCGCCGGCCGCCATCCCCACCCGGCCCTCTGAGAAGAAAAGAGAGATTCTGAAGAGTCTGTTTTTTCTATTAGAGGGGGGCGTAAGGGCGGCGCAGGCGCGTCCACAGCCCGTCCCCACGGCCGCGACGTTAAGAGGGCTTTAACAAATTCGCTCTAGTGTCGGGGTATCGCCAGAGTCGCGAGGGGCTTGCGCCCCGGCGCGGTGCCCCGGCGCCCGAGGCGTCCCGGATTCTCCCAAAAGCGTCCGGCGGACCGACCGGCCGGGCGCGCCTGTTGATGCGGGAGTCGACAGTTTCGCCGCCCGGGGCCCCGGGGCCCGCGCGCCGGCCGGATTTTCCACACTCGTCGACTCCCCAACGCGCCTCCCGGTGGATAGTCTGGCGCAGCGGCGGGACCGCGCGGCGGCCGCGGGTGCGGCCCTCGCGCCCGCCCGTCCCGGGGAGACCGCGTGGTCCGCAGCTACTTCCACCTCCACCTCGTCTCGGACTCGACCGGCGAGACCCTGATCAATGTCGGCCGGGCGGCGGCCGCCCAGTACGAGGGCGTCTCGGCGATCGAGCACGTCTACCCCCTGGTGCGGTCGAGCGCCCAGCTCGAGCGGGTGATCAACGAGATCGAGCAGGCGCCCGGCATCGTGCTCTACACCCTGGTCGGGCAGGACCTGACCGAGCGCCTGGAGGAGGCCTGCCGGGCCACGAGCTCGCCCGCCCTCTCGGTGCTGGAGCCGGTGCACCGGCTGCTGCAATCCTACCTCGGCGCGCACTCCACCGCCCGGCCGGGCGCCCAGCACATGCTGAACGCGGAGTACTTCAAGCGCATCGACGCGATGAACTTCACGCTCGCCCACGACGACGGCAACCTGCCGGTGGATCTCAACGAGGCCGACGTGATCCTGCTCGGGGTCAGCCGCACCTCGAAGACCCCGACGGCGATCTACCTCGCCAACCGCGGCCTGAAGACCGCCAACATCCCCCTCGTGCCCGGCATGCCCCCGCCCCCGGTGCTGGAGGCCCTGCGCAAGCCCCTCGTCGTCGGGCTGATCGCCTCGCCGGAGCGCATCGTCCAGATCCGCCAGAACCGGCTCCTCAGCCTCAAGGCCGACGAATCCTCGCCCTACGTCGACCGCGATGCCGTGGCGAACGAGATCGCGTCGTCGCGCCGCCTGTTCACCAAGCACCGCTGGCCGGTGATCGACGTCACCCGCCGCTCGATCGAGGAGACCGCCGCGGCGATCGTCGACCTGCACCGCGAGCACCGGATGAAGTTCATCGCGGTCTGACCGGCGCGCCCGCTTGCGCGCGCCGGCCGGACCGGCGAGAGAGGGCGGCCGATGTCGCACGCCTCCTTCCCGCTCTGGCGCGGGCCCGAGCCCCTGATCCTCGCCTCGACCAGCCCGACCCGCCGGGCGCTCCTGGAATCGGCCGGCCTCGCCGTCGAGACCCGGGCGCCGGGCGTCGACGAGCGCGCCGTCGAGGCGCAGGCCGCCGGCCTGGCGCCCGAGGCGCTGGCCCAGCGCCTCGCCGACGCCAAGGCCCTGGCGGTGGCCCGCGCGGCGCCGGACCGGGTGGTGCTCGGGGCCGACCAGGTGCTCGCGCTCGACGGCGCGGTCCTGCACAAGCCGGCCGACCGCGCCGCGGCCGCCGCCCACCTCGCCCGGCTCCAGGGCCGCACCCACGCGCTCCACGCCGCCGCCGCCCTGGCGCTCGGCGGGGCCGTGGTCGACCGCGTCGTGGCGACGGCCCGGCTCACGGTCCGCCCCCTCGATGCGGCCGCCATCGCGGCCTATCTCGACGCCGCCGGCCCGGGCGTGACCGGCAGCGTCGGCGCCTACCGGATCGAGGGCGTGGGCATCCACCTGTTCGCGCGGATCGAGGGCGACCACGCCACCATCCTGGGATTGCCGCTCCTGCCCCTGCTCGCGCGCCTGCGCGGGCACGGCCTCCTGGCCTTCTGACACGGAGCCCGGACGATGACCCCGCCGCCCAAGGCCTTCGTGGTCGGCCACCCCATCGCGCATTCGCGCTCGCCCCTGATCCACGGCCACTGGCTCGCGGCGCACGGCCTCCCGGGCACCTACGAGCGCCTCGACATCCCGCCCGAGGATTTTCCGGACTTCGTGCGCGGGCTCGCCGCCGCCGGCTGGGCCGGCGGCAACGTCACCCTGCCGCACAAGGAGGCGGCCTTCCGCCTCGCCGAGGTGGCGACGCCGCGGGCGGCGCGGATCGGGGCGGTCAACACGCTGTGGTTCGACCGGGCCGGGCGCCTGCACGGCGACAACACCGACGCGCCGGGCTTCCTCGCGCATCTCGACGCCAGCCTCGGGGCGGGCTGGCCGGAGGCGACCGGCACCGCGGCGGGCCGGACCGCCCTGGTGCTCGGCGCCGGCGGCGCCGCGCGGGCGGTCGTGGTCGGCCTGCTCGAGCGCGGCCTGCCCCGGGTGCAGGTGGCCAACCGCAGCGACGGGCGCGCGCGGGCGCTGGGCGGCCTCGATCCCGCCCGGGTCGAGGTCCTGGCCTGGGACGCGCTCGCGCGGGGCGACCGCCTCGCGCGGGCCGGGCTCCTCGTCAACACCACCTCCCTCGGCATGGCGGGGCATCCGCCGCTCGCCCTCGACCTCGCGCCCCTGCCACCGGAGGCGGCGGTGGCCGACATCGTCTACGTGCCCCTGGAGACCCCGCTCCTCGCCGCGGCGCGGGCCCGCGGCCTCGCGGCGGTCGACGGCCTCGGCATGCTGCTGCACCAGGCGGTCCCGGGCTTCGCGCGCTGGTTCGGCGCGACCCCGGAGGTGACGCCGTCCCTGCGCGCCCTCGTGGTCGCGGACATCGAGGGACGGCGGTGACGCGGCCCGTGATCCTCGGCCTCACCGGGTCGATCGGCATGGGCAAGAGCGCCACCGCGGCGATGTTCCGGGCCCGCGCCGTGCCGGTGCACGACGCCGACGCCTGCGTGCACGAACTCTACGGCCCGGGGGGTGCGGCCGCCCCGCGCATCGCGGCGGCCTTCCCCGGCACCCTCGCGCCGGACGGCTCGGTGGACCGCGGGCGCCTGCGGGCGGCGGTGCTCGACCACCCGGAGCGCCTGCGCCGGCTCGAAGCCCTGGTCCACCCGCTGGTGCGCGAGGCGGAGACGGCCTTCCTGGCCGCGCAGGCCGGCGCCCTCCTGGTGGTGCTCGACGTGCCCCTGCTGCTCGAGACCGGCGGCGCGGCCCGCTGCGACGCGGTCGTGGTCGTCACCGCCCCGCCCGAGGTGCAGCGCGCCCGCGTGCTCGCCCGGCCGGGCATGACCGAGGAGACGTTCGCGGCGATCCTCGCCAAGCAGATGCCCGACGCGGAGAAGCGCCGCCGGGCAGATGTCCTGATCGAGACCGGCCGGGGCTTCGCGCACGCGCAGGCACAGGTCGACGCCCTGGTGGCGGCGGTGGCGCGCGGCGACCTGCGGCGGCGCGCCGGGCCGGACCGGGACGCGTGAGCCCGCGGGACGTCCGGGGCTTTCCCGCGGGGCCTCCGGCTTGCCCGCGGGCCCGCGGCACTCCGGTTAACCACTTCGGGCCTATACCGGCCCGGCGCGTCCGGGCCCGGCCGGCAGGCCGGGCCGGCGGGCCCAGACGGGGGAGTGAGAGCCGTGCTGCGCGAGATCGTCCTCGACACCGAGACCACCGGCACCGAGGCCAAGACCGACCGGCTGATCGAGATCGGCGGGATCGAGCTCCTCAACCACATCCCGACGGGCCGGGAGTTCCACTGCTACATCAACCCGCAGCGGGCGGTGTCGCAGGGCGCCTTCCAGGTGCACGGCCTCTCGGACGCCTTCCTGGCCGACAAGCCGGTCTTCTCCGCGGTGCTGCCCGGGTTCCTGGACTTCCTCGGCGACGCCACGATGGTGATCCACAACGCGGCCTTCGACGTCGGCTTCCTCAACGCCGAGTACGCGCGCCTGGGCGGCAAGGCTCCGCCCGCCATCGAGCTCGCGGGCGTGGTCGACACCCTGGCGCTCGCCCGGCGCAAGCATCCGGGGGCGGCCAACAACCTCGATGCGCTGTGCGCCCGCTACGGCATCGACAACTCGCGCCGCACCAAGCACGGCGCGCTCCTCGACGCGCAGATCCTGGCCGAGGTCTACATCGAGCTGCTCGGGGGCAAGCAGACGAGCCTCGGCCTGATGGTGGAGAGCGGGGCCGCCGCGGCCGGGGCCGCGACCCGGGCGGCTCCCGTCCTCCTCGGCCCGCGGCCGGTGAGGAGCCGCCTCACCGACGCGGAGCGCGGGGCCCACGCGGCCTTCGCGGCCGGCCTCGGCGCCGGGGCGATCTGGCGCGACTACCTCGGCGAGGAGGGCGCGGGCTGACGGCCGCCCGCCGCGGCCGTCACGGCGCGCTCCGGGGCGGTCAGGCGGCCGGGCCGCCGCCCTGCGCCTGCGCCTCGGCCGCCTTCTGGCGGTAGAGGCCGACGAAATCGATCGGGTCGATGTAGAGCGGCGGAAAGCCGCCGTTGCGCACGGCGTCGGCGATGATCTGGCGCGCGAACGGGAACAGCAGGCGCGGGCACTCGATCATCACGGCCGGGTGGACCTGGTCCTGCGGGATGTTGCGCAGGCGGAAGATGCCCGAATAGGTCAGCTCGAACGCGAACAGCACCTCGGCGCCGATCTTGGCGTCGCCCTCGAGCCGCAGGTCGACCTCGAAGTCCTCCTCGGCGAGCTGCTTGGCGTTGACGTTGACCTGGATGTTGATCTGCGGGCCCTGCTGCTGAGGCTGGAGCGAGCGCGGCGCATTGGGATTCTCGAAGGAGAGGTCCTTGGCGTACTGGGCGAGCGCGTTGAGCGTCGGCGTGAAATCGTCGGGCTGCGCCGTGGCGCCACCGTTGCCGTTCGGGACCGGGGAATCGGCCATGGCGGGGTTCCTTCGAGGGCTGGACGACAGGTACGGGCCATGCGCGCGCTGGCGAAAAAAGTGGCGCGCGCGACGGCGGCGTTGGCGCTATCATGCCCGCACCGCGCGAACAAGCTGAGGCGCCGATCATCCTCCAGGCCCCCCTGACCCTGCGGAATTCCCGTGGCGCATCGTCCGCGCCGGGATGCGTCTTGGTGCCCGGGGCGGCTGGATACGGCCGGCGCCAGACCCCATATCGGGACAGGCCCCGCGGTCGCGCGCCGGCTCGCACGCTTGCCTTACCCCCGGTGCCGATGCCAAAGCCGCCGGGCCGGTGGTCAGGGGCGACCCGCGGGCGGCCGCCACGATCGGATCGATGATGCAGGATTCCCTCGACCTTACGACCCTCATCTTCCTCGGGCTTGCGGTCTTCGTGATCTGGAAGCTGCGCTCGGTTCTGGGCCAGAAGACCGGCACGGAGCGGCCGCCCTTCAACCCGCTCGCCCGCCGCGAGGAGCCGCCGGCCGCCGCCCGGGACGGCGACAACGTGGTGCGCCTGCCGGGCGCCGGCCCCGAGCGCGGCGCCGCGGCTCCCGTCGCCACGGCGGTGCCGCGCAACTGGAAGGGCGTGGTCGAACCGAACTCGCCCGCCGCGCGCGGCCTCGACCTGATCCTGCAGCAGGAGCCGGGCTTCGACCCCCGGGCCTTCGCGGACGGGGCGAAGATGGCCTACGAGACCATCGTGATCGCGTTCGCCAAGGGCGACCGCAAGACGCTGAAGACCCTGCTCTCCCGCGAGGTCGCCGACGGCTTCGAGCGGGCGATCCAGACCCGCGAGCGGGCCGGCCAGACCGTCGAGACGACCTTCGTGTCCATCGACCGGGCCGAGATCGTCGGCGTCGACCTGCGCAACCGCGTCGCCCAGATCACCGTGCGCTACCTCTCGAAGCTGATCACCGCCACCCGCGGCCCCCAGGGCACGGTGGTGGACGGCAGCCCGGACAAGGTCGTGGACGTGACCGACGTGTGGACCTTCGCCCGCACCCTCGGCAGCCGCGACCCCAACTGGCAGCTCGTCGCCACCGAAGCCGGCCACTGACGCGACCAGGGCGACCGGACGCGCGATGCCGCCGACACCCGGCCCCTTCCCGGCGGCGCTGCTCATCGGCGCCCGGCTGGTGCTCGGGGCCGGGCCGGTCCTCGGGCTCGGGCCGGTCTTCGGGCCGGTCCTGGCCGGCGGCGCCCGCGCCGAGCCGCTGCGGGCCGGCGAGGCGGTGCTCGAGCCGGTGGCGCTCGCGAGCCTCCCGGGCTTCGAGCGGGACGATCTCGCGGCAGCGTTCGCGGCCTTCCGGGCGACCTGCGCGCAGCCGGCCCGGCCGGTCCTCGCGGAGGCCGCGCCCGGGGCTCCGGGCCAGGACCTGACCGCCGCCTGCGCGGCGGCGGCCGCCACCCCGGCGTCCCGGGCCCGCGCCTTCTTCCAGGAGAACTTCGCCGCCTACCGCGTCCTGCGGCCGTCCCGCGAGGCGGCGGCCGAGCGCCGGGCGGGCTTCCTCACCGGCTACTTCGAGCCCGAGCTCGACGGGTCCCTGGTGCCGACGCCCGCCTTCCCGGTGCCGGCGCTCGCCCGCCCCGACGACCTCGTCTCGCTGGAGCCGGGCGAGACCCGGCCCGGCCTCGACCCGCGCCTGCGCGCCGCGCGCCGGGACGGCGACGCCTTCCAGCCCTACCCGGACCGCGCCGCGATCGAGGACGGCGCCCTCGGCGACCGCGCCCGCCCCGTCGCCTACCTGCGCGACGCCGTCGACCTCCTGGTGCTGCAGGTCCAGGGCTCGGGCCGGGTGCGCCTGCCGGACGGCCGCTCCCTGCGCCTCGCCTACGACGGCCGCAACGGCCGGCCCTACACCTCCGTCGCCCGCCTCGTGGTCGCGGACGGCCATCTCCCGCTCGAGGGGCTGACGCTCGCGCGCTGGACCGGCTGGCTGCGGGCGAACCCGGACGCGGCCCGCAGCCTCATCCGCCGCAACGCCTCCTACGTCTTCTTCCGCCGCGACGAGGCCGATCCGGGGACGGGGCCTCGCGGCGCCGCCGGCGTGGCGCTGGCGGCGGGGCGCAGCCTCGCCGTGGACGCGACGCTCTGGCGCTACGGCCTGCCGTTCTGGCTCGAGGGGACTCTCCCGACCACCGAGGGCGGCAGCACGCCCCTCGCCCGGCTGGTGATCGCGCAGGACACCGGATCGGCGATCCTCGGCCCGGCCCGCGGCGACCTCTACCTCGGCACCGGGCCGGACGCCGGCGCCGTGGCGGGCCTGCTGCGGGACGCCGCGCGCTTCGTGGTGCTGCTGCCCAGGCCGCCCGCCCCCGAAGGTCCCGCCTCCGAAATCCCCAGCCCCGAAGCCCCGGATTCGGCCGCGGAGGCGCGGCCGTGAGCGGCCCGCGCCGCCCGCGCGAGCGCCGCCTCACCGTCGACGAGCGCCACCTCTGGGCCGAGATCGCCCGCCTGATCACCCCCTTGCGCGGGCGCGCGCCGCCGCCCGCGCCCCCTGCCCCCGCGCCGGTCGCCGCCGAGGCGCCGCGTGCCGGCAAGGGCACGGCCAGCAAGGGCACGGCGCTCAAGCCCGTGCCCGCCAAGCCTGCCAATGCCAAGCCTGCCGCGGCCAAGCCCGGCAAGCCAGTCAGCGCCAAGCCTGCCAGCGCCAAGCCCGCGGTGGCCCGGCCCGCCCCGGCGACGCCGCCCGCGGCCCCTCCCCTGCCGCCCCTCGCCGCCCTGGAGCGGCGCCTGCGCACCGGCCTGCGCCGCGGCTCGCGCACCGTCGACGCCGTCATCGACCTGCACGGGCTGCGACAGGCGGAGGCCCACGCCGCCCTCGTGGGCTTCCTGCACCGCTCCCGCCACGCAGGCCACGCCGTCGTCCTGGTGGTGACCGGCAAGGGAGCCGCCGGCGACGATCCCTACGCCGAGCGGGGCGTGCTCCGGCGCAGCGTCCCCCACTGGCTGCGCCTGCCCGAACTGCGCCCGCTGGTGGTCGGCTTCGAGGAGGCGGCGCACCACCACGGCGGCGGCGGGGCGCTCTACATCCGGCTGCGCCGCCGCGGGTGAGCCGGCCCGGGCCAGGGGCCGAGCCCTTAGGCAGGCCAAGCCCTCAGAATGTTAATGCGGCCGGTCCGGAAACCCGCCGATAGTCGGCCCCGTGCTCCGACAGCCCGCCGGAGCATGCGCGCGGGCGGCCGGCAATCCGGCATCGCTCCTGCGGCGGACCCGTCGGGACGACACGCCGAACCGACCCCTTTTCTCGTCTCCGGGGACTTGAGTCCACGCGCCGGACCCGTTACATACAGTCGTTCCCTCCTACAAGTCACGTCACGTCGCGCCCGAGCCGCTCGGCTCCCCATCGCGACCTCCGGGACAATCAGGCGACGATTCCGCGTACGGTGCCCGCCTCGGCCACCCGCCTCTCCCGCCCCACGCCGTGCCTCACGGCCGACGGACGATCCCCGACATGACGTCTCCCAGCAGCGCCCCCGCACCCCGATATCCCATGATCGAAGATACTCTCGCACCGATCGAGACCCTGGCCCCCGCGATGCGGGAGGTGAAGCTCCAGGACCTCAAGTCGAAGACGCCCACCGAGCTCATCACTTTCGCCGAGGAAGTGGAGGTCGAGAACGCCTCGACCATGCGCAAGCAGGAGCTGATGTTCGCGATCCTGAAGCAGCTCGCTGCCAAGGACGTCGAGATCATCGGTGCCGGCACCGTCGAGGTGCTGCAGGACGGCTTCGGCTTCCTGCGCTCCTCCGATTCGAACTACCTGCCCGGTCCCGACGACATCTACATCTCGCCGACGCAGATCCGCCGCTTCGGCCTGCGCACCGGCGACACCGTCGAGGGCCCGATCCGCGGCCCGAAGGACGGCGAGCGCTACTTCGCGCTCCTCAAGGTCAACACGATCAACTTCGAGAACCCAGACAAGATCAAGCACAAGGTCCATTTCGACAACCTGACGCCGCTGTTCCCGACGCAGCGCTTCAAGCTCGAGCTCTCCGAGCCGACCCGGAAGGACTTCTCGCCCCGCATCATCGACATCGTGTCGCCGATCGGGAAGGGCCAGCGCGCCCTGATCGTGGCGCCGCCCCGCACCGGCAAGACGGTGCTGATGCAGAACATCGCCCAGTCGATCACGCTCAACCACCCCGAGTGCTACCTCATCGTCCTGCTCATCGACGAGCGGCCCGAGGAGGTCACCGACATGCAGCGCTCGGTGAAGGGCGAGGTCATCGCCTCCACGTTCGACGAGCCGGCCACCCGCCACGTCCAGGTCGCCGAGATGGTGATCGAGAAGGCCAAGCGCCTGGTGGAGCACGGCCGCGACGTCGTCATCCTGCTCGACTCGATCACGCGCCTCGGCCGCGCCTACAACACCGTGGTGCCGTCCTCCGGCAAGGTGCTGACCGGCGGCGTCGACGCCAACGCGCTCCAGCGGCCCAAGCGCTTCTTCGGCGCCGCCCGCAACATCGAGGAGGGCGGCTCGCTCACCATCATCGCGACCGCCCTCATCGATACCGGCTCGCGCATGGACGAGGTGATCTTCGAGGAGTTCAAGGGCACCGGCAACTCGGAGATCATCCTGGACCGCAAGGTCTCGGACAAGCGCATCTTCCCGGCCATCGACATCACCCGCTCCGGCACCCGCAAGGAGGAGCTGCTGGTGCCGCCGGACGCGCTCAAGAAGACCTACGTGCTCCGCCGCATCCTCAACCCGATGGGCGTCACCGACGCGATCGAGTTCCTGCTCGACAAGCTCCGGCAGACGAAGAGCAACGGCGACTTCTTCGACTCGATGAACACCTGACCCGGGCGGCGCCCGAGCGGGGCGCCGCACCGTTTTGCCGGCTCAGCAAATGAGATAGCCGGCTCGGTGTCTCTGGACGGAGCGTGCCGGTCACCCGCGGGGCCGACGGCCCATCCGCTACGTCACGACGATCCTGCATGACCGACGGTCCGGACACGATCTTCGCACCGGCCTCCGGGCACGGCCGGGCCGCGATCGCCGTCATCCGCCTCAGCGGGCCGCGTTCGCACGCCGCCCTGGCCGCGCTGACCGGCGCGCCCCCTCCCCCGCCCCGCCGCCTCTCCCTGCGCACGCTCCGCGCGCCCGCCACCGGCGAGGTCCTCGACCGGGCCCTCGTCGCCTGGCTTCCGGGACCCCGCACCGTCACGGGCGAGGACATGGCGGAGTTGCATCTCCACGGCGGCCTCGCGGTCCGGGCCGCGGTGCTGCGCGCGCTCGCCGCCGTGCCGGGCCTCGTTCCCGCCGAGGCTGGCGCCTTCACGCGGCGCGCCTTCCTGAACGGGCGCATGGACCTCACGGCCGTCGAGGGCCTGGCCGACCTGATCGACGCCGAGACCGAGGCCCAGAGGCGCCAGGCCCTGCGCCAGCTCGACGGTGTCCTCGGTCGGCGCGTCGAGGCCTGGCGCGCCGCGCTCCTCGACGGCCTCGCCCGGACCGAGGCGGCCCTGGACTTCTCCGACGAGGGCGACGTCGACGACGACACCCTCGCGGCCGGCATCGCGGCCGCGGCCGCCCCCGTGCGGGACTCGGTCCGGGCCGCGCTGGCGGACGGCCGGCGCGGGGAGCGCCTGCGCGACGGGTTCACGGTCGTTTTGGCGGGCGCTCCGAATGCCGGCAAGTCGACGCTGCTGAACGCCCTTGCCCGGCGCGACGCGGCCATCGTGTCCGACGTCCCGGGCACGACCCGGGACGCCATCGAGGTACGCTGCGACCTCGGCGGCCTTCCGGTGCTGCTCGTCGACACGGCGGGCCTGCGCGAGAGTGCCGATAGCGTCGAGGCCGAGGGCGTCGCCCGCAGCCGGCGCCGCATGGCCCAGGCCGACCTGGTGCTCTGGCTGACCGAGACCGGCGAGGCGCCGCCGGCGGGCCTCGGGCGGGTCCTGCGGGTTCGCACGAAGAGCGACCTCGCGGGAGGGAGCCGGGACGCCTCCCTGGCGATCTCCGCCCGCACCGGCGCGGGCCTGGACCGCCTCCTCGCCGCCCTCGAGGCCGCGGCGCAGGATGCCCTCGGGGCGGGCGACGCCGTCGTGACCCGGGAGCGCCAGCGCATCGCCCTCGAGCGCTGCGCCGCCCACCTCGATCGGGTCGTCGCGGCGCACGCCGCGACGCCGCCCGAACTCGTGGCGGAGGACCTGCGGCTCGCCGTCCGGGCCCTGGGCGAGGTGGCCGGGCGGGTCGGCGTCGAGGAGGTGCTGGACCGTCTCTTCTCGAGCTTCTGCATCGGCAAGTAGCGGCGGAGCAGCGGGGCCGGGTGCCGCGCGGACCGGCGAGGGATCGTCCGCATTGACGCCGAACCGGGCGCCGCCCTAATCACCCCCATGTCCTCTCACGAACCCACGCGCTTCGATGTCATCGTCGTCGGCGGCGGACACGCGGGCGCCGAGGCCGCTGCGGCGGCGGCCCGCTGCGGCGCCCGCACGGCCCTGGTCACGCACCGCCGCGACACCCTCGGGGCCATGTCGTGCAATCCGGCAATCGGCGGCCTCGGCAAGGGCCACCTCGTGCGCGAGGTCGATGCCCTCGACGGGCTGATGGGCCGGGTCGCGGACCAGGCCGGCATCCAGTTCCGGCTCCTCAACCGCCGCAAGGGCCCGGCCGTGCGCGGGCCGCGCGCGCAGGCCGACCGCAAGCGCTACGCCCGCGCCATGCAGGCCGCCCTCGACGCGACGCCGAACCTGACCGTCCTGGAGAACGAGGTCGTCGACCTCACCGTCGCGGCGGGCCGCGTCGCCGGCGTGGTGCTGGCGGACGGGGCCGTTCTCGCGGGCCCGGCCGTGGTGCTGACAACCGGCACCTTCCTGCGCGGGCTCATCCATATCGGCGACACGACCGTGCCGGCGGGCCGCATGGGCGAGGGTCCGGCCCTCGGGCTCGCCGCCACCCTCGGCCGCCACGGCTTCGCCCTCGGCCGCCTGAAGACCGGCACCCCGCCCCGCCTCGACGGCCGCACCATCGACTGGTACGCCATCGAGCAGCAGGCCGCCGACGACGAGCCGGTGCCCTTCTCCACCATGACGGCGCGCATCGTCACGCCCCAGATCACCTGCGGCATCACCCGCACCGGGTCCGCGGTGCACGACCTGATCCGGGCGAACCTGCACCGCTCGGCGATGTATTCCGGCGGCATCACCAGCCGGGGTCCGCGCTACTGCCCGTCGATCGAGGACAAGGTCGTCCGCTTCGGCGACCGCGACGGCCATCAGGTCTTCCTCGAGCCCGAGGGCCTCGACGACCCGACCGTCTACCCGAACGGGATCTCCACCTCACTGCCCGAGGAGATCCAGCGGGGAATCGTCCGCCTGCTGCCCGGGTGCTCCCGGGCGGAGATGCTGCGACCCGGCTACGCCATCGAGTACGATTACGTCGACCCGCGCGAGCTCGACCCGACGCTCCAGACCCGCCGGATCGCCGGCCTGTTCCTCGCGGGCCAGATCAACGGGACCACCGGGTACGAGGAGGCGGCCGGCCAGGGCCTCGTCGCCGGCGTTAACGCGGCCCGCCTCGCCGGCGCCTCCGGCCTGGCGGTGTTCGACCGCGCGGAATCCTACATCGGCGTGATGATCGACGACCTCGTGACCCACGGGGTCAGCGAGCCCTACCGCATGTTCACCTCCCGGTCCGAGTACCGGCTGAGCCTGCGGGTCGACAATGCGGACGAGCGGCTGACCGGCCGCGGCGTCGCGCTCGGCTGCGTGTTGGCCGCCCGCGCGACGCACCACGCCTCCCGGCGCGAGGCCTTGCGGCGGGCCCTGCACCGCCTCGAATCCCTCAGCCTCACCCCGGCGCAGGCCGAGCGGCACGGGCTTACCCTCAACCAGGACGGCATCCGGCGCACGGCCTACCAGCTCCTGTCCTATCCCGAGATCCCGTGGGAGCGGCTCGCGGCGATCTGGCCCGATCTCGGCGCGGTGCCGGCGCCCGTGGCGGACCGGCTGCGCACGGACGCGACCTACGCCGTCTACCTCGACCGGCAGCGTTCCGACATCGCGGCCTTCCGCCGGGACGAGGCCGTGATCCTGCCGCCCGCGCTCGATTACGCCGGCATCGCCGGGCTGTCGAACGAACTGCGCGCCAAGCTCGATCGGGTCCGGCCCCACACGCTCGGCCAGGCCGCCCGCATCGAGGGCGTGACGCCGGCGGCCCTGACGCTCCTCGCCGCGCATGCCCGCCGAGCCCCCTCCCCGGCCCCGCGGCGGGCCTCGTAGATGCCGCTGCCCGATCGCGACGCCGTTCTCGCCGCGGCCGGTGTTTCACGTGAAACGGCGGGCCGCCTCGACCTCTACGTCGCGGAACTCACCCGCTGGCAGAGGATCAAGAACCTCGTCGGGCCCTCGACCCTGTCCGAAGTCTGGACCCGGCACATCGCCGATTCCCTGCAACTGCTCGCCCTCGCCCCGGACGCGACCCGCTGGCTCGACCTCGGCAGCGGCGCCGGGATCCCCGGCCTGATCCTCGCCATCGCCGGACGGGAGCGGCCCGGCTTCAAGGTCGACCTCGTGGAGAGCAACGCCCGCAAGGGCGCGTTCCTGCGGGAGGCGGCCCGGATCACCGGTGCTCCGGCGGCCGTTCACATCGCGCGCATCGAGACCGTCGTCGCGCGCTTCACCGCGGCCGAGATCGTCTGCGCCCGCGCCCTCGCGCCCCTGCCGCAGCTCCTCGCCTGGACCGCCCCGCTGTTGCAAAAGGGCGCCGTCGGGCTGTTTCCGAAGGGACGTGATACCTTAACCGAATTGACCCTGGCGCGCGAAACGTGGAGATTCAGCGCGGACTTGATCCCGAGCCGGACTGATTCTGAGGCGAGAATCGTCCGCGTCTCCAGCGTGAGCGGCCAGCTTCCATGATCGCGGACACCTCCGAGGCGCAGGCGAGCACCAGCCCGCGGCCCCTGCGCATCATCGCGCTCGCCAACCAGAAGGGCGGCGTCGGCAAGACCACCACCGCCATCAACCTCGGCACGGCGCTGGCCGCCATCGGCGAGCGGGTGCTCATCATCGACCTCGATCCCCAGGGCAACGCGTCGACGGGCCTCGGCATCGACCGGCGTCAGCGCCGGCTCTCGACCTACGACGTCCTGGCGGGCGAGGCCGAGCTGCGGCAGGCGGTGCTGGTCACGGCCGTGCCCCGGCTCTCCGTGGCGCCCTCCACCATGGACCTGCTCGGCCTCGAGATGGCCATGGCGAGCGAGGCGGACCGGGCGCAGCGCCTGCGGCGGGTGCTCGCGCCCCTCGCCCGGGAGGACGTGCCGGAGCACGAGCGCTTCACCTACGTGCTCATCGACTGCCCGCCCTCGCTCAACCTCCTCACCCTCAACGCCCTCGCGGCGGCGGACGCCGTGCTGGTGCCGCTGCAATGCGAGTTCTTCGCCCTCGAGGGCCTGAGCCAGCTCCTGCGCACCGTCGAGCAGGTCAAGGCAGCCCTGAACCCGCGCCTGACCATCCAGGGCATCGTGCTCACGATGTTCGATCCCCGCAACAACCTGTCGACGCAGGTGGTGGCGGACGTGCGCGAGTTCATGGGCGACAAGGTCTACGAGACCATGATCCCGCGCAACGTGCGCGTCTCCGAGGCGCCCTCCCACGGCAAGCCGGTCCTGCTCTACGATCTCAAGTGCGCCGGATCCCAGGCCTACCTGCGGCTCGCCTCCGAGATCATCCAGCGCGAGGGCCGCCTGCCGGCCGCCGCCTGAGGCGCCGTTCGAACAGGTCACACACGAAGGACGAGAGCATGGCGGAAGAGGTGACGCGGGCGCGGCTCGGGCGTGGGCTCGCGGCGCTGATCGGCGATTTCAGCGAGGACGCGCCGGCCGCGGCCGCCGAGAGGTCCAAGGGGCAGCGCCGGGTCCCGATCGAGTTCCTGCGGCCCAACCCCCGCAACCCGCGCCGCTTCTTCGCGGAGGCCGAGCTCGACGAGCTCGCCGCCTCGATCCGGACCCGCGGCGTGATCCAGCCGATCGTCGTCCGGGCGGTGGCCGGGGTGCCGGACGCCTTCGAGATCGTCGCCGGCGAGCGGCGCTGGCGCGCGGCCCAGCGCGCGGGCCTGCACGACGTCCCGGTCGTGGTGGTCGAGGTCGACGACCGGACCTCGCTCGAATACGCCATCCTGGAGAACGTCCAGCGTGCCGACCTCAACGCCATCGAGGAGGCCGCCGGCTACGAGCGCCTGATGAGCGAGTTCCGCTACAGCCAGACCGAACTGGCGGAGATCATCGGCAAGAGCCGCAGCCACCTCGCCAACACGCTCCGGCTGCTCCAGCTTCCGGCGTCCGTGCAGGACCACGTCATCAGCGGCACGCTCACCGCCGGCCACGCCCGCGCGCTCCTGGGGGTCAAGGACCCCGAGGCGATGGCGCGCCGGGTGATCGAGGACGGCATGAACGTGCGCGAGGTCGAGGCCATGGCGTCCGGCGAGCAGGCCGGCGCGGGCCCGCGCCCCGGCCGCCCGCGCAAGGCCGTGCCCGGGAAGGACGCCGACACCCGCGCCCTGGAGCGCCGCCTCGAGGACGTGCTCGGCCTCGTCGTGTCGATCGAGGCGCGGGGCGGCGGGGGCGAGGTGCGGCTGCGCTACGGCAGCCTGGATCAGCTCGACGGGCTCTGCCGCCGCCTCGAACTCTCGATCGCGGGCTGACGCGGGCTCGCGGCCCCCGCCATCCCGCCGGTCCCCGGGGATTGTCGCCGGGCCGCGCTCGCCGGCACCGGTGCCCTGCCGCCGGGGCCGGGCGCGGCGGACGGGGCTCACCCTCCGCCGCGGCGAGCGGCCTCGACGGCGAGGCGCAGGAACAGGTCGGCGGCCTGCGCGTGCGCGAACGCGCTGTCGGCGCGGCGGCAGGCCAGCACGGCCTCCTGCAGCAGCGCCACGGCGCGCCGGAGGCCGCCCGGTGTCCAGCGCGCGAGATGGATCTCGACGCTCTTCTGGCGGCGGAAATGCAGGCCGCGCCAGCCCGCCACCAGGGCGGAGGGGCTCTTGCCCTCGCCGTCGAGCCGGGTCGCCAGCAGCGTCAGGGCGTGGCGCAGGGCCGAGCCCAGCATCACCGACGCCTCCATGCCCTCGACCTGGAAACGACGGTAGCTGCGCTCGGTCTCGGCGACGCGGCCCGCGAAGGCGGCGTCGATCAGGGCGTTCAGCACCGAGCCCGAGACGTCGCTGCCGATCGCCTCGACGTCCTCGAGGCCGATCTCCTCGCGGCCCCGGGCGTAGAGGGCGAGCTTCTCGATCTCGCCGAGGCTGGCGCCCCGGTCGCCGCCGAGGCCGGCGGCCAGCACCTCGCGGGCCTCCCGGGTGATGCGCAGGCCCTCGGCCCTCAGGGTGCGCTCGATCAGGTCGTTGAGCGCGCCGGCGTCGTCCGGGTAGCAGGGGAGCGCCAGGGCCCGGGGTGAGCGTTCGCACAGGGTGCGCAGGGGCGCGGTCCGGGCGAGGTCGCCGGCCTCGACCACGATGCGGGTGTCGGCGCCGTCGCTCTTGAGCACCGCCTCGACGGCCGGCGCGTAGTTCCGGCTGCCCGGCCGGACCCAGACCGCGCGCCGGCCGCCGAACAGCCCGACCGTGCCGGCCTCGTCGACGAGGCGTCCCGGGTCGCTCGCGAGCGCGTCCCCGTCGAGCTTGACCAGCGCGAACGGGTCGGCGGGGTCCGCGACGGCGCTCTCGGCGAGACGCCGGGCGCGCTCAGCGACGAGTCCGGTGTCGGGCCCGTAGACCAGGATCACCAGGATGCGCGGGTCGGGACCGCGCCGGAGCAGCCCCTCGACCTCGCCGGCCTTGACGGCGGTCATCGGGCGGCCTCAGGGCTGGGTCGCCAGGATCGCGGCGACGCGAGTCTTGATCTGGTCGGCGAGGAGCTTGGCGAGCCGGATCTCGGCGTCGCGGGCGGCCCGCACGCTGGCGAAGCGCTGGACCGAGCGGTCGTAGGTGGCGGAGCCCTGCGCCACCCCGTCCGTGATGGTGCGGGTGCCGTCCAGGGACACGACCTTGTAGGAGGCGATGCCGAGCAGGGTCGCGGATTCGGCCCGGCCGGTCAGCGAGCTGACGATCGGCGTCTGCACCGACTCGCTCGTCGACAGGATCAGGCGGTAGCGCTTCTCGGAGGGCTGGCCGGAGCCGTCGAGATCGAAGACGAGCTCGCTGCGCAGGTAATGCCCGAGGCGCTCCTGGCCCTGCGCGGTCTGGGCCGGATCGACCTGGATCGAGGCCAGCAGGGCGCCGAGGGGTGCGCCGGAGGCCGTCGGGCCGTAGAGCGGGCGGAAGCAGGCCGACAGGCCGAGCGCCAGGCTGGCCGCGACCACGAGATTGCGTGCCGTCGTCACTCTGCTGACTGCCATTCTGGTCCGTCCCGCATCGTCCAATCGCGCCCCGTGGGCGCCCGTCGTCGCGCCCGCCCGCGCACCGCGCGAAGCCTGTCGCGGAGCGCCGTGCAGGCTAGGCGGGATGGTTTAAGGAACCTCTGCGGCAGGACCGTGATGGGCAAAGCCGGCGCGGCCGCGAGGGGAGGGCGGAGCGCCGGGGACCCGGCGCCCGCGCGGGCCTACGCGACCACGTTCACGATGCGCAGCGGCACGACGATCACCTTGCGCGGGGGGCGGCCCTCGAGCGCCCGCTGCACCGGCTCGAGGGCGAGGGCCGCGGCCTCGACCGCCTCCGCGTCGGCGTCCCGCGCCACCGTCACGTCGGCGCGCTTGCGGCCGTTGACCTGGACCGGCAGCGTCACGCTGTCCTCGACCAGCAGGCTGCGATCCGCGCTCGGCCAGGGCGCCTCCGCCACGAGCCCGGAATTGCCGAGGACGGCCCAGGACGCCTCGGCGAGGTGGGGCATCATCGGGGCGAGGAGCTGCACCAGGATGCAGGCGGCCTCCCGCAGGGCCGGGGAGGCGGCGCGCCCGCGGGCCTCCGCCATCGTGCCCTGGAGCGTGTTGGCGAGCTCGTAGATGTGCGCGACGCAGCGGTTGAAGCGCAGGCGTTCGATATCCGCCTCGACCGCCGCCAGGGCGCGGTGGGCGGCCTTGCGGACGGTAAGGTCGGCCTGCGGGTCGGCGGGACCCGCCGCCCCCGGCTCGGCGATCTCGCTCACCATGCGCCAGATCCGCTGCACGAAGCGGGAGGCGCCCTGCACGCCATCCTCGGTCCAGATCACGTCGCGCTCCGGCGGCGAGTCGGAGAGCATGAACCAGCGGGCGGTGTCGGCGCCGTAGGAGGCGATGATGTCGTCGGGGTCGACCACGTTCCGCTTCGACTTCGACATCTTCTCGACCGCGCCGATCGCGACCGGCCGGCCGGTTTTCACGTGAAACGCCGCGCGCACCCCATCCTCGGTCTGGACCCGGACGTCGACGGGCTGGACCCAGCCGGCCTCGTCCCGGTAGGTCTCGTGCACCACCATGCCCTGGGTGAACAGGCCCTCGAACGGCTCGTCGAGCCCGGCCCAGCCCGTCCGGCGCATGGCCCGCATGAAGAAGCGGGAGTAGAGCAGGTGCAGGATCGCGTGCTCGATGCCACCGATGTACTGGTCCACGGCGAGCCAGCGGTCGACCACGGCCTTCTCGGTCGGCGCGTCCTCCAGCCAGGGCGCCGTGAAGCGCGCGTAGTACCAGGACGAGTCCACGAAGGTGTCCATGGTGTCGGTCTCGCGCCGGGCCGGCGCGCCGCAGGTCGGGCAGGGGACGTTGCGCCAGGCGGCGTCCCGCTCCAGCGGGTTCCCCGGCACGTCGAACGAGACCTCCTCGGGCAGCGTCACCGGCAGGTCCGCGACCGGCACCGGCACGGTCCCGCAGGCATCGCAGTGGATCACCGGGATCGGGCAGCCCCAGTAGCGCTGGCGCGAGATGCCCCAGTCGCGCAGCCGGAACTGCACCCGGCGCTCGGCCACGGGCGCGTCGCCGAGCCGTTCGGCCGCGAGACGGTCGGCGACCGCCGCGAAGGCCGCCCGCGTCGTCATCCCGTCGAGGAAGCGCGAGTTGATCATGCGCCCGTCGCCGTCGTAGGCGACGTCGGTGATCGCGAAGGTGGCGGGGTCCTGGTCGGGCGGGCACACCACGGGCGTGTTGCCGAGCCCGTACTTGTTGGCGAAGTCGAGGTCGCGCTGGTCGTGCGCCGGGCAGCCGAACACCGCACCGGTGCCGTACTCCATCAGCACGAAGTTGGCGACGTAGACCGGCAGGGTCCAGGACGGGTCGAGCGGGTGGCGCACCCGCAGGCCGGTGTCGAAGCCGAGCTTGTCGGCGGTGTCGATCGTGGCCTGGGCGGTGCCCATGCGCCGGCACTCGGCGACGAAATCCTGCAGGGCCGGGTCGCCGGCGGCGACCAGGGCGGCGAGGGGATGGTCGGCCGCCACCGCGAGGAACCGCGCCCCGAACAGCGTGTCGGGCCGGGTCGTGTACACCGTCACGTCGGGCGCGGCGCCCGCCGGCGGCGCCTCGAGCGCGAAGCGCAGCTCCAGGCCCTCCGAGCGGCCGATCCAGTTCCGCTGCATCAGCCGGACCTTCTCCGGCCAGCGCTCGAGGGTGTCGAGCCGGTCGTTCAGGTCCTGGGCGAAGTCGGTGATCTTGAGGAACCACTGCGTCAGCTCGCGCTGCTCGACCACCGCGCCCGAGCGCCAGCCCCGGCCGTCGATGACCTGCTCGTTCGCCAGCACGGTGTGGTCGACCGGGTCCCAGTTCACCTTGGCGGTGCGGCGCGCCACCAGGCCGGCCTTCAGGAAGTCGAGGAACATGCGCTGCTGGTGCTTGTAGTAGGTCGGGTCGCAGGTCGCGACCTCCCGGCTCCAGTCCAGCGACAGCCCCATCGATTGCAGCTGCGCCCGCATGGTGGCGATGTTGGCGTAGGTCCAGTCGCGCGGGTTGACCTTGTTCTGCATGGCGGCGTTCTCGGCCGGCAGCCCGAAGGCGTCCCAGCCCATCGGGTGCAGGACGTTGAACCCCTTGGCGCGCTTGTAGCGGGCCACCACGTCGCCCATGGCGTAGTTGCGCACGTGCCCCATGTGGATGCGCCCCGACGGGTAGGGGAACATCTCGAGCACGTAGTATTTCGGGCGCGGATCGTCGTTGCGGGTGCGGAAGATGTCGCGCTCGGCCCACACCGCCTGCCAGTGGGGCTCGGAATCCTTCGCGTTGTAGCGTTCGGCCATGGGGGCGTCTTTGCGAGCGTTCGGCGCCGGCGCGGCGCCGGCGGCAGGGGACTAGAGGGAAAACGTCGCGGCGGCAAACTCTTGAGCTTGCTCGGCCGGGCGCCGCCGGACTAGGACACGGTTTGGTCCCGAGGGTCAACAATCTCACGGGCCCGGCCCGGGGCCCCGGCCACCGTTCGGAGCATGCCCGCCATGATCGATCCCGACGCCGTGACGGCGAACCTGGCGCAGGTCCGGGCCGAGATCGCCCGGGCGGCGGCCGACAGCGAGCGCGATCCGGGCTCCGTCGCGCTGGTGGCGGTGTCGAAGACCATCCCGCCGGAGGGCATCCTGCCGGCCCTGGCGGCCGGCCAGCGGGTGTTCGGCGAGAACTACGTGCAGGAGGCGAGGGCGAAATGGCCGGCGCTGCGCGCGCAGCACCCGGACGTCGCCCTGCACCTGATCGGCCCGCTGCAATCCAACAAGGCCCGCGACGCGGTGGAGCTGTTCGACGTGATCCAGTCCCTCGACCGGACCTCGCTCGCCGCCGCCCTCGCCCGGGAGATCCAGCGGGCCGGCCGCCGGCCTCTCCTCATGGTGCAGGTCAATACCGGCGATGAGCCCCAGAAGGGCGGCGTCTCGCCCGGCGCCGTCGACGCCTTCCTGGCCGCCTGCGCCGGCACCTACGGCCTCACGGTCGAGGGGCTGATGTGCATCCCGCCCGCCGAGGACCCGCCCTCGGCCCATTTCGGCCTGCTGCACGCCATCGCGGAACGGCACGGCCTTCGGCATCTCTCGATGGGGATGAGCGCGGATTACCCGGCCGCGATCCAGATGGGCGCCACGCACGTGCGCGTGGGCAGCGCGATCTTCGGGGCCCGGCCCGCGCGGGCGTGACCGGGCCCGAGCCTCAATTCGCGTGCAGGGAGCGAATCTCCTCCCGGGCCTGCTCCAGGAAGCGGACGCGGTCCTCGTCGGTCAGCAGGACGGGCGACTTCGGCAACCCGTCCCGGTAGCGCACCGTGCTGTCCCACAACGTGCCCCGCGGGCCCTCGGCCGCGTGGATCTGGCGAGCCCGCACGATTTCGGTCGCGTTGTAAGCGTCGAGCATGCGTTTCTCCCCGTATCCACGCTTTTGAAGCAGGAGATTTGGCGCGACCCTACCGGATGTCGAGAGCAAGCGCGAGTGTGGCAGCGTTACCAATATTTACAAGGTTGTTTTGCGTCGCAGCATCGCGCCGGCGAAAGACCCCGCCAAGTCTACCGCCCGGCCGCGACTTGCCGGGGCGGCACGCCCCGGCGGGCGCCGCGCCGCGTCAGAGCACGAGCCGCGTCCCCGGGCCGAGGCGGCGCAGCAGGCGCCGCAGGTCCGCGCGCCTGAGCGCGACGCAGCCCTCCGTGGGCGCGAAGCCCGGGCGGGCGACGTGCAGGAAGATGGCGCTGCCGCGGCCGCGCCGGATCGGGCCGCGGTTGTAGTCGAGGTCGATCACGAGGTCGTAGAGCCCGTCCTCCCGCCACATCCGCTCGGCGCTGACCCCGGGCGCCGGCAGGGCCAGCGGCCGGTTGTAGCGCCGGTCGCCCGGGTCGTCGCACCAGCCGTCGCCGGGCCGGGTCGGGCGCAGGGGCAGGGGGCTCGCGGGCCGGGCGCCGAAGCGGTCGGGCCGGAAGAACCCGCCCCGCAGGCGGAAGCGCCCGCGGGGCGAGGCGCCGTCGCCCTCGCGCTTGGCGCGGGTGCACCCGGACTTGCCGAGGGCGCAGGGCATCAGCGCCGGGCCGGCGATGAGGAGGCCGCGGGCGGGATCGAGCACGCTTTGGCGGACCCGCACCCGCGCAAGGGTGATGCGCTTCATGCCCGCCGTCATAGGGCGGCGCGGCGCGGGGCTCCAGGCTTACCGTCTCGCGGTGCAGGCCTCCGCGCCGCGGCGCGGGGGGAGCGCGATCTCACGCCCGCCGGCCACCGGGACGAAGCGCCAGGCGTAGCCGTCGGCGAAGAGCTCGAGGCGCAGGAGGCCGTGGGTCGCGTCGCCGTAGGCCTCGCTCGTCGGCCAGCGCTGCGCGTAGGGGACCTGGGACAGGGGGATGCCGCCCGTCCCGACGATGAAGGAGCGCGGGCCCGCCGGGTCGGGCTCTCCGGCCGGGTTCATGCGGGCGAACTGCTCGAAGTGGTGGTCGTGTCCGGCGAGGACCAGGGATGCGCCGCGGGCGTGGAGCATCCGGTAGGGCTCCGCCATCGTCCGCATCTCGCCGCAAGCGGGGCGTGGATCGCCCGGCCGGCACAGGGGCGCGTCGGCGGCCCTGCTGTTGGCGTGGCCGTGGTAGCCTGAGCTGAACACCGGCGGGTGCCAGAACGCCAGCAGGCACGGCGCGGCGCGGCCGCGGAGCCGGCGCGCGAGCCAGCGCTCCTGCCCCTGGCGGCTCGCCCGGGGAGGGGGGCGACCGGCGGGCGCGTCGGGCAGGTATGCGTTCAGGCCCACGATCTGCCACGGCCCGGCCCGGCCCGGGAAGCGGAGCGCGTAGTAGCCAGTCCGCGGACCGTTCTCGGCCACCCGCGGGTCGTGCCGGAAGTAGGTGAAGTAGTAGGGCCGCGGGTAGTGGGCCGGGCCCGCCGGCTCCGGGTTCTCGTACTCGTGGTTGCCGGGGACGGGCAGGAGCCTGTCGCGGAACGCGCCCCAGCTCGCCGTGAAGCAGGCGAAATCCGCCGCCTTGCCGTCGACGTAGGCGAGGTCGCCGAGGACCAGGATGCGCAGCGGCAGCCCGGCCCGGGCCGCGGCGGCGATCTCGCTCCGGACCACGGCGGCGGTCTGCTCGGCCACGCCCCTGTCGACGATGGCGCCCGCGGCGTCCCGCCGGCAGAGGGCGATGTCGCCGACCGCGAGCAGGATCCCGACCGGCGCCCGCCGCGCGGCGCTCTCCCGCGGGAGGCTCTCCCGCGCGGCGCTCTCCCGCGCGGCGCTCTCCCGCGGCAACGCCGGCGACAGGGAGAGCGCTGCGGCCGCGGCGGCCGCGACGACGTGCTTGGGCATCCCGGCGATCCCGCGAGGTCGGAGCAGCGGGCGCCGTCCCGCGGCGCGCACGGACGATCCTCCCATCGTGCCGCCCGCCATGGAAGGCGGCGGGAGGGAAAACTGGATTCCGGCGCCCCCCGGGCGGCGGGCCGGCGCGGGCGGGGCACCCTGGAGACCGGGCGACGGGGTCCTGCCTCGCGGGCCCGCCCGCCTCGAGACCCGGTCCGGCCGTCTCCCGCGCGGCCCGCCGCGGGCCG
>NZ_QOWC01000104.1 GCF_003574465.1 Methylobacterium crusticola
AGATCGCCCTGATGCTGAAGCTGCGCGTCGTGGTGCTCCTGCCCGAGGCGCAGCAGCTCACCGTGATGGTGGGCTACCCGCCGGAGGACATGCTCGACGAAGCCGACCTGGCCGCCGCCAAGTGGACCTTCGACCACGGCCAGGCCGCCGGGCGCGGCGCCGACACCCTGCCGGGTGCCAAGCGGCTGTTCCTGCCCTTGCGCACCGGCCGGGGCGTAATCGGCGTCGTCGGCCTCGACGCCGACAAACCGGGCCCCCTGCTGACGCCCGATCAGCGCCGCCTCCTCGACGCCCTCATGGATCAGGGGGCGCTCGCCATCGAACGCGTCCACCTCGTGGCGGATCTCGACCGGGCGCGGCTCGCCGCCGCGACCGACCGCCTGCGCCAGGCCCTCCTCACCTCGATCTCGCACGACCTCAAGACCCCCCTCGCCTCGGTGCTCGGGGCAGCCACGACGCTGCGCGATCTGCGCGCGGACCTCGGCGAGGATGCCAAGGGGGAGCTCGTGTCGACCATCATCGACGAGTCCGAGCGCCTCAACCGCTTCATCGCCAACCTGCTCGACATGACCCGGCTCGAGTCAGGAGCCGTCGCCCCGAACCTCGCCCTGAACGACCTCAGCGAGGTCGTCGGCACGGCGCTGGAGAGGGCCGGCAAGATCCTGGTGGGGCATCGGGTCGAGGTGGCGCTCGCGCCGGACCTGCCGCCGCTTGCCCTCGACGCCGTGCTGATGGAGCAGGCGTTGTTCAACCTCCTCGACAACGCCGCCAAGTACGCGCCGGTCGGCACGACCGTGCGGGTCGAAGGCTGGCAGGCGAACGCTCGCGTCTGCCTGCAGGTGCTGGACGAGGGCGAGGGCATTCCGCCCAGCGATCAGGAGGCGATCTTCGACAAGTTCTACCGGGCGCGCAAAAGCGACCATGTCCAGGCCGGGACCGGTCTCGGCCTCGCCATCTCGCGCGGCTTCGTCGAGGCCATGGGCGGCCGCCTCGACGCCGGCAATCGCACGGACCGGTCCGGCGCGGTCTTCACCCTCAGCTTTCCGACGCCCGCCGATCGACGCGTTCTGGACACCGCCGCATGAGCGCCGCACTCCGCATCCTGGCCGTCGACGACGAGCCGCCGATCCGCAAGCTCCTGCGCATGGGCCTGACCAGCCAGGGCTACGAGTTCCGGGACGCCGCCACCGGCAAGGCCGCGTTGCGGCTGCTGGCCGAGGACAGCGTCAACCTCGTGATCCTCGACCTCGGCCTGCCCGACATTCCCGGCCACGAACTCCTGCGCCGCATCCGGGAGAAATGGCCGAGCTTGCCGGTGATCGTGCTCTCCAGTCGAGGCGACGAAGCCGGCAAGGTCGAGGCGCTGGACCTCGGGGCTGACGACTACGTCACCAAGCCCTTCGGCATGAACGAGCTGCTCGCCCGCATGCGCACGGCTTTGCGCCACCAGCTCGCGCAGCAGGGTGAGCGGCCGGTCTTCCGGGTCGAGGAGCTCTCGGTCGACCTCGTGCGCCGGATCGTGCGGGTCGGCGAGCGCGAGGTGAAGCTCTCGCCCAAGGAGTACGAGTTCCTGCGCCTGCTGGTGCACCACGCCGGGAAGGTGCTCACCCACGCCCACCTGCTGCGGGAGATCTGGGGTGCGGTCGCGGACACGCAGTACCTGCGCGTCTACGTGCGCCAGCTGCGCCAGAAGATCGAGCCGGATCCGGAACGGCCGCACTACATCCTGACCGAGACCGGGATCGGCTACCGCCTGCGCGCGCCCGATTGACCTGCCTCGCCCATCCCAAGCCTGGCCGGAAGCTCCATGATCATCACGGATTTCCTTGCCCCGCACCACGTCGTCCTCGACGTTCGGGCCCCGGACAAGCGTCGGCTGCTGGAGGACCTGGCGGGGCGTGCTGCCGCGGCGCTCGGGCTCGATGCCGGTCTCATCCAGCGGGCATTGGAGGCCCGCGAGGCCCTGGGCTCGACCGGCATCGGAAGTGGGATCGCGCTGCCTCACGCCCGGCTGACGCAGGTCACGCGGCCCACCGGCCTGATGCTGCGACTGCGGCCCGCGATCGCCTTCGAGGCGATCGACGAGCAGCCGGTCGACCTGGTGTTCCTGCTGCTGATCCCGACGGAGGCCCCGAGTGAACCGCTCAACGCCCTCGCCTGCGTGGCGCGCCGGTTGCGCGATCCCGCGGTGGTCGGCGCCTTGCGGCAGGTGCGCGATCCGGCTGCCTTCTACGCGGTGCTGACGGAGGACCGCTGAGGCGACCGAGAGCGGAGCGCCCTACGTGATGTCGAGCTCGACGCGCCCGAGGGAACCGAAGTCGGCCTCGACGTGCTGGCCCGGCACGATCTGGCTCAGCGCAGTGCAACTGCCGGTCGCGACCGCATCGAACGCGTCGATGGTGCGCCCGGCCTGCGACACGATTTCGGCCAGCCACGCGACCGCCGCCAAGGGATGTCGGTTCAGGATCTCCCGCCCCGACCCTTGCGCGACCACGTGGCCGTCGAGGCGAAGCGAGACCGCGCTGGTGGCCAGATCGCGATCGCGCCAGTCCGCGACCGCGCCGCCGCGGCCGTGCGCCACGTCGAGGCCGAAGTCGGCCGTGGCCGTCCAGGCGTTGAGCGGTACGGTGTGGCACACGCGCCGGCCCAGGACCTGCACGCCGAGGTGGCAGGAGACGACCGCCGCGGCGAGGGCATCGAGGTCGCCGGGATCCTCGCCGTCGAGCGGAAAGGGGCGTCCGAACACGAACGTGTACTGCGCCCCCACGCCCAGGATCCCCCGGGAGGCGCGCAGGGAGGTGCCGCTCGGCAGCATGGCGGGGGCGAAGAGGGGAGCGACGACCGGCCCGTCGCAGCCGAGCAGGCGGGCGCTGCGGTCCGAAGTGGCGGCCAGCGTGTAGCCGCGGATCGGCTGGTTGTAGGCCAGCACGGCCTCCGCCTGCACCGCCTCGGCGGCGGCCGGCCCGGCGATCACGCGGAGGTCGAGACGAGGCGAGACGTGGTTGAGGCGGCGGGCCTCGGCCAGCCCTCGCCCCAGCCTTTCAGGGTCGTAGCGTTCTGGCACCATCGCCGTCCCTGCGATCGAGCCTCGCATACCGGGATCACGCCGCACGGGACGCTTCTTCGCTCCGATCGACCGGCTCGCGCGCCTCGTCCCCGCGCAGCATCTCCAGCGCCTCCACGATCGCGGTCGCCGTCTCGGGCCGGGGAACCACCAGGGGCAGCCGCAGGTCCGGAACCACGTCTGTGCGCAGCAGCGACAGGGCGAGCTTGACGGGACCCGGGTTGGTCTCGCGCTCGAGAGCCGCGATCAGCGGCGCGAGGTGGGCCTGAAGCGCGGCCGCGCGCAGGTAATCACCCATCCGGCAGGCGCGCTGCAACTCTGCGCAGAGCCGCGGTGCGACATTGGCCACGACCGAGATGCAGCCCCGGCCGCCGGCCAGATTGAAGGCCGCCGCGGTGGCGTCGTGTCCCGAGAGCTGGAGGAAGGCAGGCCCGGCCGCGCGAGCAGTCGCTGCCGGCCGGCCCAAGTCTCCGGTGGCGTCCTTGATGCCGATGATGGTGGGGATGGCGGCGAGGCGGGTGAGGGTGCTTGGCGAGAGATCGACGCCCGTGCGGCTCGGAACGATGTAGAGCAGCAGCGGCAGGTCGACGGTACGGGCGATGACGGCGAAGTGCTGGTAGAGGCCCTCCTGGGTCGGCTTGTTGTAGTAGGGCGTGACCACGAGGGCCGCGTCGGCGCCGGCCGCCTTGGCCACCTGCGTGAAGCCGAGGCTGGTGCGGGTGCAGTTCGTGCCCGTGCCGGCGATGATCGGCACGCGTCCAGCCGCGACCTCGACGGCGATGCAGAGCAGCCGGTCGCGCTCACTGAGAGAGAGCGTCGGCGCCTCGCCGGTCGTTCCGCCGACCACCAGGCCATCCGTGCCCTCGGCAATCTGCCAGGCCACGAGGTCGGCGAAGACGTGTTCGTCGATCCGGCTGCCGCCCTCGACGAAGGGAGTGATCAGCGCGGTGAGCGATCCTCCGATCCGGCCCGGAGGGTCGCTCGATCCGACCTCATCCGCGCCGGTATGCGCATAGGCACCGCCAGGCATGGTGCGCCTCAGAGCTTGAAGACGAGGGGGTCGGGCGAGAGCCGCACCGCGTCCGGGCGGCGCCCCGTCTCGAACGCCGCGTAGTTGAGCGCGTCCCGCTGACTGCGAAAGATCCCGCCTCCAAGGCCGTGGGTCTCGATGGCGAGCCAGTGACCCTCCAGGCTCGGGCCGACGAGGAAGCTCAGGTGGCCGTCCGAGACCGAAGGGGCCGAGAGGGGAGGTTCGACGAGGTGCGACATAGCGATCATGGGGTTCGCGCGATCCGTCCTCGGGACCGCACCCTAGTATTGCGCATGCCGGCATAAGGGATCGATGGGGCTGAGCTGCCTAAGATATCAAGAAAGCATGTGGATTTGGTCTATGCCTGCCGGTCGCCAGCCCTGGTAGGCTACAGCGCGCGCTGACCGATCACACGCCTTGATCCAGCGCTGGCAGTCAAAGCGAAGGGTTGATGCTCACTTAGATATCGAGGAGCTGGAGATGACGGCGGCGTGAGAGGTCGTTCTCACGGCGGTGAACGCTGCCAGACCTTCGTGAACCATGGTCAGAGTGAGTGCAAAGATGATCAAGGCACGGATCATGAATTCACTCCATTGACACGTGAGGCAAGCCGGTGGTCATGGCTGAGGGCTGCAGCCGGTCAGACGTGCCACGGCGGAGCTTAATGCCAGTGGCGGTGTCGGCGGCGCCGTAGCTCAGATCGCGCGCCAGCGCGGCGCGCGCGTGATCGGCGCCGACCGGGTAGCGCCGCCGGACGGAGGCGCCATCCGCGACCACGCCGACCTGCTGCTGATCGATGAGCCGGACCTGCCCGCGGCGGTATGGAAGGCCACGGATGGGCGCGGCGCTGCAGTGATCTACGACTGTGTGGGCGGCAAGACGATGTTCGAGATCGCCACGCGATGCCTCGCACACAAGGGCCGCCTCATCGAGATCAGTGCCACCGGCGACCCTATAGTCCAGTTCAACCTCGCGGATTTCTACCACAACGAGACCCGTCTTTTCGGTGTGGACTCGCTCAAGCATGACCTCGTGCAATGTGCCCGCACCCTCGACGCGCTTCGTCCCGACTTCGAGAGCGGGCGCTACCGACCTGCGCCGATCGCGGCGACATACGGGCTAGACGACGCCAAGGCCGCCTACTCCTGCGTGACCAATGGCGCGCAGGGGCGGATCGTATTGACGCCGCAGCTGTGAGGGGACGAGGGATGGCCTTATGCAATCTCTCTGCTGATCGGTGCGGTCGTCGGCCTTATCTACGCGCTGGTAGGGGTTCGTTCGCCCGCGCCGCCCCTGATCGCGCTGGTTGGGCTACTCGGTATCGTTCTTGGTGAGGAAGGCACGGCATTCGTGCGGCACCATCTCAATACGCCCGCAGCCAAGCAGGGCGCGCCAAGCGCGGCACCCGGCGATCCTTAGCCGGCGCGACGCCGCACAGACAGAGAGTGCACGGATTTCCTGCCAGGCCTTCCGCTGCGTCCGCTTCGCCCCAACGCCAGCCAGAAGCAGACAGGCAGGTATCCACCCATTGTGGATCCTCGCCTACAGCTTCACGATGATGCCCGTGGCTACAATATTTCCTTCGGTGGTCGACCTCCGCGAGCGGCCGCAGTTCGCTCCCATCGTCGCCGACCGGGTATGGCGCGCATGGTGGGAGCCGAAGGGCTACGCACTCGCCTTCATCGAGGGCTTGGTTCAGCAGAACCTCAGCGACGCGCCGATCCCCTTTGCCCTCGTCGCCCACGATGGGGGCACGTTCCTCGGAACAGCCTCAGTGATCGCGTCCGATCTCGATGTGCGGCTACAGTACACGCCATGGGTCGCGGCCGTCTGGGTTGACCCGAAGCATCGGTCGAACGGAGTTGGCGCGGCCCTCGTACGAGCGGGAGCCGAGAAGGCCCATGCGCTCGGTTTCGATCCCGCATACCTATGCGCCTTGCCCCCCAAGCACGCGTTCTACGAACGGCTCGGTTGGCGTCTGGTCGAGGCAGGCGTGACCGAGGCCGGGC
The DNA here is from genome assembly GCF_003574465.1 of Methylobacterium crusticola. Taxonomy (GTDB): domain Bacteria; phylum Pseudomonadota; class Alphaproteobacteria; order Rhizobiales; family Beijerinckiaceae; genus Methylobacterium; species Methylobacterium crusticola. Next base: position 6,104 of record NZ_QOWC01000104.1, read on the forward strand.
TCGCAGTCTTCCGATCCCCATAGCTCGCGAGCGCAAGGTCCGCCCCCCACCTGTTGCGGACGCTCCTCATTCCTCCTCGCGATAACGGTCCAGTTCTGCCTATGGTGCTGGCGGAGAGGGGACGCACTCGGCCGCCCCATGTGAAAGCAGAACGGCGTGACGACGAAGACGACCCAGGATCGCGATCGATCAACCTCATCTGCCATTGGCCTGACGATCCTGTCCGGACTGCTCTACGTCCTGGGGTACGCGCTCTCGAAGAGTTTGGTCGCGAACGACGGTCTCGGCCCTTTGCAGGTCACCTTCCTGCGCTGCGCCGTCATCCTCGTCATCGGCCTTTGTGCGGCAGCGTGGCCTGGAAGCGGCGTGACCTGGCACCGCCTGCTAAGGCCCGACAGGGCCTGGGAGCAACGAGCTGCCGCGGCTGCGCTCGTCGTGTCCAACGCGCTCGCGGTGCTCGCCTACGCTCTGATGCCGGTCACGGCCGCCTCGGCGCTTGGCTTCACCGCCCCATTGCTGCTGACGCTGCTCGGCGGATTGCTGCTACGCGAGCGCGTCCCGCTCGGCCGCTGGCTCGGCACGCTGCTCGGCTTCGCCGGAATGCTGCTGATCGTGAGGCCGGGCAGGGAGGCGAGCGTGCTCGGCATGGCGGCGGCCTTCGGAGGCGCCCTCACCTACGCGGTCTATCAGGTGTTGATCCGCCGTCTGCGCGATGCGGCCACGACCCTCGACACGATCCTGCAGGTCGCTCTGGTTGGCGTCGTGCTGCTGGCGGCGCTAGTGGTCGCGGACTGGCGACCCGTCAACGCCAAGGCCGCGGCGCTCATCCTGTTGGTGACGATCGTCCAGACTGCCGCCCTGGCGAGCATCGCGGCGGCACTGCACCGAGGAGAAGCGTCGCGGCTCGCGCCCTGGCAATTCTCCGGCCTTCTATGGGCCATGGCCCTCGATGCGCTCCTACTCCAGATAGTCCCTACGCTCGGCGGGTTGATTGGCGGGTGCCTTGTCATCGGGGGTGGTGTGCTGGCTCAGATGGCGGGTCGATCACCAGCAGTCGAAGCAGCTTGACCATGCGAAGGGCCGTTTCCCATTTGTAGCAGACCTCGCGCGTGCGCGCCGAGTTCGCATAAGTCTGGCGTATGGAACTGAGGCCTCTGCTCGGTGATCCTGCAGTCTAAGGCAACGCAGATACCAGGAGACAGCCTGGACGATGAGGGTGGCCTCGAAGTGCCGGCCCTTGAAGTCGCCGCGGGGGGCTGCCGCTTCAGCTTGAGGGCGAGGGCGTTCAGGATCATGCGCCGGCTCCGGGGCGGAGCGGCAAGCTGGGCACCCATGGCTAACGGCCGGTGAACGGCGGCCCGTTCGCGTTTGCGACAGGCCCAGATCCTGCGCCTGTCCGCGCGGGTCGGAGTCCTCAAGCCACAGATCCGGCGCCGCCCCGGACCGCTACGATCATCTCGACCTCTACCGGCGCGTTGTGGGGCAGCTCAGCGACGCCAACGGCGCTGCGCGCATGGGCGCCGCGCTCCGGACCCAGTCGGTCGAGAAGGACGTCGGATGCCGCGTCGATGACGGCGCCCTGGGCGTTGAAGCCAGCCGCCGACGCCACGAAGCCCGTGATCTTCACGATCCGCACAATGTCGGCCTCATCGAAGACGCCGAGGAGCACGTCGAGGCCGTTGCGGGCGCAGATCGCGGCTGCGCGTCGTGCGTCGTCGAGTTCAACCTCAGCGCCGACTTTGCCGGTCTGGCTCAACGCGCCGTTCTCGCGCGGCAACTGGCCGCTGACGAACGCGAACCCGCCGTGAGCGACTACTGGCGTCACGCGGTTGCTGACCTGTGGCGAGGTCTGACCTGAGGACATGATTCTTCTCTCTTTCTAAGCTTTAGATTCATCGACAGCTGATCAGGCGATCACGACCGAAAGATGTTGTTGAGCCTCTCGACGATTTCGCCGCGCCTGGCATTGATGTAATCCCAATCGACCATGAACACGTTCATCTCGTCGAGCCGCTTCTCCGGATAGGCGACGCGGGATGCTGCGTCCTGATTGAGCACGACGTTTCGGACTGTGGGCGCCGAGAAGAGCGTTTCGGCCATGCCCTTCTGGATCTCGACGCTGAGTATTCGATCGATGAATGCGCGCCCGAGCTCCGGCTCGGGCGCGTTCTTCACGAGGGTCAGGCAATTGACCCCGCCGAACACGCCCTCCTTTGGAAAGCATTGCTGCACGGCCGCTCCCTTGAGCTGGTAAGGGACGATGTCCTTCGAGAAGCCCATGGCGCCGATATCCGCCTCGCCCTGCGCGATCTGCAGGATGGCGGTGACATGGTTGTCGTAGGTCGTCATGACGTTGGGCTTCAGCTCCGCGAGCTTCGCGTAGCCGCTCTCGAACGCATACTGGGCATCCTTCAGCGGCTTGCCTGTTGCGAGCGCGGCGGCTGCGATTAGGAGCATGACACTGCCGCCCTGGTTCGGAGAGATCATCAGCAGGCGGCCTCGGAACCGCTCGTCCCACAAGTCGGCATAGCTCGCGATCGCCGGCCCGTTCGCCGGATTGACGAATGGGGCGACCGTCGAAACCGTGAAGGCGACGCCGTGGCTGTCGTTCAGCACGTAGCGGGGGAACGCGTTCCCCATGTTCGGGATCTTGCCGGGATCGAGCGGGGCAATGAGGTTCTCGGTCTTGGCGATGGGGATGCCAGTATCGTCCATCATGATGACGCTGTAGGTCGGCTTGACCTTCTGCTGCCGCAGCAGGGCGATTTGGCCGAGGGTGAAGTTCTCGGTCTGGTAGACGCGGCAGCTGTAATCCGCCTCAAATCCTGGGACGATCTTCTGTCGGACGAAGTCGGCCATGGGTCCGCTGAACGTGCCGACGCTGATCGAACGTCCTGCAGCCCAGCTCCGTCCGGACCATACGGCCGGCATCGCGACGCCTGCGTAGGCCAGGGTCGTGACAACGGATCGGCGGGTCGGGCGCGCGGGCATGATCGTGTCCTCTTCGGTGAGCATCGATGCGGCCGTGTGAGTGTCGTCGTCGTGCCTCAGCGGCGCACCGCATCCGGGCACTCCGTCGCGCGCAGTTGTCGCGGCCCGAACAGCCGCGTCATGCGGTCGGGCAGTGTGCTCTCCTGGACGAGTCCGGCGGCGGCGCAGATCGTCCACCAGGTGTGGTCGGCGTCGTGCACGATCATGCATTCGAGGCTGCGCTTGACGTTGTCGCCCTCCGGCGAATGGCAGGCCGCGATGTGGGCGACGGCTTCGGGGAGGCCGACGCTGAGACAGATGTGGGCACCGTAAATCGGGTGCCTTAAGGAGGGCGAGCCGACGCGGCTCGGATCCGTCGCCCAGCGCCTGAGATTGCTGGGGTCGCATTCCCAGGCCTTGCCGACGTCGTGGCAGAGGCCCCCCGCGACGACGATGTCGCGATCAATGACGGCTTCGGGGTGAACCGCCGCGAAATGATCGACGGAGGCGAGGGCGAGGCGCGTGACGCCGCTGAGATGGACATTCTGCCCGCCCCGCTTCAGCACCATCACGCCCGGATTGGCATCGCCCGGGATGTCCCGGACGCGGGCGAAGCTTGAGCGCCGCAGAGCCAAGCTCCATGCCGCGACCGTTCCTTCCCGCAGGCCGGGTTCGCCGATCCACGCGATCTCGGGAAGATCCTCGAGGATGCCGCTGCGCAGGTCATCGACAGTCTGTCCGGTGGCCACGTCGACTCTCCTCGAGTAAGCGGCACGCGTTTGGGCGCGGTTCAGAGGTCCCTGGCCTGGGCGGGGTAGTTCCGATCTACCCAGTCGCGGCTCACGAGGCCGCGCCGGAGATCGCTGCGGATCCGCTCCGGGCTCCGCGCAGCCGGATCGCCGAAGCCGCCGCCGCCCGAATCCTCGACTTCGATGACGGCGCCCGGCGCGAGCTCCACGCGCGCCTTTGGATCCGTAAGTACCCCGTCGACCGCGATGCGGCGGTGCGCGCCCGGGCTGCCACCCCGGAACCCCCGTGCGGCGAGCCGGGTCCTCGACGCCATGAAGGCGCCGTTGACCACCCGGCCGGTATCGTTGCGCAGCGCGAAGATCTGCCCGTTGCCGCCCTGGAACTCACCGGCGCCGCCCGTATCGGGCAGGAGCTCCTTGCGCAGGAAGAAGCAGCCCGTGTCCTCCTCCCAGACCTCGACCGGACCGCCGATCATGTTGGACGGTCCCGGCAGGGCCGAGCGCCCGTCCAGGTCGCTGAAGGCGCCGTAGCCGCCCGGCGTGAAGTATATGTAGGAGAAGTCGCGTCCGAGCTGCGACCGGCCGCGCAGGTTGACCTGGAAGATCATGCCGGAGTCGGCCTGCACCTCACCAGGCAGCGCCTCGGCCAGCGCGCCGAAGACGAGCGGCGCGACGTAATGTCCGAAGATGTGCCGCGCCCCCGTGGGGTTCGGCCGCAAGGCGTTCAGGATGCAGTTGTCAGGCGCGGCGAGTGTGACGAAGTCGATCACAGCCTGATTGTTCGGGATGTCGGGCGCGACAAGGACCTTGAAGCAGAAGTAGCAGTACGCCCGGGTATAGCAGATCGGGACGTTGACGCCGCGGTTGACGATCGGACCGGTGCCGGTGAAATCATAGTGGAAGCCGCCCTCGTCGACCGTGACGGCGACCTGCAACCGGATCTCCGGGACGCCGTTCACGCCCTCCACGGGCAAGACGGCCTCGAACGTGCCCTTGGGGACCGTCTTGAGCTGCTCGGTGATGGCGGAGTGCGTCAATGCGAAGATGCCGTCAGCGACCTCCGCGACATCGTCAAGCGCGTACTCGGCGAGGATGTCGCAGAGTCCCTGCGCGCCCACGTTGCACGACGCCACGTTAGAATAGAGGTCGCCGAGAACCAGATCTTCGAAGCGCACGTTGCGTTTAAAGAAATCGACCACGAAGCTGTTGAGCACGCCTTCCTGGAACAGCTTGATCGGCGGAAGGGAGAAACCCTCCTCGTAGACGTCGCGTGCATCCGCGCCGTAACCGGGGCCGCCGCCCACATCGGCGAGGTGGGAGACCGTCAGGCAGTATCCGACGATCCGGCCCTTGTGGAAAACCGGCTTCAGAACGTTGATATCGTAGACATGGCCCGTCCCGATCCAGGGATCGTTCGTGATCACAACGTCCCCGTCGCGAAGGTCGGAGGCCGGGATGATATCCAGGATGCCCTTGATGGTGCTCGGACCGGTCCCGGTGAAGGACGGAACGCCGACGGCGCCCTGTGCGAGAAAGCGGGCCTGCCCGTCGAACAGCATCACGGAGAAATCGCCGCTCTCCCGCACCATGGTCGAGAACGAGGTCCGCACCAGGGCCGATGCCATCTCATCGGCGATGGATACGATGCGGGACCAGAGGATTCCGATATCGACCGCGTCGAAGTGGCCCGCGAATGTTTCGGTCATGGCTGGGCTTCCAGGTCTGCGATGAGGTCGAGCGAGGGCGCGACGACGGCCGGGCTGCCGGCCGGGATGTAGATCGTCGTGTCGTTCTCCTCGACGAGAGCGGGGCCGGCGATCACCTCGCCCGGCCGGAGCGCGTAGCGGTCGAGAACCGGCACGGCGAGCGCGCGTCCGGCGCGCTCGCCCAGGACCGTCCGCACGCCCTTCTCCCGCGCTCCGCCCTCGCGCACGTTCTCGTAGCGGTAGCCCTCGAGCTCGGAGAGCGCCGCGCCCTGGGAGACCTCGACCGTCCAGTTGACGATCTCGATGGCGTGATCCGGGAAGGTCAGGCCGAAGATCTTGCGGTACTCCCCTTCGAAGGCCCGATGGATCGCCGCCGGCTCGAAGAGGGTGCGGTCCGGGCCGATCTTGACCGCCGTCTCGTAGCCCTGCCGCTCGTAGCGCATGCCGAGCGTGAGCGAGATCGTCCCGCCGCCGGCGGCCAGCGCTGAGGCGACACGCTCGCCGGCCACCATGCCGTCAACCTGCGCGACGACGTCGTCCCGCGTCGCTCGGTCGAGACGGACGAGCCTAGTCTTCTGTAACGCGATACCCTCCCGGCCCGTGAACAGGCCGAAGGCCGAGGAGACGCCCGCTCCGAACGGGAAGATCACGCGCCGAATGTTGAGGATGCGGGCGATCGCGATTGTATGGAGCGACGAGGATCCACCAGTGCTGACGAGCGTATAGCGGCGGTAGTCGATCCCGAGCTCGGCGGCGTGCACCCGGAAGGCTCTGGCGACGTTCTCGTTGACCGTGTTGTGGATGCCGCGCGCCGCACGGTCGGTCGAGATGCCGAGCGGGCGCGCGACATTCCGCTCGACGGCTTCGCGGGCGAGCGCTGCGCTCGCCTCGATCCCGCTGTTGCGGAAGTTCGCCTCCGACAGGAGGCCGAGGACGAGGTTGGCGTCGGTCAGCGTCGCCTGCTCGCCGCCGCGCCCGTAACAGGCCGGGCCGGGATCAGCGCCGGCGCTGCGCGGCCCGACGGCGATGGCGCCGCGCTCGTCCATCCGGGCGATGCTGCCCCCGCCAGCGCCGATCTCGATGAGATCGATCGCCGGGATCATCAAGGGCAGGCCGCTCCCGACCTTGAAGGCCCCAACACGGTCCACCTCGAGCGCGGATTGGACGTGCACCTCCCCGGCGGTCAGGAAGGCGCCCTTCGCTGTGGTACCGCCCATGTCATAAGCGAGGACGTTCGCAGCATCGCCCGCGCCGTCGACATCCGCATTGCGGGCCGCGATCGCGCGCGCGGCCAGCACGCCCGCGGCCGGGCCCGACTCGATCAGCCGCACCGGGTAGCGCACGCAATGGTCAAACGAGAGCGGCAGGCCGGACGAAGTCATCATCAGCCCGCGGTCGCGAAAGCCGCGCTCGGCCAATCCGCCTTCGAGGCGCCTGACGTAATCCGCCAGGATCGGCATCGTGTAGGCGTTCACCGCGCAGGTGGTCCAGCGCTCGTACTCGCGCTGCGCCGGTGCGACCCCGGCCGACATCGAGACGTAAGCGTCCGGGAAGCGATCGAGGATCCAGTCCCGCACCGCCTCCTCGTTCGCGGCATTCCGGTAGGAGTGCAGGAAGCACACGGCGAAGTTCTTGACGCCGGTCTGCGCGACGAGCCGCTCGATATCGGAGACAACCGTTTCACAGGAAGGGAACTGGACGATCTCGCCCAGAGCAGACACGCGTTCGGCGACGGAGACTTTGAGGTCGTCCCTGGCCAGCGGTTCTGGAAACCGGAGCTTCAGGTTCGTGAGGTCGTAACGATGCTCGCGGCCCGTCTCTAGAGTCGTGCGAAAGCCTTCCGTATAGACGAAGATGAAGTCGCGGCCCTTTCGCTCGATGACGGCGTTTGTGATGATCGTCGTCGCATGAAGAAAGAGATCGCACGACGCGGGCGTCAGGCCGGAGCGTTCGGCCAGTAGATCCATTCCCGCAAAGATCGCTTGTTCCGGCGCATTGGGCGTCGTCAGCACCTTGTCGGTGAAGACCATGCGGCGCTCGCGATCCTGCAGGACGAAGTCGGTGAAGGTTCCGCCGATATCGACGGACAGGGCGAAGCGGGGCATGGGCGTAATGAAGCCTTCGGTTGATCCGCGCGGGCCGACAATGCGCGCGGCGAAGCGGATCTGCTGACGAAACCTGTGCTCAGGCGGAGGGCGATAAAGACGCGCCGCGCAGGACGCTACTGCTCGACGCGCGCCAGGACGCGAGCACCTTGTCGCCGGTCTGGAACGCGACGGCGCTCGACGTGACGCGCTCGTTCTTGAGGAGCGCGACGAAGGGGCCGCCCGCATCCAGCGTCAGGTGGATTACCGTGACCGGGCCCCGGAAGCTCACCTTGTCGATCGTTGCCGGAGCATCGTTCCAGTGGCCATCACGCGATCGTGGCCACTCGCCGCCCGTCGACACGGCGATGTCCTCGGGCCGGACGAAGATCGTCACCTCGTCCCCCTGCGCGGCCTCTGCCGCCGGCGTCCGAACCACCCGGCCACCAACGCTCACCGCCGCCCCGTCATCCTGGCGATCCACCAGCGTTCCCTTCAGGAAGTTGGCCGTACCGAGGAACTCGGCGACGAAGCGCGAGGTCGGATGGCTGTAGACCTCGGCGGGAGCGCCCACTTGCTCCAGGCATCCGTTGCGCATGATGACGATCCTGTCGGCCAAGGTCATGGCCTCGTCCTGATCGTGGGTGACGATGATGCTCGTGATCCCGAGCCGCTGCTGGATCTGACGCAGCTCGAGCTGCATCGCCTCCCGCAGGTTCTTGTCGAGCGCGCCGAGCGGCTCGTCGAGGAGAAGCACGCTCGGCTCGATGACGAGCGCCCGCGCTAGCGCGACACGCTGCTGCTGACCGCCGGACAACGCCGACGGCAGGCGATCCGCGAAGGTTTCGAGCCGCGTCAGCCTCATGCCCTCCGCGACCCGGCTGCCGATCTCGCTCCGGGGGAGCCGGCGGGCCTGGAGCCCGAAAGCAATATTCTGCGCCACCGTCAGGTGCGGGAAGAGCGCGTAGCTCTGAAACAGCATGCCGATGTTGCGCTTGTGGACGGCGAGGCCAGCCATCGAGCGGCCGCCGACTACGATGTCGCCGGCGGTGGGCGTCACGAGACCGGCAATCATCCTGAGCGCCGTCGTCTTGCCGCATCCGCTCGGCCCCAGGAACGCGACCATCTCGCCTCTCCCGATCGCGCAGGAGAGATTGTTGACCGCCAGATTGGATCCGTAGGCCTTGGTCAGCCCGCGGATCTCGACATCGACCGACGCCAGCCGCATCGCTCAGGATCCGAGAATGCGGTTGAGCTTCTCAACGATCTCGCTGCGCTTCGGATTGATGAAGCTCCAGTCGATCATGCAGAGGTTGAGCTCCTCTATGCGTGTCTCGGGGTAGGCAATGCGAGGCGCGATCTTCGGGTTGACTTCGACGCCGCGCACGGTCGGGGCGGCGTAGATCTCCTCGGACAGGGCTTTCTGCACGCTGGGTTCGAGCATGCGACTGATGAAGGCCTCGCCGAGTTCCCGATCGGGTGCACCCTTGACGAGCGTCATGCAGTTCACCCCGCCGAACACACCCTCATTGGGAAAGCATTGCTCGACCGCCGCGCCCTTGACCGTATAGGGCGCGATGTACTTGGAGAATTCCACCACGCCGGCATCGGCCTCGCCAGATGCGACCTGAAGGATCGCGCTTACATTGTTGTCGTAGACTGTCATGATATTGGGCTTGAGTTCCGCCATCTTCTCGAAGCCCTTGTCGATCAGGTACTGCGCCTCCTTGAGAGGCTTTCCGGTGGCGACGGAGGCCGCCGCGATCAGGACCATCACGCTGGTCCCCTGCTTGGGCGAGACGGTGAGCAGGCGCCCGCGGAACTTCTTGTCCCAGAGATCGGCGTAGCTCCTCACTGCCGGCAGCGACGAGTTGATGAAGGGTGAGCAGATCGAGACGGAGAAGGCGACGCCCATGTTGTCGTTGATAAGGTAGCGCGGCAACGCGTTCCTCAGGCTCGGAACGCGGCCAGCGTCGAGCGGCTCGATCAGGCTTTCGGCCCTGGCGATCGGGATGCCGGCATCGTCCATCATCATGACGCTGTAGGTCGGATTGGCCTTCTGCTGGCGCAGCAGGGCGATGTTGGCCAGCGTGAACCCTTCGGTGATATAGACCTTGCAGCCGAGATCCGCCTCGAATCTCGGCACGACCTTCGTGCGGATGAACTCGGCCATCGGGCCGTTATAGGTGCCGACGCTGATGGACCGGCCCTGCGCCCAAGCGCGGCCGGACAGAACGGCGGGTGCGGCGAGGCCCATGCCCGCGGCGGCACCCAGGCCGGTGGCAGCGCCGATGAACGATCTTCTGGTCGAACCCGTCGTCATGCTGTTCCCCTTCGTCCTACATCGTCATCGCGCGCCGGAGACCGACGAGCTTTTCGAGGCACAGCACGGCGAGCGTGCCGATCACGATCATCACGCTCGACATCGCCGCAATCGACGGATCGAACAGCCGGGACATGCTCTGAAACAGCATGATAGGCACCGGCACGGTCCGGGCGTCGATGAGCCACATCGAGATCGGGAAGTTGTCGAGCGAGACCATGAAGGCGAAGAGCGCGCCAGCGGCGAGACCGGGCGCGATCTGCGGGATTGTCACCCTGAAGAAGGTCAGGAGCGGGTTGTAGCCAAGCGTCATCGCCGCCTCGTCGAGCGAGCGGTCGGCGAGAAGAAGGCTTGCCGTGACGGTCCGCACCACGTAGGGCAGCGTGACGAGCGCGTGCGCCAGGATCATGTTGGGGAAGGCGTTCTGCATCCCCCAACCCGCGAAGAACTTCACCAGGACGAGGCCGGTGATCAGCACGGGAAAGATCAGCGGCGAGAGGACGATCTCCTGGCAGATGCCGGAGCCCGGGAAGGGATGGCGCACGATCGCGTAGGCAGCCGGGACGCCCAGGACCACCGTGATGCCGGTCGCAGCCGTCGCGATCTGGAGGCTGGTGGTAAGCGAGCCCAGGAAGTTCTGATCGCTGAGCACCTTGCCGTACCAAGCCAGAGTGAATCCCTTTGGCGGGAAGGTCACGAATACGCTGTCCGAGACGGACAGGGCCAAGGTGACGAGGATTGGCGCCAGGATGAACAGCATCGCCAAGCCTGTCGCCGCATAGGCCGCGACTGCCCAGGGGCCCTTCATCCGCTCGTCGGCGCTCATGGCCCGACCCCGATGGAACCAGCGCTGAGCTGGCGCTTGATGAACCAGAGCGACAGCCCGTTCACGCCAAAGATCATAGACACCATGACGATGGCGATGGCGGCGCTGAACGGCCAGTCGAACACGGCCGTCGCCTGCTGCTCCAGCAACTGGCCGATCATCTGGGACTTGTTGCCGCCCAGGATCACGGGCAGCACGAAGGAACTCGCCGTCAGCGTGAAAACCAGGGTGAGCCCGACCGACAGACCCGGCAGGCTCAGTGGCAGGATGACCTTCCAGAAGATCCGCAGGCTCGAGGCGCCGAGCGTGGCGGCGGCCTCCTCCAGCCGGCGCGGGATACGGGCGAGCGAGGAGGCGAGCGGCAGCACCATCATGGCGAGGAACACGTGCAGTGAGCCAATCACCACGGCTGTCTCGCTGTAGAGAAGCCGCACGGAGACGCGCCCGAGGCCGAGCCACGAGCCGATCACGTTCAGGACGCCGTTCGGCCCGTTCGCCAGGATGAGCTGCCATCCGTAAGCGCGCACTACGATGCTCACGACGAGCGGCATCACGATGATCACGTTGACGCAGCGCGCTGCGACAGGGTGTCCGCGCGCGATCACCATGGCGACCGGAAAACCGACCAGCGCCGACAGAAACGCCGTGACGATCGCGATCCGCAAAGTTGCCACGAGCACGTCCCGATAGAGTGGGACGTCGACCAGCCGTACGAAATGCCGAGCGGTCAGTGGTGGCCCGATCGTTCCCGTCACGTCCTGGGTCTGCACGCTTGCCACCATCATCTCGAGGGTCGGCACGATGAGCAGAATCGTGACGAACAGGACCGCCGGCAGCAGCAGAAGGGGCGCAGCGCCGCCCGCCACGATGTCGCGCAGCGACCGACGGGACGGCGCCGTCGCGAGGAAGGCCGTCGTGCTAGCAGGCGGCGTCACGACGCCGTCCGTGCAGGATAGAGGGGCGGGTGCATGGCGGCGCGTCAGCGCCGGTGAGCGGCGAAGAAAGCCAGCATCCGCTCGCTCAACTCCTCCGGCTTCTCTTCAGGGATAAAATGGCCGCACTCGGCGATTACGCCGCCTTCGACGTGCTCGCCGAGCGGGCGCAACGCTTCGTAGAGGCCAGGCGCAGATCCGCTTTCGCCGCCGAGCGCCAGCATAGGGACGCGGACACGCGGCAAACTGGCATTGTGCGCCATATTCTCGTAGATGGCGCGGTAATAGCCGAGCGTTCCGCGCAGATTTCCCATCTGGCGGAGGCACCTCTCGTATTCGGCGAGATCGGCCTCAGTGAAGGTGGCGGCCGGATTCGCGGTCTTGCGGAACAGGAACCATTCCAGATAGGCGCGCTCCCGATCTCGGATCAGGATCTCGGGCAGGTCCGGCACCGGATGGAACAGGAAGTGCCAGCTCTTCCAGTTCTCCGGACCGACCGTGAGCGTCTCCGGGAGCGTGACGCCCGGAATGTTCCCGTCGAGCAGCACGCAGCGCCAGACTTCGTCGCCGTAGGTCGCCGCGTAAGGATAGGTGATCCACGACCCAATGTCGTGGCCGACCAAATAGAATTGAGGGATGCCGAGGTCTTCGCGGATGAGGCGGTGAAGACGCTCCGCGGTGGTCTTCGTGTCGAAGCCATCCACCGGCTTATCGCTGTCGCCCTGGCCCGGCAGATCGATTGCGATCACCGCGTGGTGGGGGGCCAGGAGCGGCAGCACGCGCCGCCAAGCGTAGCTGCTTTGTGGAAAGCCGGCCAGCAGGATGACGGGCGCGCCGGAGCCCGCCTGGACGGTGTGGAATCGCATGCCGCCGGAGACGACCATCCGGCGTTCGATCCCATCCACCGTGTTCCAACCACCCTGCATGGCGCCTATCCCATCCGGTCCAATGCAGCCAGGCGGACCATCCCGCCCACGCGCTTGCTGTGAAGCCCTCTTCGACTTAGAGGGCTAAATTATCGATAATCTTATATGCCCCGATCGCGGTGGCAATCCCGAAACCGGCCTAAATTTCAGTCATTCGCCGCCGAAAATCGCATCAATCACGATGTTGCTCCGCAGACGATATCGATAATCATCGTGCTGGGTCCGCGCCGCCGTCGCCGCTGCTTCGCTGGCGGAGGCGGCGTGCGAGGCACGACGCGTCCATTCCGGGAGGGGCCGGTCCGAAGGCGATGGACCCGAGCTGCCATCCGCAACGACCGTGCCACCTGAGGCCGAACTTGTCGGTTGCAGGGCTGGCGGCAAACGCGCCAGAACGCTGACGAGGCATCCGCGGTACCGCGGTGCGAGCGGCATGGTGCGAGCAGGTGGAATGAAGGTCTCGGCGGGGGGAGAGGACGACGTCGTTGATACGCTGGAAGAAGAGATCATCTACGGCGACCTCGCGCCCGGCACGCGCCTGGTCGAGGATGCGCTTCTGGCGAGATTTCCGGTCAGCCGACATGCCATCCGACAGGCGCTGATGCGTCTGCAGCAGAAGGGCATCGTGCATCGCGAGCGCAACCGAGGAGCACGCGTGATCGCGTTCACCGAGGACGAGGTGCAGCAGATCTACGAGGTCCGAGAGTTGATCCAGCGCCAAGCTGCGCTGCGGATCCCCCTTCCGGCCGCCCCTGAACTCGTCGAGACCTTGATCGCCCTCAACGCCGAATTCGCCCGGGAGGTGAAGAGCGGAAATCGTCGCGGCATTCACCTGGTGGACGACCGGTTTCACAGCACGCTCTTCGAAGCCTGTCGGAACAAATATCTGCGGGATCTAGTCAATCAGTACATGAACATCACGTTACCGATCCGGAAGAGCAGCGCCCTGGATGCCGATGGGTCGCAGACCTCGATTGACCAGCATGCGACAATGATCTCGATGCTGCGGAAAGGCGACAGCTGGGCATTCGCCGAACTCTGCGTCGACCACATCCACCGCGGCAGGATCTCGTATCTCAAGCGCCTCGCGGCGCGGCCCTTGGCGTGACGGACCGACATGGAAGCGATGTGTCGCGGTGAGGTGTGCCTGGAATGGTCGATAATTCCGGGTGCTTTGGCCTGACTGAACGGCTTTTGGCGCGAGATCACCGAAAATATAGGCCGCCTCGGCCAGGAGCGATCAGCCGCATGGTGTCAGAACGACAGGGCAGCCTCGCGGCACCGCCTCGGGCGCCACTCGTTCACCGTTTCAGCGCTCATACAGGTTTTTTACGGAGCAGCCGCTTCCCAGATGCTTCACGGCCGCGTCCTCGGCGGGGTTCCGGGCGGTCGGACATCCCAACCCCTTCGGGCGTCCAGCCCGCGAGATCGCGGCGCCGCGCGATGCGCACGGGCTCCACTCCGTTCAGATCATCTTTCCGGCCGGAGACCCGTGACGTGGCGAGAAGGGCTTCGCCGCCCTGCCCAACCGCGCCGCGGATTCCCGCGCCTCGGTCGTTTCAACGCTCGATTACGCCGAGGCAATCGGCTGCCGCCTCGTCCATGCGATGGCGGGCGTGCGCCCGACGGACATAGCGCCCGAGTGCCTCTGTGACACCTATCTGGAAAGCCTCTCTGTCGCGGCCAATGCTGCAGCAGTGCGGGGGATGGGCGTCCTCATCGAACCGATCGGGCCGGGCTCGATCGCCAACTACATCGTGGACATACGGCGATCGCTCTCGAGGCGATCGCGGCCCTTGCTCGTCTGAACGTGAAGCTTCTGTTCCACGTGTTTCATTGCGTGTCGCTCGGTCGCGATCCTGTCGCGCTGATCGCGGCGCATGATGACCTGATCGCCCACGTGCAGATCGCGGATCATCCCGGGCGCCACGAGCCCGGATCCGGGACGATCGACTTCGCGCCGGCTCTCCGGGTCCTGGAGGCCTCCAGGTACGACGGCCACATCGGCTGCGAGTACCACCCGAGCGGCCGCAGCGAAGACAGCTTCGGCCGGAGAGCGCGTCTGGGCAATCCGCACCACGCGGGCACGGGAGCATCCTGATGGCAAGCCCACGCATCGTCCTGCTCCACGCGACGTCGGTCGCGATGGATCCCACCCGCATCGCCTTCGCGGTGGCTTGGCCCGAGGCCGAGACCGTCAGCCTCCTGGACGACGGTCTCACTATCGACAGGGCGCGGGAGGACGACCTTTCGGAACGCACGATCGAGCGTTTCGTCGCCCTGTGCCGCTATGCCCATCGCAGCGGGGCCGACGGCGTGCTCGCACCGTGTTCTGCCTTCGGCCCGGCGATCGAGCGCGCGGCGGCCGAGTTCCCGGTCCCCGTGCTCAAGCCTAACGAAGCGATGTTCGAGGCCGCGTTCGCCGCCGGCCGCAGCATCGGCATGGTGGCGACCTTCGCTCCCGCCGCCTCGATCATGGCGGCGGAGTTCGTCGAGGAGGCTGCTCGCCTGAACGCTCCGGCCCAGCTCTCCACGATCGTGATCCTGGAAGCTATGGCCGCTCTGCGCAGTGGCGATGTCGCGACCCACGATCGCCTGATCGCTGAGCGAGCGTCCAATCTCGCGGCGCTGGAGCAGCATCCGATCACGCTGCGATCGGCCGCTGCTCCAGGTTCTTGAGTCTGCCGCATTGTCTGCGGCGAACCGGTGTCCACTTCGCCGGAAAATGCTCTAGACGCGATCATGCTCGCGAATTTCTCGACGTCGAGGGCCGCCGCGGCCCTGCGCGACGGCCATAATGACGGGCGGGACGGCTTGCGGGCGAGGAACTCGTTGACCGAGGGTCGGCTGTCCGCACGCGCCTCGTGTTCGTCGAGCACGGCATTATCGACGTGGCGCAACTGAAGCCATGCTCTCCAGCACGCCATCCCGGCGGATGAGACCGTGGAAGAGCGCGGCGCCGAGATGGACCACCACGGTTGCAAACAAGAGGTAGGCCAGCGCCGAATGTGCGGTGCGCAGCCCCGCGTAGAGCCCTGGGTTCTGCGGCAGGATGGCCGGAAGGCTGAGCGGCCCGTAAAGCACGATAGGGTAGCCGGCCGCGGAGAGCATGCCCCAGCCGACGAGCGGCATCGCGATCATCAGCCCGTAGAGGATGAGGTGCGAGGTATGGGCCGCGGCTCGCTGGAGCTGCGGCACCGAGCGTGGAAGCGGCGGTGGCCGGTTGGCCCAGCGATTGACGATCCGAACTACCACCAGCGCCAGGATCGCAATGCCGAGCGGCTTGTGAATAGACACGAGTTCCGCGTAGCGCCCAGTTGGGCTCGTCACCATGCCGACCCCGATGAACAGCATGGCAATGATCATGGCCGCCATGGCCCAGTGGATCAGGCGGGAGAAGGCGGAGAACTGCTGCGCGGATCTCATTGTCGACCTCGTCCAACGACTTCGCGCGGCGTCACCGCGCTCCGAGCTTTTTGCCCCTGCTCACCATCCCGCAGCCGTAGCGAACGCGCATAGGTCGAGGAGCGGGCGGCGAGGATCTCGTCGCCCGAACTCTCGATCCCGTCCGGCAGGACAAGCGGATCGTAGGTCACGTCGGTGCACGGGCCGCCATCCTCGGCCACGACACGGTCGAGAGTCACCAGGCCGGCCTCGACCTGCCGGCGGTCCGGGGCCCAAGGCTTGGACGGGTCGATCGTGTCGTCCGGCTGCCCGAGTGTAAGCATCAACCGCCATTGTACCGGACGCGAGGCCGCGCGGGCGATCAGGGCATCGAAGAGCGCGTTCGGGTCCGCACCGGAACCCGTCGCGTCAGCGGGCACCACGGGATCTAGCGGAACCGCAGACCAGCGCACCGGCGTCACTGCGCCGTCCGCCGCGACGAACCGGAAGGTGTGGATCGCGTTGTAGGTCGTGTCGGCGAAGCCCGACGTGATCTGCCGCCTACCGATCAGCGCACCCGCAGCCGCGAAGCCCGGATGAGACGCCACGAACGCCTGCATCTTGGCCGGATCGGGCTTGCCTGTCGCGGGATCCGGCAGCATGGCCTGGGCTTGGTCGTAGAAGTCGCGCACGGTTGTGACCGGGAAGACCGGGATGTTGATCATGCCGGTCCGCCATTCCTGCCGGCCCTCTGGCAGGAAGCGGAGCGCCAGGCTGCGGACCTGGGCGGGCGTGTCCTGGACAAACGGCATCCCGCCCGCGAAGGCGACTCGGGCGACGAGGGGCACGCGACCCGGCGCGAAGAGAGCGGCCTTGGAAATCTGAGCCGCTGCGCCGCGGCTCTCGAACGTGCCGGTGGCACACAGGCCTTTTGCGTGATTGCGGCGAAAGCCCGGATGAGACCCGCTCGCCTGCTCGAACCCTGCTACAATCCGGGCAGGTGTCAGCCGGTCCGGTGAGAGCCAGCCTCCTGTGTACGCGAAAGCGCCAACTGAACAGGCGAGCACCGCCCCTATAATGCCGAACCGCAGCACCATTGCGCTTGCGTTGAGCGGCGGCAACCTGTCATCATCGAACACCGAACTCACTCCGATCCCGCCTCGCCACCGGTTCTAAATTCGCTCGACCAAGCACGACCTTCGAGCGTTCTGTGTTCCACCCATTCTGAATTTCGATGAATGCATGGGGCCTACAGTTCTCCCCTGAGAATTTTCCCAGCGTTGTTTTTCGGCAGTGTCGGCACAAATCGGTATTCCTTTGGGCGTTTGAAGCGCGCGATGTTGGAGAGGCAGAGGGTGTCCAAATCGGCCGCAGTGACCTCGCTCTCGTCACGTGCAACGATATAGGCCACGGCTTTCTCGCCCCATTTTGGGTCCGGCGCACCGATGACCGCGACCTCGGCAACGCCGGGATGACGCAGCAGAACCTCCTCAACTTCGCGCGGATAAATGTTCGAGCCGCCGCTGATAATCAGCTCTTTGGTCCGACCCTTCAGCGTGAGCAGGCCATCCGCGTCGATCACGCCGAGGTCGCCGGTCAGGAGCCACCCGTCGCGCATTGCCGCGGCGGTCGCCTCCTCATTCCCCCAATATCCACTCATCACAATGGGGCCGCGCACGGCGATCTCGCCCTCACCGGTTCGGCTTGGCGGTCCGTCCTCCTGCCAGACGGCGATCTCGAGCCCACTTCGTGCGATGCCGACCGAGGCGAGGCGGCGCTCGAAATCGGGATGGGACGTATCCGCAAGCCAGGCCTTGGGAAGGGCGGAAATGGTACAGGGCGACTCGCCCTGGCCATAGCCATTCCAGACTTTCGGGCCCAGGACGCTCAAGGCGCGCTTCATGTCTTCCACGTAGAGTGGCGCGCCGCCGCACAGAATGGTTCGCGTGCCCGCGATAACGTGCGCGTCGAGAGCCGGCGACGCAATGAAGCGTCGCAACATCGTCGGTGACATGAAGCTCGTGACGGAACCGAAGACACGTGTCAGGCGGCAGACCTCGTCAGGATCGAAACCGGCCGGGTCAGGTACGACATTCCGCGCGCCCTTCATGACGTGCGGGAGCATCAGCAGCCCGGCTGCATGCGATTGCGGCGCGAGGTGGAAGAAACTGTCCTGCGCCGACACGAAATCCACGTCCGCGAGATACGCGAGCGCCATCGCGAGCAGGCTCTGGTGGCTTAGCCTCGCGCCTTTCGGGCGCCCCGTCGTGCCACTCGTGTAGAAAATCCAGGCGGTGTCGGAGATGTCGATCTCGGCGTGATCGCACTCGTCCCCGTGCAGATCGTGAAGGGCGGTTCGCTCCAGAGGGAGGATGCGTACATGCGGCCCTGAGGTCATGCACGCCTCCAGCGCGCCGATTTTCGCCATCGGCACGAAGCAGGTCTTGGCTCCGCAATTCTCGGCGATCGAGGCGACCTCCCGCTGGTGAAGCGCGACGTTGACGGGTACGATTGCCGCGCCGGCGAACCAGGCGGCGAACATGACTTCGAGGTATTCGGGGCTGTTTGGCCCCCAGAGGAGGACGTGATCGCCGCGGGTGACGCCGAAACGGCGCCGGAACCCGCCTCCAAGCGCTGCCGCGCGGCGCGCCATCTCGCGATAAGTCCAGACAGGACGCTCGCCCAGGAAGACTGCAGGGTCGTCGCCCTGAGCTCTGGCCGTGTTCGCCAGTACACTTGCGATGTTCATGCGACGTTCCGGTTCAAACGCTCAGGATCGTGATTGCGGTGGCGGCCGCCTCGACCCCCATTACGCCACCGCCGTTTTCGGCGACCCCGACCCGAGCGCCCTCGACCTGCCTCCGACCTGCCTCACCGCGGAGTTGCAGGACGAGTTCATAAATCTGCCCGAGCCCCGTAGCACCGACCGGATGGCCCTTACTCTCAAGCCCGCCCGACGGATTGAGTGGAATGCGTCCGCCGATCCGGGTGGCGCCGCTCTCCGCAAGCGGCCCGCCCTCCCCGAAACCGCACAGCATCAGGTTTTCGGCCTGCTGGATCTCGCCAAATGCCGTCGCGTCGTGCACCTCCGCCAGAGACACGTCGCCAGGGCCTATTGCGGCCTCCTCGTAGGCCTTCCGCGCCAACACATGTGCGGAATCGAGCGTATAATCTTCCGGCCTGCGCCGCCCGCCAGCGGCCAATACGCTGGCACGCACCTGGACCGCTCGCCCCCCGCTCAATTTCGCAAGCGCCGCTTCCGAGCAGATGATCGCCGCGGCTGCACCGTCACTCACGGGGGAGCACATCGGCAGCGTCAGCGGCCAGGCGATCATTCGCGCGGCGAGGACCTCGTCGACCGAGAAAGCTTGCCGATAATGCGAACGCGGATTGTGGACCGAATGGACGTGGTTCTTCGACGATACGGTCGCCAGTTGCGTGACGGTCGTCCCGAACTCACGCATATGGAACTTGGTAAAGCCCTGATAGACGTCCATAAAGACGCTGTGAGGTCCCGTGTCCCGGTGTTCCGGCGGCGTTTCGACCCCTTCGCCAAGCGCGAGCAGCGTTGCGGTCGTGCGCGGGACATCGTGGACGTCCCAGGAACCCTGGAATATGGCCGCGCTTCGGGCCTTGTCTGGACCTGTCATCTTCTCTGCGCCGACCGCAAGCGCCACGTCCGCGAGCCCGGCACGGACATGCGCGACCGCGAGGTAGAACGCCGTCGATGCGCTCGCGCAGGCATTCTCTGCGTTGATGATTGGCACCGGACGGAACGGGATATCCCGCAGAGCGAGTTCGCCCCGGATGGAGTGCTGCCCTTCCATCGCGCCTTGCCCGGCATTGCCGAAGAAGACGGCGTCCACCATGGCCGGACCGCACCCGGCATCTTGCATAGCCTCCAACGCCGCCGCAGACGCGAGGGAGCGGACGGTCTCCCCGGAATGGCGTCCGAACGGGGTCATTCCAACACCCGCAACGTGAAGAATCGTCATGGCTAAACCTCGGCTGACGGGGCTCTCAAAAGCATTTGCACGAGAGGCCGCCGTCGACCGGCAGCAGAACCCCGTTCACGTATTTTGCCTCATCCGAGGCGAGGAACAGCGACGCGTAGGCCACATCCCAGGGCGTGCCCATCTTACCCGTCGGACAAACCGCATCACGTGCTGCAATCATCTCATCAACAGAGCCGTAGAGGGCACGATAAGGCTCGACCACCATCGGCGTATTCATAAGGCCCGGCAGCACGGCGTTGCACCGTATGCCTCTCGCCGCATATTGGACCGCGAGCGTCTGTGTGAGCTGGTTGACGGCCGCCTTGGATGCATAATAGGTGGTCGCCGGCGCCCCGAGCCACCTGTTCGAGGCGACGGAAGAGATGTTGACGATCGCGCCCCCGCCCTGGGCCGTCATTATTGGGAGCACGCTCCGAGACGTCAGGTAGAAGCCCTTGAGATTGACGTCCATGATCCGATCCCAGGTCGCCTCGCCGATCTCCTCCGGCCCTCCGATCTCCAGAATGCCGACGTTGTTGTGCAGGATGTCGATACGTCCATACACCTCCATACCGGCATGGACCGCCTCGCTCACGGTCGAGGAAATGGCGATATCCGCCCGGAGCGCGATCGCTGTCCCTCCTTCCCCAAGAATCAGATCTCGCGTCCGTTCGGCGGCCTCTTGACTGCGATCCACGCAGATCACGCGGGCGCCCTCTCGAGCATAGAGCACCGCGGTCGCGTTGCCGTTGCCCCAATCTTCGCTGACGCACCCTGCTCCGACCACGAAAGCGACGCGGTTCTTCAAGCGATCAACCATGTATTCCCCCCGTGTGCACCGGCGGTCCAATCAGCCTTGCAGCTTGCATTTGCTGTCAGCTTCCGGCCTGAACGAATCGCCCGCCGGCGAGGTTCGTACCACCCGGAGGTAGTCCCAAGGATACTTGGATTGAGAAGGCTTCTTGACCTCGACGAGATACATGTCCTTGTACATCCGCCCGTTCCGGCCGATGCGCCCGGGCCGGGCATAGAAATCCCTGACCTCGTTAGCTTTCATCCAGCGGATCGCGTCGCTGCCGACCGGTCCCGCAGCCTGCACCGCCTTGAGGTAGTGGGTGACGCCCGAGTATAGACCGGCGTGGGTGTCGTTCGGCATCCGGTTCGTCCTTGCGAAGTACCGTTTCGACCAGGCACGGGTCTCCTCGTCGGCGTCCCAGTAAAACGACGTTGTGAAGAGGCTACCTTGCGCGGCCGCAACACCGAGGCCGTGGATGTCGGACAGGAACAGCAGAAGCCCGACAAGCCGCTGACCTCCAGCCACGAGACCGAATTCCTGGGCCTGCTTGATGCTCGTGATCGTGTCGGTTCCGGCGTTTGCGAAGGCGACGATCTTCGCCCTCGAGGCTTGTGCCTGCAGCAGGAACGACGAGAAATCAGAAGTTCCAAGCGGGGCCTTCACGGAGCCCAGAACCTTTCCGCCGCTTGCGATAACCGTATCGCTGACCGTCTTTGCCATGAAATGGCCGACACCGTTATCGGATGTCACGAAGAACCAAGTGTCGCCACCTTCGGCGATCGAGGCTTTAGCGGTCACATTGGCTATGGAGTAGGTGTCGTAGACGTATTGAACGCTGGTCGGGGAGCATTCCTCGTTGGTCAGGCTCTCGATCGCCGCGGTGGCGAAGATGGTCGCGATGCCTTTTTCTCGCGTGACCTGCTGAACCGCCAGCGCCACTGAGGACGTCGGCATATCGAGAATTGCGTCGATGCCGCCGGTATCGATCCAACGCCTTGCAATGCCGGCCCCGATGTCGGGCTTGTTTTGGTGGTCGCCGGTAATCACTTCGATCGGCAAATCACGCACACGACCGCCGATATCCTCAACGGCCATGCGGGTGGCCAGTACGGAGCCCGCGCCGCCGATGTCCGAATAGGGGCCCGACATGTCGGTCAGGACACCGAGCCGCAGCGGCCGTGTTCTTACCTCTGCACGTGCAGGCATACGGAGGCCGGATAGACCCGTGGCCCCGACGGCGATGCCCGACCTCAGGAGTGCACGTCTTGCGATCCTCATCGCGTCCCCTCTACTGTCCCTGCCGACTCTGCGGTCGATTGGTCGTATCCGGCTTCTCCCACGGGCCAGCGGCGTCGCTAATATCGGAGAGTGCCGAATTTTTGACAGTTTCTGCCAATTGAACTACCGCGGCGTGCCTGCCGAGTCGAAGTTCGGAGCTACTGGGATTCATCATCGTGCGGAGGGATGCCCATGAGGCCAGACTCTTTCGCCGCCATCCACCTGCCGAACCAGAGCGCGCGGATCATGGCATCCGTGATTAGCGACGCCGGCCTTGCGGTGACGAAACTTCTGTCGGAGGCAGGCATCCCGTGCGACGTGCTCAATGAGCCGAATGGCGTGTTGTCGGGTGCCCAAGAACTGCGCCTTCAGGAAGTCTTCGTGCAGGCAACCCGGCACATGCCAGGAGCATGGTTCCGGATGGGACTCCGGTACCGCCTCATGACTTACGGGCCGCTTGGTCTCGCCGTCCTGACTGCCGGCACGTTCGGTGCCGGGCTGCGATTGCTGATGTCATTTACGGCCCTGACCTATTCCCTGATGCAATACGAATTGATCGAAGAAAACGGGGAAGTCGTCGCGCTGGCGGCCGAGGACATGCATGTCCCGCAGGGCTACCGAGAGTTCTCCCAGGAGCGAGCACTCGGCGCCGTCACCCAGATCCTCAACGACATGCATCCCTCCCTCTCGCCCCTGTCCCGGATCGAGACGGTGCTTGACGCGAGCAACGGACGGCACGAGTGCGAGGCCGTGCTCGGCGTCCCCATGGTGTTCGAGGCTCCCGTGACCCGATGGATCCTCAAGCCTGGGGTCGCGGGAGCATCGCTCCCGATGGCCAGCCCGCTTCTCGAGGAGTCCTACGGCAAGCTTTGCGCGCGCCTCGTTGACGAGGCGCGGGTCAGCGACGAGATCGTGAGCCGCGTCTATGCGCTCCTGGTGCGATCACCGCCGCACTTTCCAAGCGCCACGCAGGCGAGCCGAATGCTCGGACTATCCGAGCGGACGCTGTACCGGAAACTGGCGAGCCATGCCCTGACCTTCCACCGAATGGTGGAGCAGGTTCGCGAGCAGCGAGCGACCGACCTCCTCCAGAACAGTCGGTTATCGATTGAGGCCGTGGCGGACGCCCTCGGCTTCGCCGAGACGGCGAGTTTCTCACGCGCCTTCAAGCGCTGGCGGGGTATGTCGCCGCTGCAGTTTCGTCTCCGATCCGCAACGAGACCGCCGCAGGGCAACAGATGATCTCCCGACATTTGCCGGAGTTTTGCCGGACGGCAGAGCCCCTGAGACAAGCCCCTGGCCCCAACCCACGGCAATCCTCGCGAGTTTCGCCAGGGCCTTTCCCCCGGGTCCAGGTCAACATGGAAACCGGCCTGACGAGGGGCATGTCCGAGCGATTAGGGACGGATTTCGATCTGGTCATCGCGATGCATCCGCGAACCGAGCACGCTGCAACTCTTCTTCGAACGGAGGAGGCGATACAAGTCTCCGGCGAGGAAGGGGTGCCGAACAATCACAAGGACCCGGTTCCCATGGCCGTCGCGCCGCCGGGATGCCTGTTTCGCTCGTGGGCGATTGAGGCGCTCGAGAAGTGGAGTGGCCCCATTTTGACCAGACACGCGGCGCAACTGTAACGACCTAGGCAGAAGCCTAGGCGTGCGCCGATGCAAAACGACACGCAGCGGATCGAGATCATCACTGGCCGAGTACTTCCTCGACCTCAACCGCGAGCGCACCGTAGAGGGCCTGAAGGCGGCGCTTGCGCGGAGTCGCAAGGGTGAGCGGCCCAGGAAGCTGTCCGAGGCGGACCTGGAGGTGGGCCGCGCCCTGCTGGACACCGGCAGCATCACGGTGGCGGAGATCGCCAGGCGGCTGGGTGTCAGCCGGTTCACCTTCTACAGCTACCTTCCTCAGGCACGCGCCCGCAGCCAGCCGGCGAGAGGCTGAGGCCGATGCCGATCCGCCCGGAGAACCGCTACTTCTACCCCATCGACTGGGTGTGGCTCTCGGCAGCGATCCGCTTCGGGCGCGCCAGGGGCCGCTGCGAGGGTTGCGGCCGGCCGCATGGGCAGATCGTCTCGCATCTGGGCGACGGGCGCTGGCGGGACACGGCCGAGAGCACCTGGCGCAGCGGGCGGGGACGCCGCCTGAAGCTGGCGGCACTGGAACACCTGCCGGCCGGTACCGAGGTCCGGGTCACGCGTGTGGTGCTGGCCTGCGCTCCCCTCGACCACGACCCCGGCAACAACGACCCGGCCAACCTGAGGG
>NZ_QOWC01000105.1 GCF_003574465.1 Methylobacterium crusticola
GCCCGCGGCGGTTCCCGCCGGGGGCCGCTTCCTCAGCCCGCGGCGAGCCCCGGGCGGCTCAGCGCCGGGCCGCCGCGTCGAAGCCGTCCGGCACCCGGCCGCTCGGGCGCGCGAGCGCGTAGGGCCCGCGGGCGAGGAACCGGCCCGAGCCGGGGCTCGCCAGCACGCGGCCCTCGCGCACCGCGACCTCGCCCCGGCGGATCGTCGCCACCGGGACGCCCTTCAGGCGCCTCCCCTCCCAGGGCGTGTAGTCGATGGCGTGGTGGAGGTCGGCGTTGGTGACCGTGCGCTCGGCGTCGGGGTTCCACAGCACGAGGTCGGCGTCGGCTCCGGGCGCGAGGCTGCCCTTGCGGCCGGCGAGCCCGAACAGGCGCGCGGCGTTGGCGGAGGTCAGCCGCACGAAGGCCGGCAGGTCGATGCGCCCGGCCGAGACGCCCTCGGAGAACAGCACCGGCATCCGGGTCTCGATGCCCGGGACGCCGTTCGGGATCGCGTTGAAGGCCGGCATCCCGTCCGGGCGGGCGAGGGCGCCGCCCTGGCCGTAGCCGCTGCTGCCCGGGTCGCGCTTGGCGGTAGCGAAGGAGAAGCCGCAATGGTCGGACGAGACCACGTCCAGGGTGCCGTCCCGCAGCCGGGCCCAGATCCGCTCGGGCTCGCCCGGGCCCCGCAAAGCCGGCGAGCACACCACCTTGGCGCCCTCGAAGTTCGGCTTGGCGAGATCGTCGGTGGAGAGGGTCAGGTATTGCGGGCAGGTCTCGCCCCAGACCTTCACGCCGCGGGCCCGGGCCCGGGCGATCTCCTCGGCGGCCTCGTCGCAGGAGACGTGGAACACCTGGATCGGCTGGTCGACGAGCTCGGCGAGCGCGATGGCGCGGTGCGTCGCCTCCCGCTCCACCACCGGGGGGCGGGCCCAGGCGTGCTGGAGCGGGTCGGTGAGGCCGGCGTCGAGGAGCGCCCGGATGCGCCAGCCGATGGCGTCGTAGTTCTCGCAATGCACCGTCACGAAGGCGCCGAGGCGCCGGGCGGTGGCCAGCACCTCGAGGAACTGCCCGTCGGTGAGGCGCAGGGGATCGTAGGTCAGGAAGACCTTGAGGCTGCGGATGCCGCGGGCCACCAGCGCCGGCACCTCCTCCTCGAGCACGGCGGGCGTCGGGTCGGTGATGATCTGGTGGAAGCCGTAATCGGCGAGGGAGGCCCTGGCGCGCGCCTCGTAGCCCGGTGCCGTCGCGGCGATCGGGTGCCCCTTCCACTGCGGCACGAAGCACAGGAACGAGGTGGTGCCCCCGGCGAGCGCGGCGGCGGAGCCCGAGGCGAAGCTCTCCTCCTGCACGCCCCCGCCCTCGGAGGGCTCCTCGATGTGGCAGTGCGGGTCGAGGCCGCCGGGCGTCACGATCAGCCCCTTGGCGTCGATCTCCTCCCGGCCCCGCCGCAGGCTCCGGCCGAGTGCCGCGATGACGCCGTCGCGGATCCCGAGGTCGGCCTCGAACACCTCGGCCGCGCTGGCGAGCGTGGCCCCGCGCACCACGAGGTCGTAATCGTGATCGTGGTCCGGCATCGCGCCACTCCTCCCGTGCTGACGCTCCGGGTGTAGGAAGGGGCTCGGAAGCCTGTCAACGCCCGGCCGCCAAGGCGATGCCCGGCTCCCCGCGCGGCGCGCGCCGTCCGGCCGCGGGGGGGCGGCCGCGCGCGGCGCGCTGTGCTGGCTCCGGGCCGCCGCCCGGCCCGGCCGGCGCAGGCGCCCCGCGGACGGCTCGTCATGCGACGACTCAGGCCACGACTTGGAAGCGTTCGATCAATATTGACGGTCTCCAGCACAGGGGCTTCTCGAGGCCGCGGGCGAGTTTGACAATCCGCGAGCCCTGTCCGACAACGGCGCTGCAAAGGTTCCGGCCCCGCATCCCGCCGCGCATCCCGCGAGGTCAGGGCCCGCGCGGCGCACAAGGAATCGGTGGAGGAAACCATGACGAACGGGTTGGAGAATCCGGGCCGGCGCAGCCTCGTGCTCGGCGCGGCCGCCATGGCGGTCGCGGCCGGCACCCCGACGCGGGCCCGCGCCAAGGCGGCGCTGCTGAAGGCGCAGAGCCCCTACTTCTACCGCTTTCCCCTCGGCGACGGCGAGGCGACGATCGTGTCGGACGGCACGCTCCCGCTCGGCGATCCCCACACGAACTTCCTCGGCCTCAGCCCGGCCGAGATGGACGCGCAGCTCACGTCGAACTTCCTGCCGCTCTCGAACGCCGTGCTCGAGCAGAACATCCTGATCCTCAACACCGGCAACCGGCTGGTGCTGTTCGACACCGGGATGGGCTCGCTCAAGCTGTTCGGGCCCACCACCGGCAAGCTGCTCGCCACGATGAAGCAGGCCGGCATCGACCCGAAGGACATCGACGCCGTGGTCATGAGCCACGCCCACGTCGACCATTGCGGCGGCTGCATGGCCGACGACGGCAGCCGCAACTTCCCGAACGCGCAGTACTACATCTCGCAGGCCGATTTCGACTTCTGGACCGACCCCACCAAGGTGCCGCAGGCCTTCGGCGCGTTCCTCGACACGGCGCGCAAGAACCTGCTGCCGAACCGCGACCGGATGGTGTTCTACAAGGACGGCCAGGAGTTCCTGCCGGGCATCCAGGCCCTCGCGGCCCCGGGCCACACGGTCGGGCACTCGATCTTCATGATCACCGCCGGCAAGGAGAACCTCTGCTACATCGGCGACCTCACGCACCATCCGGTGCTCCTGATGGAGAAGCCGCTGACCGAGTTCGCCTACGACACGGACCCGAAGCAATCGGCCCAGTCCCGGGTCCGGATGCTGACCATGCTGGCGCAGAACCGCATCCCGGTCCTCGCCTACCACTTCGCCTGGCCGGGCATCGGCCACGTCGCGGCGGACGGCAAGGGCGGCTTCCGCTACTACCCGGAAGCCATGAAGATGGACCTGTAGGGGACCCCCGGGCCGCCCGGCCCTGCCGGAGGGGCGCGGGGCCGGGACGGCCGCGCGCCCTTCAGCCCGGCTTCGGCCGTGGCCCGTAGGACTTGAACCGCTCCAGCGCCTCCGCGACCTCGGCGTCCGACAGGATGACCGGCGTGCCGACCTGGAGCGCGACGGCGTATTGCCGGCAGAGCGTCTCCAGTTCGACGGCGAGCCAGAGCGCCCTGTCGAGGCTCGGGCCCGTGGCGATCATGCCGTGGTTGGCAAGCAGGCAGCAGGTCCGGCCCTCGAGCGCCGCGAGCGCGTGGCGCGACAGCGCCTCCGTGCCGAACAGCGCGTAGTCGCCGCAGCGCACCGTGGGCCCGCCCGCCGCCGCGATCATGTAGTGCGCCGCCGGGATCTCCCTGCGGCACATCGCGAAGGCGGTGCAGTAGGTCGGGTGGGCGTGGACGACCGCCTCGACGTCCGGCCGCTCGCGCAGGATGTCCCGGTGGAAGCGCCACTCGGAGGAGGGGGCGAGCGGGTGGTCCGTGCGCCCGTCGAACCCGAGATCCACGATGTCGGCCGCCTCCATCTGCCCGTAGGGCAGGCCGGACGGCGTGATCAGGAGGCGGTCGCCCCAGCGCGCCGAGACGTTGCCGGCGGTGCCCTGGTTGAGGCCGAGGGCGCTCATGCTCCGGCAGGCCTCCACGATGGCCTGGCGTAGGCCGCGTTCGCTCGGTGGGGGCAATCGGGTGTCTCCTCGCTCAGGGAACCGCCGGCGAGCGCGCAGGTGCGGGGCCGGGCGCCGCCTCGGCGGCCCGGTCCGCCGCGGCCGTCTCCGCCCGCGCCTCCGCCATGGCCTCCTGGCGGCGCCCGAGCCAGAGGCCGTTCAGCAGCCAGGCGAGGGAGAGCGGCACCGCGACGAGGGACAGGGCCGTCGCCCCGAGCCCGAACGCGCCCACGAGGGAGAACGACCAGGCGCCGACCTGGTCGCCCAGGCGGTACACCACCGTGTCGATGAAGCTCTTCGCCTTGTAGCGGTCCTCCCGCGGCAGCACGGTGAACAGCACCTCCCGGACCGGCCGCGCGATGGCGAAGTTGCCGGCCCGGCGCAGCACCCCAAACACCACCACGCTGGCGATCGTCGGCGAGAGCGCGAGCAGCCCGAACCCGACCGCGCTGACGAGCGGCAGGATCGCCAGGGTCATGCCGACGCCGAGCCGCCGCACGATGCGGCCGGTGAGGAAGAGCTGGACCCCGAGGGTCAGCACGTTCACCGCGAGATCGACGCTGGCGAAGAACGCCGTCTGGCTGCCGCGGTCCGGGAAGCTGCGCTTGGCGATGCCCGCCTGCTCGAAGTACAGGAAGGTCGAGGTGATGGAGAACAGCAGCAGGAACAGGCTGATGTTGAGGAGGTAGGGCGAGCGCAGCGAGCGGCTGATGCCGGCGAGCGGGCTGCCGCCGATGGCCTGCGTGGCCGCGCCCGGCCCGCGGGTGAGCGCGTCCGACAGGCGGGCGAGGCCCCGCATGCTGAACACCGCGAGCTCGAGGAGCAGGGCGGCCCCGACGAGCAGCACCGAGGTGGCGACGTCCCGGGCGAGCACCGCCGTGAAGGCCGAGCCCGTGATCGCCCCGAGGGTGGCGCCCGCCGCGATGAAGCCGAACAGGCGCTTGCCCTGCTCGGTGTCGAACACGTCCACGATGGTGGCCCAGAAGATCGAGACCACGAACAGGTTGAAGATCGACAGCCAGACGAAGAAGACGCGGCCGATCCAGACCGTCGCCTCCGGGCCGCTGAACGCCAGGACGAGGGCGAACAGCAGGATGTTGGCGGCGAAGAACCGGTAGGTGAGGGGGATGAAGCGGGCCCGCGGCAGCGTGCGCACGAGCCAGCCGAACGGCACGTTGAGGGCGAGCATGCCCACCAGGGTGGCGGTGAACAGCCAGGGCAGGTTCTCGAGCCCCCCGGCGAGCCCCATCTGGTCGCGGATCGGCCGCATCACGTAGTAGGACGACAGGATCGCGAAGATGTAGAGCCAGGCCCAGCCGAGCGCCGGGACCTCCTCGGGGCGCACGTCGGTCAGGCGCCGCAGCCAGGCCGGCACCCGGAGCCCGGCCCGCCGCGGCGCGTCCGCGGCGGCCGCCGCGTCGACGGTATCGCTCACGGGGCGAGCCCGAAGGCCTTGCGCGCCTCCGCCCCGGTGGCGTCGCGCCCGTACTGGGGACCGCCCATCTGGAAGCTGCGCGCCGCGTCGAGGCCCCCGACCAACACGGGCTCGAAGCCGGCGTCGCGCACGAGGACCTCGGCCACGCCGACCGCCTTCGGGTCGTCCCCGGCGAGGGGCACCGCCATCGGGGCGCCGGAGCGGTGGGCGTTCTGCCCGAAGACCCGGGCGCCGGCGGCGTTGAACACCCGCACCAGCCTGGCCCCCGGGAGGTACTTCGCCGAGGTGGCGCCGATTCCGTTCGCCTCCGCCTCGGCCGCCAAATCCCCGTCGCGAGCCTTGGTGGCGTTGCCGGCATCGAGCACGATCTTGCCCTCGAGCAGGGTGCGGTAGCCCTGGCCGACCTGCGGGTAGGCCTTGTAGGGCACCGCGAGCAGGACCGCGTCGCCGAAGGCCAGGGCCTCCTCGACGGTGCCGGCCCGGGCCAGCGGCCCGAGCTTCTCGACCAGGGGGGCGAGGTCCTCCGGGTGGCGCGAGGCGAACAGGACCGGATGCCCGGCCTTGACCCAGAGCGCGCCGATGGTGCCGCCGATGTTGCCGGCCCCGACGATGCCGATCCGGAGCTTGCCCGCCGCCGGCGCGCCCTGGTCCTGGGCGAGGGCCGGCCGCCCGCCGGCGAGCGCGGCCCCGAGGGCGAGGCAGAGGACGGCGCGGCGCGTGGCGCGTACGCGGTGATCAGAGGCCATCGATGAGTTCCTCCATCCGGCGGCGGGTCGCGGCGTCCGGCAGGCGGCCCCGCGCCGCCCCCAGGTTGTCCTCCACGTAGCGCTGCTGCGCCATCCCCGGCACCGGGCATGTCACGGCCTCGTGACCGAGCACGTACTTCAGGAAGAATTGCGGCCAGCTCGCGCAGTCGAACTCCGCGGCCCAGGGCGGCAGCGCCCGCCCGCGCACCAGGGTGAACAGGCGCTCGCGCCCGAACGGCACGTTGATCATCACGGCGATGCCGCGGTCGCGGGCGAGGGGCAGGATGCGCTCCGCCGCCTGCCGGGCGTCGATGGCGTAGTTCACCTGGATCACGTCGAGGGGCTCGGCCCGCATCAGGGCCTCGAGGTCGCCGTACTGGCGCTCGGCCCAGGTGGTGGCGCCGAGGTAGCGGATGCGCTTCTCGTCCTTGAGCCGCCGCAGCAGGGCGAGCTGCGTGCCCGTGTCGATCAGGTTGTGGACCGCGATCAGGTCGATCCGGTCCGTGCGCAGCCGGCGGAAGGATTGCGCGACCTGCGCCTCGCCGGCCTCGCGCCCCTCGGCCGCGACCTTGCTGCACAGGAAGATCTTCTCGCGCAGCGCCGTCTCGGCGAGGATCCCGCCCAGCACCTCCTCGGCCCGGCCGTAATCCGGCGCGGTGTCGATCACCGTGCCGCCGAGCTCGGCGAAGCGCACCACCGCCTCGCGCAGGGGCGCCACCGCCTCGGGCGTCGGCTCGACGTTGTAGCGCCGCGAGGTGCCGATGCCGATCACCGGAATGTGTTCGCCCGAGGAGGGGATCGGGCGGCGCAGGAGGGCCGTGTCGGCCCGGGCTGGCGCGGGGCCGGCGAGGCACGCGGCGGTGCTGGCGGCCAGGAAGGCGCGGCGGTTCATCGTCATCGCGTCACAACATCCCCGTCTCGTCGGTGAGGACTCGCCTCTCGGACCCGGATGTAGCGCGGCACGCGGCGGCGGGGATCCTGCCCGGGGCCCAACTCTCGCCGCGCCCCGCCGCGCCGCGCGGCCGCGGCGGGCGCCCCGCCTCAGCCGAGCCGCGCCGGCAGCCGCAGGAAGCCGCGGAAGCGCACCCGCTGCGAGCGCACGGGCGGCCCGTCGAGGGCGTAGCCGGGGAAGCGCGCGAGAAACCGCCCGACGGCGATGCGGCCCTCCAGCCGGGCGACGGTCATGCCGACGCACTGGTGGATGCCGCTCGCGAAGGCGAGGTGGCGGTTGGGGTCGCGGCCGACGTCGAAGCGGTCCGGATCGGGGAAGTGCTCCGGGTCCCGGTTGGCCGCCCCGATGCAGAGCGTGATCTGGGTGCCCGCCGGGAAGTCCCGGCCCCCCATGGCGAAGGGGCGCGCCGCGATGCGGTTGCCGAGCTGGTTCGAGCTCTCGAAGCGCAGGATCTCCTCCACGGCCTTGCGGGCGAGGTCCGGCTCGGCGAGGAGCCGCGCCCGCGCCTCGGGCCGGGCGGCCAGGAGGTGCAGGCCGTTGCCGATCAGGTTGGTGGTCGTCTCGTGCCCGGCGTTGAGGATGAAGATGCAGTTCTGGAGGAGCTCGTCCGGCGAGAGGCGGTCGCCGTCCACCTCGCCCTGGATCAGCCGCGTCAGGATGTCCTTGTCGGGGTCGCCCGGGCGGGCGCGCCGGTCGGCGACGAGGCGCGCGAGGTAGGCCAGGAACTCCGTCACGGCGCGGTTGCCGGCGGCCTCCGCCTCCGCGTCGAGCACCGGCTCCAACGCCCCCAGGATCGCCAGGGACCAGTCCCGCAGGGGGCCGCGCTCGGCCCGCGGCACGCCCAGCAGGTTGCCGATGACCTCGACCGGGATCGCGGCGGCGAAATCCTCGATCAGGTCGAGGCGGCCCCGGGCCTCCGCGTCGTCGAGGAGGCCGTCCACGAGGGCCACGATGCCGGGCTCCATCGAGGCGATCGCCCGCGGGGTGAGGGCGCCCGCGATGATGCGCCGGACCCGGGTGTGGCGCGGGGGATCGTTGAAGACGAGGCTCCGGGTGTGGTGGTCGTAGAGCGGCGACGGCCCGTACTTGGCGCCGAACTCCACCTGCTTGTCGGAGCTGAAGGTGGCGGCGTCCTTGTAGACCCGCTCCAGGTCGGCGTAGCGGGTCAGCAGCACCTGGCCCTCGCCGAACACGTGGACGGGCGCGTGCTCGCGCAGGGCGGCGTAGACCGGGTAGGGGTCGTCGCAGAAGCCCGCCGGCAGGCGCCGGAGGTCGACGCTGCGGGCGAGCGCCGCCGCGTCGGCGCGGCTCGGGCCGCTCACCCGTTCTGGCCCGCGGCGCAGGCCGGGTTCATGGGCAGGAAGGCCTCGCCCTGCGGGATGGTGCGCACCGCCTCGTAGAGGTCCCACGGGCCCTTGCTGGCGGCCTCCGTCTTCACCCGGTAGAGGGTCGGGTCGTAGAGCAGGCGCCCGTCCGCCCGCAGGGTGGCGGGGCGGTCGAAGAACGCCACCGGCATCTCCCGCATGGCCCGGTTCGCCGCCGCCGCCTCGTCGGTGCCGGCCCGGTCGATCGCCTTCAGGTAGTGGGTGACGGCCGTGTAGATCAGGGCCTGGTTCTTCGTCGGCATCGCGCCGGTGCGCTCCTGGAAGCGCTTCGCGAAGGCCCGGGACGCGTCGCTCTGGTCCCAGTAGAAGGCGGACGAGAAGGTCAGGCCGTGCGCCACCGGCAGGCCGAGGCCCTTGATGTCGGTGACGTAGACGAGGAAGCCGGTGAGCGTCTGCTGACCCTGGGTGAGGCCGAACTCGTTGGCCTGCTTGATCGCCTTGGTGAAGTCGTCGCCCACGCTCGCGAAGGCGACGACGTCCGAGCCCGAGCTCTGGGCCTGGAGCAGGAAGGAGGAGTAGTCGGCGGTATTGATCGGGTGGCGCGAGGTGCCCACGACCCGGCCGCCGAGGGACTCGACCACCGCGGTGGCCTCCTTCTGGAGCGCGTGCCCGAAGGCGTGGTCGACCGTGATGAAGTACCAGGACCTGCCGCCGCGCTCGAACACCGCCCGCGCGGTGCCGGCCGTGAGGGCGTGGGTGTCGTCGGTCCAGTGGGAGCTCGTGGGCGAGCAGGTCTTCGCCGTGAGGTCCGAGGTCGCCGCCGCGGTGATCATCACCGTGCGGTGCTTCTCCTTGGACACCGCCTGGACGGCGAGCGCGATCGCGGTCACCGGCAGGTCGACGATGGCGTCGACCCGGTCGACGTCGTACCAGCGCCGGGCGATGCTGGAGGCGACGTCGGGCTTGTTCTGGTGGTCGGCCGAGACGATCTCGACCGGCTTGCCCTTCACGGCGCCGCCGAAATCCCGGGCCGCCATCTCGGCCGCCACCACCGAGCCGCGCCCGCCGCTGTCGGCGTAGGGCCCCGAGAGGTCGGTCAGGACCCCGATCCGCACGACGTCGTCCGAGATCTGGGCCGCGGCGGGACCGGACAGGGCCGCGAGCGCGAGGGCGGCCCCGCAGAGGCCGGCGGCGTATCGGTTCATCTCTCGTGTCCTCCCGGTGCCGGCCGCGCCGTCGCTCGTGCGGTGCGGGCCGGCCCTGTTCGCCCTTCCTCACAGCCTATCTCGGCCGGCGAGGCAAGTCGTCCGGAAGGCAAGTCGCCTGGGAGGCAAGCCGTCCGGGAGGCAAGCCGTCCGGGAGGCAAGCCGTCCGGGAGGCAAGCCTTCGGCGACGCCGCGGTGTCGACGTAGCGGGGCGCCGGGCCGGCAGGCCGGCGGGGGGCCCGCGCCCCGCCGTCCACGGGAGGGACGACCTCCGTGGCGACGGCCTCCGTGGCGACGGCCTCTAGCGCGCCGGCCCGAACACCCCCGCGAGCGTCGCCCGCACGGCCTCCCGGGCGGCGGCGGTGGCCTCCGGGTCGTACCCGACATGCGGGTCGCGCTCCACGCACGGGTCCCGGTAGGTGAAGGGCGCCGCGGTGGCGGCGTTGACGAGGACGCCGCCGGGCTCCTCCCGGATCGAGCAGCGGCGCACCGTCTGGGCGTCCCTCGACACCGCCGCCGGCCGCGCGCCGAGGGGGTTGTCGAAGCCGTGGGCGGCGTTCGGATAGACCGTCATGGCGACGTCGCGGCCCGCGCCGCGCAGGCGCTCGACGTAGGGCGCGCAGAGCGCCGCCGGGTTGTAGTCGTCCGCCGCGCCGCCGAGGATGCGGATCGGCCGGGCCTCCACCTCGGTGTCGCCCAGGAAGGTCGTGGCGCAGTCCGGGTAGAACGGGATGTAGGCCGCGAAGGTCAGGCCCGACCGGTTCCAGGTGCGGTGGAAGCGGCTGAGGCTGGCGTAGAGCGCGGCCTGCCCGCCGCGGGAGAACCCCATCAGGGCGATGCGGGCGGGATCGACCCGGGGATGGCGCGCCAGGACCTCGAGGGCCCGGTAGGCGTCGAGGATCAGGTTGAGCCGGCCGAGGAGGGCCTGGTCGGTCGCCGTGCCGGTGAGGCCGCGCCCGGTGAAGCCGTCGAGCGCGAGGGTCGAGACGCCGGCGCGGTTCAGCGCGCGCGCCCACGCCTCGATGTTGGGGCCCATGCCCCCGGAGCCGTGCACCAGCACCACCGCCGGCAGCCGCCCCGTCCCCTGCGCGATGCGCAACTCGCCCGTGACCGTGACGGGCGTCCCTGCCTCCTCGCCCCTGAGGAACTGCGCGTCGCTCAGGGTGACGGAGGGGATCGCGTGGAGCTCGCGCCGCGCGGCGAGCGACGCCGCCTCCTCCTCGGCCCGGGCCGGTGCCGCGGCGGCGAGGGCCGCGCCGGCGAGGGCCGCGGCCGTCAGCACGGCCGCCGCGATGAGGGTCGCTCGCATGGTCGCCTCCCCGGGCGTCTCTACCGGGCCCAGGATGGTCCTCCGGCCCGGGCGGGGCAAGTCTCGGGCGCGATCCTCACGCGGTCCGGGAATCCTTCGGCTTCGCGCCGGCCAGGCGATGTGGGCGGGCCGGCCGCTCAGGCGATCGCGAGGGCGAGGCGTCCGAGGCCCGGGAACTCCGCCTCGATGCGGGCCGGGGCGGTGACGAAGTCGGTGCCGGTGCAGGAGCCCGTGGTGACGACCTGCCCGGCCTTGAGGCCGCCGAGGGAGCGGGCGCCCTCGTTGGCGAGCCAGACGAGGAGCCGGACCGGGTCGACCGCGGAGTTGCCGCCGACGGTGTCGTGCAGGACCCGGCCGTCGACGGCGAGCCGCACCGGCAGGCGCACGGGGTCGAGCCCGCGCCAGTCGGCGAGCGCCGGGCCGATCACCAGGGCGCCGTGGTTCTGCTGGTCGGCGCGCTGGCTGAACGGGTCCGCCGTGCCGAAGGTCGCGAACCGGGTGTCGGCGATCTCGATCATCGGGTGCATCGAGGCGACGGCCGCGAGCACCGCCTCGCGGTCGTAGGGACCGTTCCCGGGCGGCAGGTCGCGGGCGAGCCGGTAGCCGATCTCGGCCTCGGCCCCGATGACGTGGAACATCGCGGCCGGCAGCGTCCCGGTCGTGAACACCGTGTCGGCGTGGAGCGGGGCCCGCGCCGGCGCGGCGGTGGCGCTCGGCGCCCCGACCTTCCAGGCCACCACCGGCCCGAGTTGGCGCGCGACGGCGTCCTGGACCGCGTAGGCCTCGGCCTCCGTGGCGGGGCGGCCGGGTTCCGGCAGCGCCGCGAGCCGCGCGCCCGTGCGGCGCGCGGCGAGGAGCGCCGCCGCGGCGGCGGCGGGGTCGAAGGTGTCATGGCCGGGTGTGTCATGGCCGGGTGTGTCGTGGCCGGGGGTGTCGTCGGGGGTCATGGGCCGGGCTCCGGGTCCGGGACGGGCGGCGGGCGCGGCGCCCGCCGGCGGATCGCGTGAGCGGCGCGGGCGGCTCCGGGATCCGGGGGCCGCCCGCGCCGCTCACGCGAAGTAGGACGGCCAGCGCGCCCGGATCTCGTCGCCGAGCGCGATGGATTTCGAGAGGTGGTCGCGCAGCCGCTCCTGGGCGCGCTCGGGCGCGCCCTCGACCAGGGCCGCCACGATGCCGCG
The DNA here is from genome assembly GCF_003574465.1 of Methylobacterium crusticola. Taxonomy (GTDB): domain Bacteria; phylum Pseudomonadota; class Alphaproteobacteria; order Rhizobiales; family Beijerinckiaceae; genus Methylobacterium; species Methylobacterium crusticola. Next base: position 11,795 of record NZ_QOWC01000105.1, read on the forward strand.
GTGGTCGGCGATGATCTGGCGCGCCTTGCCGGCGACGGGCAGGTGCAGGCGGCGCAGGCGGTCGATGTGGCCGCTCTCGCGGCGGATGAGGTCCCACAGGTCCGGCACCTCGGCCGCCTCGCACAGGGTGCGGTGGAAGGCCTCGTCGCTCGCCGCGAGCCGGGCGAAGTCGTCGGCCTCCGCGAAGGCCTCCTGCTCGGCGACGAGGCCGCCCAGGCGCGCGAGCAGGGCCCGGTCGGGCCGCGCCGCCAGGGTGCGGACCACCTCCTGCTCGATGGCCCGGCGCAGGAACTGGGCCTGGCGCGCCCCCGCGAGGTCGATCCGGCTCACCACCGTCGCCGCCTGAGGGAAGATGTCGACCAGTCCCTCCTCCTGAAGCCGCAGGAGCGCGTCGCGGATCGGCGTGGCGCTGAGGCCGAAGCTCGCCTGGAGCTCGGTGCGCGACAGGACGGTGCCGGGCGCGAGCTCGAGGGCGACGATCTTCTCCCGGATGAGGTCGAAGACCTGCGGCGCGGCGTGCCGCGAGCGGTCGCGGAGGCGCTGGGCGCCGGCGAAGACGGCATTCATGGCGGGCACTCGGTAACGCCGGGGCCGATGCCGGCCCCGGATCCGCCTTAGCACACCGGGATCGAGGTTGACATACTAATACATTACCATTTTAGTGGCGGCGTCAGGCCGGCGGAAGATCCGGCCGCGAGAGGGCCGCCGCGCGGCACCGGGAGAACGTCCCATGTTCCAGCTCGCCGCGCGGCTCGCCGCGAGGAGTAGGCTCGCCGCGGCCCGGGGGCCCGGCGCGCGCCGCGGGCGCGCCGCATCCCGCCGGCTCGGCGCGGGCGCGCTCGCCGCCCTCGGGCTCCTCGCCGCGGCCGGGAGCGCGCGGGCCCAGCAGAAATCCGAGATCGGGATCACGCGCCAGCCGGGCATCATCTACCTGCCGACCCACGTCATCGAGAAGCAGGGGCTGATCGAGAAGCACGCGGCGCGCCTCGGGGTGCCGGGCGTGAGGACGAAGTGGATCACCTTCAGCGGCGGCGGCAACCAGACCGACGCGCTGCTCGCCGGCAACGTCGACATCGTCAACACCGGGGTCGGCAACCTGCTGCTGCTCTGGGACCGCACCCGCGGCGGCGTCAAGGGCATCGTGGCGACCTCGGCCCTGCCGCTCATCCTGGTGAGCCGCGACCCCAAGATCCGCAGCCTCAAGGACATCGGACCCGGCGACAAGATCGCGGTGCCGACCGTCAAGGTCTCGACCCAGGCGATCCTGCTCCAGATGGCCGCCGCCCAGCTCTACGGCCCGGACCAGTCGGGCAGGCTCGACGCCAACACGGTGCAGCTCGGGCACCCGGACGCCGCCATCGCGCTGCTCAACCCGACCCACGAGATCAAGACGCACTTCGCGGCGCCGCCCTTCCAGTACGTCGAGCTGAAATCGGTGCCGGGCGCCCACGTCGTGGCGCAGTCGCCCGACATCATCGGCGGGCCGCTGACGCAGGGCCAGTTCTTCACCACCACGAAGTTCGCGGAGGCCAACCCGAGGATCGTGGAGGCCGTGCGGGCCGCCTCGCAGGAGGCACAGGACTTCATCCGCCGGGACACCCGGGCGGCGGTGGAGATCTACCGCGAGGTGACCGGCGACAAGGCGGGCGTCGAGGACCTGCTCGGCTGGCTCGGGGAGCCCGGCATGATGGAGTTCAACCTCCAGCCCCAGGGCACGATGAAGTTCGCCGAGCATCTCGGCCGGATCGGCACCCTGCGCACCAGGCCGAAGGCCTGGACCGACTACTACCTGCCGGTCGCCCACGACCTCGGCGGCAGCTGACCCCCGCTCCCTCCCGCACTCCGACCAGGACAGGCACGCCATGAGCGCGCTCCTCGACGTCCGCGGCGTCACGCTGCGCTACAAGACGCCCAACGTGCTGGTCACCGCGACCGAGCGCGTCAGCTTCAAGGTCGACACCTCCGACCGCTTCGTGCTCCTCGGGCCCTCGGGCTGCGGCAAGTCCACCCTGCTGAAGGCGGTGGGCGGCTACCTGCACCCGAGCGAGGGCGAGATCCGGATCAAGGACCGGGTGGTGAAGGAGCCGGGCGCCGACCGCATGATGGTGTTCCAGGAATTCGACCAGCTCCTGCCCTGGAAGACGGTGCTCGAGAACGTGATGTTCCCGCTCCTCAACGCCCGCCGGATGACGCGCCGGCAGGCCGAGGAGCGGGCGCGCGGCTACATCGAGAAGGTCAACCTGACGCGCGCCCTCGACAGCTATCCCCACACCCTGTCGGGGGGCATGAAGCAGCGGGTGGCGATCGCCCGCGGCATGGCGATGGAGCCCGACATCCTGCTGATGGACGAGCCCTTCGCGGCCCTCGACGCCCTCACCCGACGGACCTGCCAGGACGAGCTGCTGCAGCTCTGGGAGGAGACGAAGTTCACGGTCCTGTTCGTGACCCACTCGATCGCCGAGGCGATCAAGATCGGCAACCGCATCCTGCTGCTCTCGCCCCATCCGGGCCGCGTCAAGGCCGAGGTGCACGACGTGGACCGGGTCTCGCCGCAGGACGGCAGCGCCGGCCAGCTCGAGAAGCACATCCACGAGCTACTGTTCGCAGACGACGACCACCGGGAGTGACGCCATGACCGCCAGCATGCAGGCCCGGATCATCATGAGCGAGGCGGCCCCGGCCGCCGACGGCGTCGTCGAGCGCCAGCTCGGCACCGCCGAGATCCTCTGGAACAGCGGCTTCGTCCGCAAGACCGCCATCATCGTCGGGCTCGCGCTGGTCTGGGAGATCTACGCGCGCTTCCTCGACAACCCGCTCCTGTTCCCGACCTTCTCCGACACCGTGGCGACGCTCTACGAGCAGACCGCGGACGGCACGATCCCGAACCGGGCCGCCACGTCGCTGAAGGTCCTGCTGATGGGCTACGCCGCCGGCATCCTGCTCGCCGCGGCGCTCACCATGCTGGCGATCTCGACGCGCATCGGCACGGACTTCCTCGAGACGATGACGGCGATGTTCAACCCGCTGCCGGCCATCGCGCTCCTGCCCCTGGCGCTGATCTGGTTCGGGCTCGGCAACGGCAGCCTCGTCTTCGTGCTGATCCACTCCGTCCTGTGGGCGGTGGCGCTCAACACCCATTCGGGCTTCCGCGGCGTGTCGCAGACGCTCCGGATGGTGGGGCGCAACTACGGGCTCAAGGGCCTGCCCTACGTCGCCAAGATCCTGATCCCGGCGGCCTTCCCGTCGATCCTGACCGGCCTGAAGATCGGCTGGGCCTTCGCTTGGCGCACCCTGATCGCGGCGGAGCTCGTCTTCGGGGTCTCGTCCGGCCAGGGCGGCCTCGGCTGGTTCATCTTCGAGAACCGCAACCTCCTCGACATACCGGCGGTGTTCGCCGGCCTGCTCACGGTCATCATCATCGGCCTCGTGGTCGAGAACCTGATCTTCCGCACCATCGAGCGCCGCACCGTGCAGAGGTGGGGCCTCCAGACCTGAGGTACGCCGCGCGCCCCCGGATGCCGCGAGGCGCGGGTCCGGGGGCGCACGCGGGCAGCCCGCGCCACCGCCATCCGCCCGGCCCCGGCGCCGGGCCCCGTCCACCCGAGGGAGTTCACCCGTCATGGCCCGCGAACCGCTCAGCCCCCCGGCCCTCGAGCCCGGTGCCATCCCGGACGGCCCGCGCCGCGTGCGCCGCGACCCGGCCTCCCTGCGCTCGGCGCGCTGGTTCGGGCCGGCGGACCTGCGCTCCTTCGGGCACCGCTCGCGGGCGATGCAGATGGGCTACGCCCCCGAGGAGTGGCAGGGGAAGCCCGTCATCGCGATCATCAACACCTGGTCGGACCTCCAGCCCTGCCACGCCCACTTCAAGCACCGCGTCGACGACGTGAAGCGCGGCATCCTGATGGCGGGGGGCTTCCCGGTGGAGCTGCCGGCCCTCTCGGTGTCGGAGAGCTTCGTCAAGCCGACCACCATGCTCTACCGCAACATGCTGGCGATGGAGACCGAGGAGCTGCTGCGCTCCCACCCGGTCGACGGCGCGGTCCTGATGGGCGGCTGCGACAAGTCCACGCCCGGCCTGCTGCTCGGCGCCACCAGCATGGACCTGCCGGCGATCTACGTCCCGGCCGGGCCGATGCTGCGGGGCAACTGGCAGGGCAAGGTCCTGGGCTCGGGCTCGGACAGCTGGAAGTACTGGGACGAGCTGCGCGCCGGCAGGATCACCGACCAGGACTGGCTCGGGATCGAGGGCGGGATCGCCCGCTCCTACGGCACCTGCATGACCATGGGCACCGCCTCCACCATGACGGCGATCGCCGAGGCGGTCGGCATGGTGCTGCCCGGCGGCTCCTCGATCCCGGCGGCGGATGCCGGGCACATCCGCCTGTGCTCGGAATCGGGCCGGCGGATCGTCGACATGGTCTGGGAGGACCTGACGCCCCGGCGCATCCAGAGCCGCGAGGCCTACGAGAACGCCATCGCGGTCGCGATGGCGATGGGCTGCTCGACCAACGCCATCATCCACCTGATCGCCATGGCGCGCCGCGCCGGCCACGCCGTCGGGCTCGACGATTTCGAGCGCTACAGCCGGCGGGTGCCGGTGATCGGCAACGTGCGCCCGAGCGGCAACACCTACCTGATGGAGGATTTCTTCTACGCCGGAGGCATCCGGGCGCTGATGGGCGAGATCCGCGAGCACCTGCACCTCGACTGCCTGACGGTCACGGGCGGGACCCTCGGCGAGGCCATCGCGGGCGCCAGGGTCCACGACGACGACGTGATCCGCCCGCTCTCGAACCCGATCTACGGCCAGGGCTCGCTCGCGGTGCTGCGCGGCAACCTCGCGCCGAACGGCTGCGTGATCAAGCCGGCCGCCATGGACCAGCGCTTCCTCAAGCATTCCGGCCCGGCCCTCGTCTTCGACGACTACCCCTCCCTCAAGCGCGCCATCGACGACGAGGCCCTCGACGTCACGGCCGACCACGTGCTGGTGCTGCGCAACGCCGGCCCCCAGGGCGGCCCGGGCATGCCCGAATGGGGCATGCTGCCCATGCCCAAGCGGCTCCTGAAGGAGGGGCACCGCGACATGCTGCGCCTCTCGGACGCCCGGATGAGCGGCACGAGCTACGGCGCCTGCGTGCTGCACGTCGCGCCCGAGGCCTATGTGGGCGGCCCGCTCGCGCTCCTGCGCACCGGGGACGTCGTCAGCATCGACGTCGAGGCCCGCTCGATCCGCATGGAGGTCGCGGACGAGGAGCTGGAGCGCCGCCGCGCCGCCTGGACGCCGCCTCCGCCCCGCTACGAGCGCGGCTACGGGGTGATGTTCTCCCGCCACATCCAGCAGGCCGACGAGGGCTGCGACTTCGACTTCCTGCGCACCGAGTTCGGCGCCCCGGTGCCGGAGCCGGCGATCTACTGAGCGGGCCGGGCCGCCCGGCCCGGCCCGCCCGGCCCGTCGCGTGGGAACCCGTCGAGCTTGCCGGTGTTTCAGAAAAATCCTAGATCGAGCCATCGATCTTTGGCCGGATGTCCGGGCCTCTCGCCCGAGCTGAAGCGGGGCGCGTGCTCTGAAATTCCCTCCAAACCTGTCGAGAAGTCGAGCTCGGGGCGCCGTGGGCGCGGTCTCCGGGCTCTAGCGTCCCTCCCCACGGATACAGGACATACCGATGAGCACCGGCACCGTGAAATGGTTCAACGGCCAGAAGGGCTACGGCTTCATCCAGCCCGATGACGGCGGCAAGGACGTCTTCGTGCACATCTCGGCGGTCGAGCGGGCCGGCCTGCGCGACCTCGCCGACGGCCAGAAGATCTCCTACGAGCTGGAGACCGACCGGCGCAGCGGCAAGCAGTCGGCGGGCAACCTCAAGGTCGTGTGAGGGCGGGGCCGGCGGATCGGGCGCGAGACCGCCCGGCCCGCCGCGCCGCCGGGGGCCGCCTGGTGGGCGGCCCCGCCGTCGTCCCGGCCCGACCTACGCGGCCGAGCGCACCACGCGCGTGATCGCCAGCGGCGGGCGGCCGGACTTCTCGGCGATCTCCCGGTCCTGCTCCTCGATCACCTGGCGGGCCGCCTCGTCGCCCTCGAGGCCCATGAGCGCCGCGCGGGGCACCCGCCTGTTCGACCTGCGGGATCCGTCCTCGTAGTAGACGTCGAACAGGACGTAGCCGGTATCCTGCACCTTGGGTTTCTGCTTCGAACGCAACATCGTCCTTGCTCTCTCGGTCTCACGTCGGCCTTGCGGTCTCACGTCGGCCTTGCGGTGCGGCGGGTCCTGCCCGCGCGCCCGCCGGGGGTCACTCGCTCTCCTGCGCCTCCTCGGAGGGGGTCTCCTGAGCCTCCTCGGGCTCCTCGTCCGGCACGGGAACCGGGGGCTTGGGCTTGTTGCGCATGTTCCGCCGGGTCTCGGCGAGGGGCGGGGGCGCGGACGGGGCCCGGGACAGGCGGGCGATGCGCGCCTTGAACTCGTCGGAGGTCGGGCCGCGGGCGGCCCCGGTGATGAAGGTCTTGGCCATGGCGGCCTCTCAGATTGCCCGATCCAATACCCGTGACGGGGACAAACGGGCCGGAACCGCCGCGGACCGTCAGCCGAAGGTGCGGACGGCCGGGAAGATACCACGAGACGATATGGGGCCTGGCGCCCGCGAAAGCCAGGGCGGCGCGGGCTGGCGGGGCGCCCGCCGGGGCCGCGGGGCGCCGGACGCGTCTTCCCTGTGGAGAACGCCGCGGCGGCGCGCGGGCGGGCCTCAGCCGGTGTACATCACCGCCGCGACGGGGGCGGGCTTCGGCCGGGCCGAGTGGGTCACGGCCCAGAGCGTCCAGGCCGCGAGGCCCGAGCAGGAGAGCAGGAACAGCCCGCGGGCGTAGCGGCCGCGGTGGATGTCCCGCACCGCGTAGACGGGCAGCAGCGCCGCCTTGGCGAGGTTGCGAAGGGCGAGAACCATCAGGATCGCCAGGAAGGCCGTCATCGTCCCGAGCATGCCTTGTGCCCCCTTCGGTCTGTTTCACCACGGCAGAGCTTATACGGCCAACACGGCGAAACGAAGTCACGTCTCGCCGGCGGAACCGGCCCGGCCGACGCGGGCATCCCCGGGCCGGGCCGCAGGACACTGCGCACCGGATGGTTAACGGGCCGTAGACCGGCCCGGCATCCCGGGGGACGTCCGACCGGCGCCGGGCCTGGCCGGGCCGCGCGGCCGCGGCGCCCGCCGGGCGGGATCCATCAGGCGGCGCGGCGCGGGCGCCCCGGCACGGCGTCGAGGAGGGCCCGCGTGTAGGGGTGCTCGGGGTCGGCGAACAGGCCGGCGGCGGATTTCAGCTCCACGATCTCGCCCCGGCGCATCACGGCGATCCGGTCGCAGATCTGGGCCGCCACCCGGAGGTCGTGGGTGATGAACAGCATCGAGAGGCCGAGGCGCTGCTTCAGGTCCTCGAGGAGCGCCAGCACCTGGGCCTGGACCGAGACGTCGAGGGCCGAGACCGCCTCGTCGGCCACCAGCACCTCGGGCTCGAGGGCGAGCGCCCGGGCGATGCCGATGCGCTGACGCTGGCCGCCCGAGAACTCGTGCGGGAAGCGGTCGAGCGCCCCGGCGTCGAGCCCCACGAGGTCGACGAGCCGGCGGGCGCGGGCCATGGCCTCGGCCTCGGCGACGCCGTGCGCCATCGGGCCGTCCGCGATGATGCGCCCGACCTTGCGGCGGGGGTTGAGCGACGCGAAGGGATCCTGGAACACCATCTGGATCCGGCTCCGCGCCCGCCGCAGGGCCTCGCCCCGCAGCCGCGTCAGGTCCGTGTCGCCGAGCCGGACCGTGCCCCGGTCGGGCTCGATAAGGCGCATCACCAGCCGGGCGACGGACGACTTGCCCGAGCCCGACTCGCCGACGAGGCCGAGCGTCTCGCCCCGGTGGAGCGCGAAGGCGACGTCGCGGGCGGCCTCGACGCGCCGGGGCTTGCGCCACCAGCCGCCGCCGGTGACGTAGGTCTTCTCCAGGCCGGCCACCTCCACGGCCTTCAGCCCGCCCGGGGGCGTGCGCGGCGGCGGGTCCATGCTCGGCACGGCGGCGAGCAGCGCCTTCGTGTAGGCGGCCTGCGGGCGCCCGAGCACGGCGGCCGCCGTGCCGGCCTCGACGACGCGGCCGTGGCGCAGCACCATGACCCGATCGGCGATCTCCGCCACGACGCCGAAATCGTGCGTGATGAAGAGCACCGCCATGTTGCGGCGGGCCTGGAGGGCGCGGATGAGGCCCAGGATCTGGGCCTGGGTGGTGACGTCGAGGGCCGTCGTCGGCTCGTCGGCGACGAGGATTGCCGGCTCGAGGGCGAGCGCCATCGCGATCATGGCGCGCTGGCGCTGGCCGCCGGAGAGCTGGTGGGGGTAGGCCCGCACGATGCGCCCGGGCTCGGGCAGGCCGACCTCCTCGGCGAGGGCGAGGACGCGGGCGCGGCGGGCGCGGGGGGTGAGGAGGCCGTGGGCCTCGAACATCTCGGCCATCTGGTCGCCGATCCGCATCAGCGGGTTCAGCGCCGTCATGGGCTCCTGGAAGATCATGGCGATCCGCCGGCCCCGGGTGTCGCGCCAGCCGGCCTCGTCCTGCGCCGCGAGGTCGAGGTCGCCGAGCCGGATGGTGCCCCCGGCAGGCCGCACCGCCTTCGGCAGCAGGCCCATCAGGGCGTGGGCGCACATCGACTTGCCGGAGCCCGACTCGCCGACGAGGCACAGGATCTCGCCCGCCACGAGGTCGAAGGAGACGCCGTCGACCGCGTAGGCGCGGTCGCCGCCCTCGGGCAGGGCGAGGCGCAGGTCGCGGACCGCGACGGCGGTCCGCCGGGCGTCGGGGGCGGCGTCCACCTCAGCGCTCCCGGGCGAGGCGGGGGTTGAGGGCGTCGTTCAGCCCCTCGCCGATGAGGTTGAGGGCGAGCACGGTGAGCAGGATCACGACGCCCGGGAAGGCCGTGATCCACCAGGCCTGCCGGATCACCGTGCGGCCCGCCCCCACCATGAAGCCCCAGGACATCCGGTTCGGGTCGCCGAGGCCCAGGAACGAGAGCGAGGATTCGAGCAGGATCGCGGTCGCCACCATCAGGGAGGCCAGTACGACGATCGGCGAGAGGGTGTTCGGCAGCACCTCGCGGCGCAGGATCGTGAAGGTGGTCTGGCCCGTCACGATCGCGGCCTGGACGTACTCGCGCGAGCGCAGGGACAGGACCTCGCCGCGCACGAGCCGCGTCACCGGCGGCCAGCTCACGAGGGCGATGGCGAGGATCATCGAGGAGAGGGAGGGCTGGAGGATCGCCACCAGCACGATGGCGAGGGCGAAGCTCGGCACGGTCTGGAACAGCTCGGTGAAGCGCATGAGCGCGTCGTCGACCCGTCCGCCGAGGTAGCCCGCGAGGGCGCCGAGCGGCACGCCGATCACCAGGGCGGCCAGGGTCGAGACGAGGCCGACCACGAGCGACACGCTCGCCCCGTGCATGAGCCCGGCCGCGATGTCGCGCCCGAGGGCGTCGGTGCCGAGGGGCACCCGCTCCAGGGTGAAGGGCGGCACGAAGGGCCGCTGCACCATGCGCCAGGGCGAGGCCGGGTAGAGGAGGGGGGCGAGGAGGGCCGCCGCCACCACGGCGACCAGGATCGCGCTGCCGGCCACGGCCCCGGGGTGGCGCCCGAAGGCCGCGAGGGCGCCGCGGCGGCGCGCCGGCCCGGCGGGGCTCACCGCGCCGCCTCGATGCGCGGGTCGACCACGCGGTAGACCACGTCGGTGACCAGGTTGAACACCAGCACCATCCCGGAGGAGACCACGAACACGCCGAGCAGGAGGTTGTAGTCGCGCTGGAGCAGCGCCTCGTACATCAGGCGCCCGATCCCCGGCCAGGCGAACACCGTCTCGGTGAGGACCGCGCCGCCCACCAGGGTGCCGGCCTGGAGGCCCGCCAGCGTCACCACCGGCAGGAGGGCGTTGCGCAGGACGTGCCGGCGCTGGATCACGCCCTCGGCCAGGCCCTTGGCCCGGGCGGTCTTGACGAAGTCGAGGCCCATGACCTCGAGCATCGAGGCCCGAGTCATCCGGACGTAGACCGCCATGAAGAACAGCCCGAGCGTCATCGCGGGCAGGACGAGGTGGTGGGCGATGTCGGCCGCGCGGGCGAGCCCCGCGTAGCCGGCCCCCACGGTCTCGAAGCCGAAGCTCGGCAGCCAGTCGAGCCGGACCGAGAACACGATGATCGCCATCAGGGAGACCCAGAACAGGGGCGTGGCGTAGAACAGCAGCGCGACGCCGGTGATCGCCGTGTCGGCGAGGCTGCCGGCGCGCCGCGCGGCGAGCGCCCCGAAGAGCACGCCGAGGGCGAGCGAGATCAGGAAGGCGGTGCCGGTGAGGAGCAGCGTCGCCGGCAGCCGGTCGCCGATGAGGGTCGCGACCGGCATCTGCTGGCGCACCGAGTAGCCGAGATCGAGCCCGACGATGTTGCGCACATAGGAGGCGAGCTGGCGCGGCAGCGGCTGGTCGAGGGCGAATTTCTCCCGGAGCTGCGCCACGAACACCTCGTCGGCCGCCCCCGCCTCGCCCGCCATGACGAGGGCGGGGTCGCCGGGCGCGAGCCGGATCAGGAAGAAGTTGAGGACCACGATGGCGAGGAGCACCACGACCCCCTTGCCGATCCGGCGCGCGATGAAGAGGCCCATGCCGCCCTCAGCGCTCGATCCAGGCGTCCCGGAAGCCGTCGTTCACGCCGATGCCCGTGGTGACGAGGTCGCGGACCGTGCAGCGGGTGATGGTCGGGAATTGCAGCTCGAGCAGCCAGGCCACCGGCGCGTCCTCGATCAGCGTCTTCTGGACGCCGTCGTAGATCGCCTGGCGCCTGTCGTCGCCGACCGCCGCGGCGCCCTCCGCGAAGGCGGCGTCGACCGCCGGGTTGGCGTAGCCCTCGACGTTGTTCCAGGGCGAGCCCTTGGTGATCTGGGACGAGATGTAGTTGCGCGCGACCCCGAGCGCCGGGTCGCCGTACTGGTAGAGGTACGTGAAGGCGATGTCGTAGTCCCAGTCGGCGGTCTTCTGGTTCCAGCCGGCGACGTCGGTGGCGACGAGCTCGGTCCTGATGCCGACATCCTCCAGGTTCTGGCGCACGGCCTCGCCCCAGCGCTGCCAGGTCTCGCCGTAGGGCAGGGGCAGGAGGCGCACGGTCTCGCCCTTGTAGCCCGCCTGCTTCAGGAGCGCCTTGGCCTTGGCGGGATCGTACGCGTAACCCGCCAGGGCGGCGTTGTGGTAGCGCGTCGCCGAGGAGATCGGCCCGGTCGCCGGCTTGCCGAGGCCGTTCCAGACCACGTCCCGGGCGAAGTCGCGGTCGATGGCGTAGGACACCGCCTGCCGGAAGGCCTTGCTGGCGGTCGGCCCCTTGCGGTTGTTGAGCCAGAGCCAGGAATGGGGGCCGAAGAACTCCCAGCCCTTGCCGGTGACGCAGGCGCCCTTGAGCTTGGACAGGCGCGGCACGTCGAAGTTCTCGACCGAGCCGCCGGGCAGGATGTCGACCTTGCCGGTCTCGAACGCCACCGCCCGGGCGGCCGCGTCCGGGATCACGTGCCAGTAGATCTCGTCGAGGTAGGGCTTGCCGGCGACGTGGTAGCGCGGGTTCCTGACCAGGCGGATGTAGGAGCCCTTCTTCCACTCCTTGAACATGTAGGGGCCGGTGCCGACCGGGCTGTTGTTGGCCGGGTTGGTCTTGGGGTCCGTGCCCTCGTAGAGGTGCCGCGGGATCATCGGCAGCGAGCCGACCTCGAACACGCCGAGGAAGGGCCCGAACGGCTCGGACAGCGTGAACACCACCGTGCCGGAATCGGGCGCCGTCACGCTCGCGACCTTGGCCATGTTGCCCCGGGCCCGGGCGTGGTTCTGCTTCAGGAACTCGATCGAGAACAGCACGTCGTCGGCGCCGAACGGCTTGCCGTCGTGCCAGGTCACGCCCTTGGCGAGCGTGAACGTGTAGGTCCTGCCGTCCGGGCTCACGCTCCAGCTCTCGGCGAGGCCCGGCAGGGGCTTCAGGGCGTCGTCGTAGCGCAGCAGGCCCTCGTAGATGTTGCCGGCCACCATCTGGGTCGGGCCGTTCTGCAGCAGCCCGAGCATCAGGCCCGGCGGCTCCGGCTGGATCACCGCGTTGGCGACGCCGCCGGCCCTCGGCGCCTGCGCGGCGGCCGCCCCCGAGAGGGCGAGGACGAGGGCGCACCCGGTCACCACGTGTCTGATCATCCCTGGTCCTTTCTCGCGCGGGCGGGCGGGCGGGTCGGCGGCGCCGGACGGCGTCGGCGTGGCGCCCGGCCGCCCGGGACGGGAGTCCCGGCGGGCGCCGTCGTCGGAGGGCTCAGGCCGCGTAGCCCGGGTCGCTGTGGGCGAGCATGCGCTTGAAGGCGTCCCACTCCGTGTCGGTGCCGGAGGCCTCGATGCGGTCGTAGTGCGCGGCGTACTGGCCGGCGGTCTTGCGGGCCACCGCCGCGGAGGGGCGGATCACCGGGGCGCCCGCCGCCTGGAGGGCGAGCTGCGCCCGGCAGGAGCGCTCCATGTTGTGCATCAGCTTGAACGCCTCCGCCACCGAGCGGCCGCAGGTGAGCAGGCCGTGGTTGCGCAGGATCATCACGAACCTGTCGCCGAGGTCGGCGACCAGGCGCTCGCGCTCGTCGAGGTCGAGGGCGATGCCCTCGTAGTCGTGGTGGGCGATGCGGTCCGTGAACTGCATCGACCATTGGTTGAGCGGCAGCAGCCCCTCCTCCTGGCACGACACGGCCACGCCCGCCACCGTGTGGGTGTGCAGCACGCAGAGCGCGTCCTCCCGGGCGGCGTGGACGGCGCTGTGGATGGTGAAGCCCGCCGGGTTGATGCCGAGGCCGCACGGGTCGTCGACCACCCGCCCGTCGAGGTCGACGGTGACGAGGTTGGAGGCCGTCACCTCCTCGAAGCGCAGGCCGTAGGGGTTGATCAGGAACCGGTGCTCGGGCCCCGGCAGGCGGACCGAGATGTGGGTGTAGATGCTGTCGTCGAGGCCCAGGCGGTGGATGAGCCGGTAGGCGGCCGCGAGGTCGACGCGGACCCGGGCGGCCTCGCTCGCGGGCACGGCGCGCAAGGGTGCGGGAGACGACATGGGGTTCTCCTCCAGGCTCCGGCGACCCGGCCGGGGTCGCGCCGGAAGACTGGCCCAGCCCCGCCCCCCGATCAAGATTAAAGTGTCGACAATCGACGCTTACGCATTGCACAATGCCCGCCGGAGGGCCGATGCGCGCACTTTCCCCACCGGTGGGCCTGCCGATGCTGGCCGAGAGCGATCTCGTGCGGCAGGTGGCGCGCCGGCTCTCGGACGCGATCGTGCAGGGCCGCCTGGCGCCGGGCGCCAAGGTGGCGGAGGCCGCGGTGGCGCGCGAGCTCGGCATCAGCCGGGCGCCGGTGCGGGAGGCCGCCCGGCTGCTCGAGAGCCAGGGCCTGCTCCGGGCCTGCCCGCGGCGCGGCTTCTTCGTGCGCGCGCTCTCGGCCGCCGACGTCGACGAGCTCTACGACCTGCGCCTGTGCGTGGAGCGCCACGCCGCCGTGGCGGCCTCCCGGCGCCTGACCGCGGAGGCGCGCGCGGCCCTGCGCCGGCAGCTCGGCCTGATGCGGGAGCTCGCCCACCGGGACGACCCGGCCCGCATCGTCGAGGCCGACTACCAGTTCCACCGCCTGATCTGCGAGACGGCCGGCAACAGCCGCCTGCTGCGCCTGTTCGACGGCCTCGCCTCGGAGCTGCGCCTCGTGATCGGGCTGATCGGGCGCCTCTACGACGACCCGCACGAGATCGCGCGCACGCACGAGCCGGTGCTGGAGGCGATCGAGGCCGGCCGGCCGGAGCGGATCGTGGCGCATGTCGACCACCACATCGGGGTCGCCTGGCGCGAGGTCGCCCGGCTCGCCCGCACCCTGTCCCCCACGCCCGGAGGAGCGGCATGAAGGCGTTCTACACCGACGACCACCGCGGCCACGACCCGCAGTTCTTCCTCGTGCGCGGCACCGTCCAGCGCACCACCGAGCAGCCCGAGCGCGCCGACCGCCTGCTTGCCGGCCTCGAGGCCGGCGGCCACGCGCTCGCCGCCCCCGAGCGCTTCGGCCACGACGCCCGGGCCCGGGTGCACGGACCGGACTACCTCGCCTTCATGGCCGAGGCCTGGGACGCCTGGGCGGCGCTCGACGGCGCGGCGCCCGAGATGGTCGCCAACATCCATCCCATGCGTGACGGCGCGACCTACCCGAGCCACATCGTCGGCCGCCTGGGCTGGCACACCCTCGACACCGCCTGCCCGATCGGGCCGGGCACCCACGCGGCGGCCTGCGCCGCCACCGACGTCGCGGCGAGCGCCGGCCAGGCGGTCCTCGACGGCGAGGACGCGGCCTACGCGCTCTGCCGCCCGCCCGGGCACCACGCCTACCGCGACCGGGCGAGCGGGTTCTGCTTCTTCAACAACAGCGCGGTGGCGGCCGCCCACCTGCGCCAGCGCCACGACCGCGTCGCGATCCTCGACGTCGACGTCCACCACGGCAACGGCACGCAGGGGATTTTCTACGCCGACCCGAGCGTGCTCACGGTCTCGCTCCACGCCGACCCGGCCCGGTTCTACCCCTTCGTCTGGGGCTACGCCCACGAGCGCGGGGAGGGGCCGGGGCAGGGCGCCAACCTCAACGTGCCCCTGCCCCTCGGCACCGGCGACGACGGCTACCTCGCGGCCCTGGACGGCGCCGTCGCGACGATCCGGGCCTTCGCGCCCGGGGCGCTCGTGGTGGCGCTCGGCCTCGACGCCTCGGAGCACGACCCCCTGGCGGGCCTCGCCGTCACCACGGCGGGCTTCCGCCGCATCGGCGCGGCCCTGGCGCGGGTCGGGCTCCCGACCGTGCTGGTGCAGGAGGGAGGCTACCTGTCCGAGATCCTGGGCCAGAACCTCGCGGCGGTTCTCGCCGGCTTCGAATCGGCGCGCTGAGGAGACCTCCGCCATGGCGTTCGCCTGCACCATCCCGGCCACCCCCACGATCCAGTCCGAGGACGCGGCCGTCCGCATCACGCGCTGGGACTTCCCGCCCGGCGCCGTCACGGGCTGGCACGAGCACGCCTGGCCCTATTTCGTGGTGATGATCACGCCCGGGATCCTGCGCATCCACGACGGCGACACCGTCAGCGAGGTGGCGCTCGCCCACGGCCAGTCCTACCGCCGGCCCGCCGGCATCCGGCACGACGTAATGAACGGCTCCGACCACCCGATCGCCTTCGTGGAGATCGAGGTGAAGCAGCCCGAGGCCCTGGCGCGGCCGCCGGGCTGACGGGCCGGTCCCGACGCCGCGGCCCGGTCCGGCCGGTGCGGGCCCGGCCCGGTCCGCAGGTGCGCCAGCGCACCTCGGGCGGCGCGCCGCGGTGGCCCCGCGGCCACTCCAGGCGCAGTATCGGGGCAGATCATCGCGAACTTGCCGCGCGAGGCATCATGAAGACCGCCCGCGATCCGTTCCCCGGGATGCCGCCGTTCTGGTCCTCGGTGCTCTTCGCCAGCCGGATCCTCTGGGCGAGCCGGATCAGCGTCGTCAGCGTGGTGGCGGGCCTCGTGCTGTTCGGCAAGGTGGTCCAGGCCCAGAACCTCCTGGCCGACACCTCGTGGAACACCAGCCTGCCGCTCGCCGTCTGGTACTGGACCGTGTTCTTCGCCGCACTCTTCCTGATCTGGTCGTTCCCGGTTCATTACGGCGCGCGCCGCACCCTCGACGGCTCGTCCTGGCTGATCAACGCGCACCTGCGCGGGCCGATGCTGCCGGACGAGGCGGAGCGGCTGAGCGAGGACCTGCGCCACCGGCACGCGACGCTGATCCGGCTCGTCCCGCGCATCCTCGGGGCGATGCCGTTCGCGGCGGTGGCCATCGGCCTCGCGGGCGCCTGGTCGGCCCTGCAGAACGCCGACGCGCTGCCCGAATCCGGCACCGCCCGGACCCTGATCCTGGCGCTCGCCCTCGCGGACGCCGCCGCCGCGATCCTGTACGGCGTCGCGGTCGTCCAGCGCCGGCGTTGGACCGCGGCGCTCGCCCGCCGGGTCGAGGCGGTGGCCGTGTACCGGAGCCGGTCGATCTCCGGCACCCGGCTCCTCGACGGCGTCGCCCACGCCTTCGTGGCCCTGACCTTCGCGCTGTTCGCGATCGCCTACGTGGCCCCGGTCTGGATCTCGTCGTGGATCCCCCGGGCCGCCCTGGTGCCGTTCCTGCTCGGCAGCCTGGTCCTGCCCCTGAGCGCCCTCGCCCGGGCCTCGCACCGCCGCGGCGTGCCCTACGTCCTCCTCCTGGTGCTGGCCTGCACCGGGCTCACGGCGTCGAACCGCCACTTCCACGACCTGCGCACTCTGCCGGAGGGTCCGACGCCGGTGGCGCAGCGCCAGATCGACTTCGACGCCGCCCTCTCGCGCTGGAAGGCCGCGAACGGCTGCGCCCGGGAGGGCGAGGCCTGCCCGCCGGCCCTGATCGTGGCGGCGGAGGGCGGCGCCAGCCGCGCCGCCTTCGCGACCGCGACCGTGGTCGGCGAGATCCTGGACCGGATGCCGGAACTCGCCGACCACGCGGGCTCCGACCAGCCGGGCCGGCGCATCTTCGCGATGTCGGGGGTCTCCGGGGGTGCCCTCGGGGTGACGCTGATCCGCGCCGCCCTCGCGGATGCCGCCGCGGGCGGCCCGCCCTGCCGCTTCGCGCACCGGACCTTCTTCCGCGCCCGGCTGATCTGGGACGGTCAGGCCTCCTTCACCTGGCGGGACTGCCTCCAGGCCCTGGCGAGCGGCGACTTTTTGTCCCCGGCCTTCGTGGGGCTGGCCTACCGGGACAACGTCGCGCTGCCCGTCCCGTTCGAGGTCGGCCCCTTCCCGCTGCGCGACCGCGCGGCCCTGCTCGAGCAGGCCTGGGAGCGGCACTACGACTACGTCACGCGGAGCGGCGAGAGCCCGTTCTCGGTCGGCGACATCTGCGGGCGCGAGGCCGGCCGCGGCCTCTGCCGCCGCTTCGGCTACCTCGGCGGACCGGAGGCGGGCGGGCAGGACCCGGCCGGCCGGGACGCGGCGGGCCGGGACGCGGCGGCCCATGACCCGGGACGGGGGGAGCCCGGCGCCGCGGCGGGCGCGCCCTGGCTGCCGCTCCTCCTCCTCAACGGCACCTCCGTGCAGACGGGGCGCCGCCTCCTCACCACCGACCTCGTCTCGACCCGGGTCTCCCCGGACGGCCGGGCCCGCGTCGGCTTCTACACGCCGGCCTACGACCTGTTCGAGGCGATGTCGACGCCCTGCGCCGAGCCCGACCGGGAGGGGCAGGATTGCCCGGCCGCCGCCCGGGGGCCCCTGGACGAGGCGGCCCTGCGCGACGCGCCGGACCTGCGCCTCTCGACGGCGGCGCTGACGAGCGCCCGCTTCCCGGTGATCTCGCCGGCCGGCACGTTCGGGGTGCGGGGCGACTGGGCGCAAGGCGACCGCGTGGTCGACGGCGGCTACTTCGAGAATTCGGGCATGACCACCGCCCTCGACGTCGCCAAGGCGCTGCACGAGAAGGGCGTCGTGCCGCTGATCCTGTGGGTCCTGAACGAGCCGAAGCTCGCGCGCCGCGAGGGGCCGGTGCCGCCCCGGCCGGTGGTGACCCCCTTCGTCGGGGCCGCCCAGGCCGCGGCGTTCCTCGATCGGGCCGGCGCCCTCCTGACGGCGCCCATCGAGGCGCTCTGGAACACCCGCCAGGGCCACGGGGCCGAGAGCGCGGACCTCGTCGTGCGCGCCCTCGCGGCGATGGAGGAGGGGCGCCCGCCGGGGGCGGCGACCGCCCAGATGTACGAGATCGGCGTCTTCGCCGAGCCGTCGATGCGCAGGCCCGACGACGCCACCCCGGCCGAGACCCGGCGCTGCGCGATGGTCTGGGGCCAGTCGCTCCAGGTGCCGGTGGTGTCGATGAGCTGGTGGCTCGCGCCCTCCGTCCAGGCCTACCTCGACGCGCAGCTCTGCGAGCACGAGAACCGGCGCATCCTCGGCGACCTGATGCGGACCTTGGGCAAGCGCTGAGGCGGGCCCACGGCGAAGCGGCCGGGGCGTGGGCCCCGGCCGCTTGCGTCGTTCAGGTCGTGGCCGGGTCGATCAGCGCAGGAGCTGGAGGATGCCCTGCTGGGCCTGGTTGGCGAGCGACAGGGCCGAGATCGCCAGCGAGTTGCGGGTCGAGAGCGCCTGCGAGTTCGCCGCCTCCTCGTTCAGGTCGGCGCTCGTCAGGTTCGAGGAGCCGGTGTCGAGGATGTTGATCAGGTTCTTCGAGAAGTCCTGGCGGTTCTGCACCACCGACAGGTTCGAGCCGAAGGTCGAGGCCTGGGCGCGCAGCTGGCTCGTCGCCGACGAGATGCTGCTGAGCACGCCCTTGATCTCGTCGTCCGACTGGAAGCCCCCGGTGACCTGGGTGAGGCCGAGGCCGTCCGAGTCGAGCTTGACGCCCTTGATGTCGAGGCTCGACGAGCCCGTCTCGTTGAA
>NZ_KZ984628.1 GCF_003574465.1 Methylobacterium crusticola
CGGCCCCCGCGGCGAGCCGGCCCGCGACGCCGGCCCCGAGCCTCGCGCCGGCGCCGGCCCGCACCGGGATCGAGGCGCGGCGCGAGCCCCCGGCCCTGCCGAAGACCGGCGCCGGCGGCTGGCTCTCCGACCTGCTCACCCGGGCCTCGCAGGACGAGGACGGCGCCCCCGCGGCCAAGGCCGGCGAGGACGACGGCTTCGGCACGATCGACACCATCTCGAGCAACATCGCCCGGATGATCGAGCACCCGGCCGCGGTCGCGCTCTGGGAGCGCTACCGGCGCGGCGAGACGAACCTGTTCACCCGCGGCCTCTACACGGCCCAGGGCCAGCAGACCTTCGACGAGATCCGCCGCCGCTACGGGGCCGAGCCGGAGTTCCGCCGCACCGTCGACCGCTACGTGCGGGAGTTCGAGCGCCTGCTCGGCGAGGTCTCCCGCGCCGACAAGGACCCGCGCCGCGCGAACGCCTACCTCACCTCGGAGACCGGCAAGGTCTACACGATGCTCGCCCACGCCAGCGGGCGCTTCGAGGGGGCGTGAGGCCCCGGGTGCGGCGTCAGCCGCACCCGACCAATCCGGCGTGCGGCGTCGGCCGCACCCGACCCGTCCGGCGTGCCGCGCACACCGGGGGGCTCATCGGGGGGGCGCGGGCCCCGGCGGCGAGGCTCCGCCCGCACGGGCGAGCCCGCCCCTCACAGCAGCCCCAGGGCCGCGAGCTCCCGCCGCATCCCCTCGGGCATCGCCGCGAGGTCGCCCGCGGCGTCCCGGCCGATGTCGCCGGGCGCGTCGCCGGCGGCGAGGTAGCGCCAGCCCTGGAACGGGCGGCAGGGCCGCGGCTGCACCGGCGTGACCCGGGGATCGAGCACGAGCCGGCAGCGGCCGACGCCGTCCCCGTCCACGAAGGGGCGGATCGCCAGCACCCCCTGCCGGCAGGCCACGATCCCGCGGATCACCCAGTAGAGGGAGCCCGACCCGGCGATCTCCTCGGCCCGCTTCGGCACCATCCGGGTGACGTGCGCCTGCTCGTGGGCCCGGCCCTGCCGCTCCGCCTCGGCGCGGCGCCCGGCGATCCAGCCCTCGAGGTCGGCGATCGAGTCGCAGCCCACGCAGAGCTTGAGGAGGTGCAGGGGCATCGAGGGGCCGGGCCGATGGCGGGGGATGGGGAGCGGGCTGCTCGCGTGCGTCCGGGGAGACGGGGCTCTCGCTTGTCCGCCCGGACGCGCGTCGGATCAAGGCCGCGCACGCCCTCCGGCGCCACCCGGGCCGGCCGGCCTTGCCGCCGAGCGAGCCCCCTTGAGCCGTTTGATCGTGGCGCCGTCGGGGCAGCGGGGGCCCCCGCCCCTCTTGGGAGCCGCAGGTCTTGGGAGCCGCGGGTCTTGGAGGCCGCGGGTCTTGGAAGCCGCGGGTCTTGGGAGCCGCGGGTCTTGGGAGCCGCGTCCGCGCGGCGCTCCCTCAGGTGAAGCGGGAGAGCTTCTCCTCGAGCGCGAGGCTGTCGACCTCCGCGAAGGCGCTCTCGAGCGGGATCGTCTCGTCCTCGGGCGGGCAGGGCGCCGGGGGGGCCGGGTCCGGGGCCGGGCCGGGATCGGGCAGGAAGGCGATGTCGTCGAGGGGCAGGGTCGTCTCGACGAGCTTCAGGCGCGGGGGCGGCGCCGGCGGCGGCCCCGTCGCGATCATCTGGTCGACGTCGCTCTGGTCGAGGCTCGCGGCCTCGGGCGCCGTGGCGGTCCCGGCCTGGGCCGGCGGATCGTCCGCGCTGGCCCAGATCTCGATCATCGCGGTCAGGCGCTGCTCCAGGTAGCGCAGGGTGTGGACGATGCGGCTGGTGCGCTGGGCGGTCAGGTCCTGGAACGAGCAGGCGGTGTAGATCTGGGTCGCGTTCTGGTCGAGCCGGTCGCAGACCCGGCTGTCGGCGCCGGTCTCCCGCAGGGTCCAGGCCACCTCCTGCACCTCCTCGGCCGCCTGCAGGATGTCGGAGGTGGCGCGCTCGGTGGTGCGCACGATCCCGTCGAGGGCCTCCGAGGCCTCGCCGAGCCGGCTCTGGTCCTGGTCGGGTGTGTGGATCGCGGCGATCTCGGACTTGGTGCGGCTGATCGCCTTGGCCATCTCGATGAGGTCGAAGCGCAGCCGCTCCATCCCGGGCGGTCCCCGGTCCGCCGCGACGGCGTTCTCCAGCCGGCCGATCGCGTCGAGCAGGACGCCCGTATCGGCGCTGCGGTTGCGCCGGGCGTACTCGCCGAGGAACCAGCGCCCCCGCGCCGTCTCCAGCATGGCGGTCTCGATGACGTCGTACTCCTCCACGGGGCGGGTGGGGAGCGAAGGGGTTCCGGCCATGGTCAGACGTCCCCGCGGACTCGAACAGCGCGAGCGAGTTGCTCCCGCGAGGGTTGACATCTCCGCGTTAACGGCCGCTTACGCGGCGTCCGCGCCCGGGCTGCTGATTCGCCCCGGCCCCGGGCGGCGGCCTCCCGCCCGCGCCCGCTCCCCCTGGCCGGATCCCGCCCCGGACGATGCGCCCCGATCCCCCCTCGCCTCCTCGGCCGCCGGCGGCCGCCCCGCGGCGCGCCGCCCTCCGGCTCGGCCTGCTCTACGCGGTGGTGTTCGCGGGGATCGGCGTGGCGATGCCCTTCCTGCCCCTCTGGCTCGCCGAGCTCGGCCTGGAGCCGGGGCTGATCGGGGCCCTCGTGGCGCTGCCGATCCTCGTCAGGATCGGCGCCACCGCCCCCCTGATGGGCCTCGTCGACCGGGGCGCCGGGGCCCGCCGCCTCCTCGTCGCCGGCAGCCTCGGCCTCGCCCTCACGTACGGGCTGATGCCCGCGGCGGCGGCGGCCGGCTGGCCGCTCCTCGCCGCCCTGATCGCCGTCAACGCCGTCGCGGGCGCGGCCCTGGTGCCCTGCATCGACTACCTCAGCCTCGCCGCGGTGCGCCGCCACCCCGGCCTCGACTACGCCCGCATCCGCCTCGGCGGCTCCCTCGGCTTCCTGGCGGCGAGCCTCGGCGGGGGCTGGCTCTTCGGCGTCGTCGGGACGCAGGGCGGCGTGACGGCCTTCCTGGCCGGCCTCGCCGTCCTGGCGGCCGGCGGCAGCGCCGCCCTCGGCGGCGGGGAGGGGCCCGAGCCGCGCCGCGCCGCCGCGGCGGGGACCCGCGCCCGCACCCCGCCGGCCCTGTGGCTCGCCATGGCGGCGGCGGCCAGCGTCCAGGCCAGCCACGCCGCGCTCTACGCCTTCGGCAGCATCCACTGGGTCGGCCTCGGCCTGACGCCGGGCGCCGCCGGCCTCGCCTGGGCGGTCGGCGTCGTGGCGGAGATCGCCTTCTTCGCGGTGGCGGGCCGGATCCCCTGGCTGCACGAGGCCCCGTTCCGGCTGCTCGGGCTCGGGGCCGGGGCCGCGCTCGCCCGCTGGGCCGGGCTGCTCCTCGCGGCCGGCGTCCCGGCCGCGATCCTGCCGCTCCAGGTGCTGCACGGCCTCACCTTCGGGGCGACGCAGCTCGGGGTGATGGGCGCCCTGTCGCGCCTGGCGCCGGAGGGCGGCCGGGGCGCCGCGCAGGGGCACTACGCCGCCGCCTCCGCCCTCGCCTCCGCGTCCGCCACGCTGGCGAGCGGCGCGGCCTACCGGGCCGGCGGGGGCCCCCTCGCCTTCGGGCTGATGCTGCCCCTGGCGGCCTGCGGGCTGGTCCTGGCGCTGGCGGCCTCCCGCGCGCCGCGGCGCTAGGGCATTTTCCGGCGAAGTGGACACCGGTTCGCCGCGCAAAAATGCGGCAGGATCAAAAACCTGGAGCAGCGGCCGATCGCAGCGTGATCGGATGCTGCTCCAGGGCAGGGTCCGACGGGGCGGACAACCGCGGACGCCGGCGGTCCGCTCCCGGGGCCCGGCGCCGGCGCAACCGCCGGTTTGTCACGCCCGCGCCCGCCGGGGTATGACTCGCCCTCGAGGGGACGATTCGGGAACCACGGAGGGCCGGCCCGTGCCGACCGCACAGAGCCCGCGCGCCGTCGACGCGGCCCGGGTGACCGTCGAGCGGGGCCGCGACGGCGCCCTCGCGCGCCTGGGCGGCCGCTGGACCGCCGACCAGGCCCCCGCCGTCGAGGCCGCGGCGGCCGAGATCCTGGGGAGCGCCGGCACGGCCGGGCGCGTGCTGATCGACCTCTCGGGCCTCGAGCGGCTCGACACCCTGGGGGCCTGGGTCCTCGAGCGCACCCGGGCCGGGATCGGCGCCGCGGCGGGCTACGCGGGCGCGAGCCCCGAGCACCTGATCCTGCTGCGCGAGGTCGCCTACCGGGAGCCGGAGCCGGCGGCCGGCCGGCGGCGTGCGCGCCTGCTCGACCCCCTGGCGGCCCTCGGCGCCGGCGTGGCGCGCCTCGGCCGCGAGGGCCTCACCGGGCTCGCCTTCCTGGGCGAGGTGGTGGCGGCCTGCCTGCGGGTGCTCGCCCGGCCGCGCAGCTTCCGGGGGGCCGCCCTCGTCAACCAGATGGAGCAGATCGCCCTCAACGGCACGCCGATCATCATGTTGATCGCGTTCCTGGTCGGCTGCATCGTCACGCAGCAGGGCATCATCCAGCTCCAGCGCTTCGGCGCCCAGAGCTACGTCGTCAACATGATCGGCATCCTGACGCTCCGGGAGCTGGGGGTGCTGCTCACCTCGATCATGGTGGCGGGCCGCTCGGGCTCGGCCTTCACGGCCGAGATCGGCTCGATGCGCATGCGCGAGGAGGTCGACGCGCTCCGCGTCATGGGCCTCGACCCGATCGAGATCCTGATCGTGCCGCGCATCCTCGCCCTGATGGCGGCCCTGCCGCTGCTGGCCTTCCTGGCCGACCTCGCGGCGCTCGCGGGCGGGGCGCTCACCTCGCTCCTCTACGGCGGGATGTCGGTCGACGCCTTCGTGTCGCGGCTCCAGGGCGCGATCAGCTTCCGGCACGCCGCGATCGGGCTGATCAAGGCGCCCTTCATGGCGCTGATCATCGGCGTCATCGCGTCCATCGAGGGCTTCGCCGTCGAGGGCTCGGCCGAGTCCCTCGGCCGCCACGTCACCGCCTCAGTCGTCAAGTCTATCTTCATGGTCATCGTGCTCGATGGTCTCTTCGCCGTGTTCTTCGCGGCCATCGACTTCTAGAAGGCCCGGACGTGCCCCTGCCCCGCCCCGCCCAGACGCCCGGCCGCGACGCGATCCTGCGCGCGCGCGGCGACGCGATCATCCGCGTGCGCGACCTCGTGGTGGGCTTCGGCGACCGCACGGTGCTCAAGGGCCTGAACCTCGACATCCGGCGCGGCGAGATCCTGGGCTTCGTCGGCCCCTCGGGCCAGGGCAAGTCGGTGCTGACCCGCACCCTCCTCGGCCTCGTGCCCAAGCGCGCCGGCACCATCGAGGTCTTCGGCGAGGACGTCGACGGCCTCACCCTGGCGCAGCGCCGGGTGATCGAGCGGCGCTGGGGCGTGCTGTTCCAGCAGGGCGCCCTGTTCTCGGCCCTGACCGTGAAGCAGAACATCCAGGTGCCGATGCGCGAGCACCTGAACCTCTCCGAGCGCCTGCTCGACGAGTTCGCGCGGCTCAAGATCGAGATGGTGGGCCTGAGGGCCGACGCGGCCGACAAGCTGCCCTCGGAGCTCTCCGGCGGCATGATCAAGCGGGCGGCCCTGGCCCGGGCGCTCGCCCTCGACCCCGAGGTCCTGTTCCTCGACGAGCCGACCTCGGGCCTCGACCCGATCGGCGCCGGCGAGTTCGACGACCTGGTGGCGACCCTGCAGCGCACCCTCGGGCTCACGGTGTTCATGGTGACCCACGACCTCGACAGCCTCTACACCGCCTGCGACCGCATCGCGGCCCTCGGCGACGGCCAGATCATCGCCGAGGGGCCGATCGACGCCATGCTGGCCTCCGACCATCCCTGGCTGCGCTCCTACTTCCACGGCAAGCGGGCGCGGGCGATCGTCACGGGCGACGCCCGGGCGGCAGCATCCTGATGTGCGCTGCCGCACGAACCGGCCCGGCCTCAAGGCCTAGCTTCGCCTCCCCGCCCGGCCCGCCCGCGAACGGATCGTCGTAAGGCATGGAAACCCGCGCCAACAACGTGCTCATCGGCGCCTTCACGCTGGCCGTCGTCGTGCTGGGCTTCGCGTTCGCGTTCTGGTTGCGCGGCAGCGCCTCGAACCAGGCGCGCCTGCCGGTGCGCATCGTGTTCTCGGGGGGCGTCGGCGGGCTCGCCAGGGGCTCCCTCGTCACCTTCAACGGCATCCGGGTCGGCGAGGCGACCGAGGTCAGCCTGCTGCCCCAGGACCCGCGGCGGGTGATGGCCGTCGTCGAGGTCGACCGCGCCACCCCGCTGCGGGCCGACACCCGCGCCCGGCTCGACATGACGATGCTGACCGGCGTCGCCTCGATCGCCCTCGTGGGCGGCAGCGCCGACGCCCCCCCCCTGGCGCCGAGCGGCAGCGACCCGGTGCCGACCATCTTCGCCGACGCCGCCGACATCCAGGACCTGATGCAGAGCGCCCGCGCCATCGCGCAGCGCGCCGACGACATGCTCCAGCGCCTCGACCGCGTGGTCGCCGGCAACGAGGGCGCCATCAACCGGACCCTCGCCAACGTCGAGCGCTTCTCCAGGACCCTGAGCGACAGCGCGCCGGCCCTCGACGCCCTGGTCAAGGCCGTGGACGGGCGCAAGCTCGGCAGCCTGATCGACAACGCCGACCGCTTCTCGGCCGCCCTCGCGGGCGCCTCGCCCGACATCGCGGCCGGCCTGCACGACGCGCGCTCCCTCGCCGCCAAGCTCAACGCCTCGGCCGACCGCATCGACGCGGTGCTCAAGGGCGCCGAGGGCTTCCTCGGCTCGGCCTCCGGCGAGGCCGGCAAGGGCACCTTCGCGGAGGTGCGCGACGCGGCGATCTCGATCCGGGAGGCCGGGCGCGCCTTCCGGACCATGTCGGAGAACCTCGACAAGCGCACGGCCAGCATCACCCAGAACTTCGGGCGGCTGAGCGGCGCCGGCCGGCGCGAGGTCCAGACCCTCTCGACCGACGGCCAGCGCACCCTCAACAGCCTCAACAGCGCCGTGCGCAGCATCGAGCGCGACCCCTCGCAGGTCATCTTCGGCGGCAAGCCGACGTTGCCCGAATACAACGGTCGCTAGATTGTTGCACCGCACGCCCCGCGGTCGCGCATTCCGGGCCGCGGCCGGAGGTTTCGGGTGATGCTCGGTCAAGCGTACGGGCCTATCTCTGCCGGGTTAGACCCTGGTCCGCGCATGCTCCCGAGATTCCCCGCTCCCCGCCCCGCCGCCCGCCGGCCGGGGCTCCCGCTCCTGGCCGCGGCCGGGCTCGCCCTGGGCCTTGGCGCCTGCGGCGGCACGGTGCCGACCACCTTCGACCTCACCGCCCTGCCGGGCGCCGCCCGCGGCGGCGCCGCGCGGCGCTCCATCGTGGTCGCCGAGCCGGTCGGGCTCCAGCCCTTCGAGGCGGACCGGATCATCGTGCGCGAGCCCGGCGCCGCGGTCTCCTACCTCGGCGGCGGCCAGTGGGCCGACCGGCTGCCCCGGTTGATCCAGGCCCGCCTGATCCAGAGCCTGGAGAACGCCAACCGCCTGAAGTCGGTGAGCCGCCCGGGCGACAAGGTGGCGGCCGACACCCTGCTGATCAGCGAGATCCGCGCCTTCGACATCGCGGCGGCGAGCCGCGAGGCGGTGGTCGACCTCTCGGCCAAGATCGTCCAGGACGGCACCGGCACCGTCGTGGCGGCCCGGGTGTTCCAGGCCCGGGTCCCGGTCGACGCCGTGAGCGCGCCGGTCGCCGCCAACGGCCTCGACCGCGCCCTGTCGCTGGTGCTCGCCGACATGGTCCGGTGGATCAACGCCGGGGGGTGAGGCGGCCCGGCCTCAAGGGGGCCGTGCGCGCCCCGCGAGGGGGCACGCCCCGGGTCCGCCGCCGGCGGCGGGACGGGCGGGCGCGGCCCGCTACTCCATCACGGCGGCCTTCATGATCACCACCATGGTGGCGCGGCCGGGCGCGTCGCCGATGCAGCGGACGGTGTGGGGACGGTCGCAGCGGTAGCGCAGGGTCTCGCCCGAGCGGGCGCGCTGCACGGCGCCGGCGACGTCGATCTCGAACTCGCCCTCCAGCACCGACAGGCACTCGACCGAGCCGCGCTGGTGGGCGTCGGAATCGAGCTCGCCGCCGGGATCGGCCGAGAGGTCGTACCATTGCAGCCACTCGACGGTCTTGATCCAGCCGATGATCGAGAGCCGCATGCGGCCGTCGTCCGAGACCAGGATCGGCGTGTCGGCCCGCGACGACTTCTCGATGAACGGCTCCTCGTCGCCCGTGGCGAGCACCCGCTCGATCGAGACGTCGAGGGCCTGGCTCAGGCGCCAGATCGTCGCGAGGGTCGGGTTGGTCTCGTTGCGCTCGATCTGGCTGATGATCGACTTCGCCACGCCCGACTGCTCGGCGAGTTCCGAGAGCGACAGGTTGTAGGCCTTGCGCAGGCGCTGGATGGTCTTGCCGAGCTGGCCCGACAGCACCTGCGCCCCGGTCATCAGGTCCTTGGGGCGCTCCCGCCCCCGCTCGACGCCCATCGTCCGCCCTTGCACCACAGGTTCCCGCTCGCGGCGTTCCGCATTCCGAACGACCGTACGCTCCATCAAACGCAATCGCCGCGGGCTGGCAAGGGCCGACGGCGCCGCAACGCGGGTTTCGCCGGGCCGGCCGGCCTCAGGGCCAGAGGGCGTGAAAGTGATGCACGGGCCCGTGGCCCTGCCCGATCGTCAGCCGCTCCGAGGCCGCGATGGCGGCGGCGACGTAGGCCTTGGCGGCCCGCGCGGCCTCGGGCAGGGCCAGGCCGCGGGCGAGGCCGGCCGCGAGCGCCGACGACAGGGTGCAGCCGGTGCCGTGGGTGTTGCGGGTCGCGATCCGGGGGCCGGCGAGCCGCAGGACGGCGCCGCCCGGGCCGATCAGGAGGTCGGCGCTCTCCGGGCCGGCGGCGTGGCCGCCCTTCATCAGCACCGCGCCGGGGCCGAGGGCGAGCAGGCGCCGGCCCTGGTCGAGCATCGCGGCCTCGTCCGGGGCGAGGCCCTCGCCGAGCAGGACGGCCGCCTCGGCGAGGTTCGGCGTGAGCACGAGGGCCCGCGGGATCAGGTGCCGGCGCAGGGCCTCCACGGCCGCGTCGGCGAGCAGGCGGTCGCCGCTCGTCGCCACCATCACGGGATCGAGCACCAGCGGCAGGCCGGGGGCGAGGCGCGCGAGCCCCTCCGCCACGGCGGCGATCACCGGCTCGCGCGACAGCATGCCGATCTTCACCGCGGCAACCGCGAGGTCGGCGAGCACGCTCTCGATCTGGCGCGCCACGAAGTCCGGCGGAACGTCGTGGATGGCCTGGACACCGCGGGTGTTCTGGGCCGTGAGCGCGGTGATCACGCTGGCGCCGTAGACCCCGAGGGCCGCGAAGGTCTTCAGGTCCGCCTGGATGCCCGCCCCGCCGCTCGAATCCGAGCCCGCGACGGTGAGGGCGATGGGCGTCGCCGGGGCCGCGCCCGCCGTCGCCCCCCCCGTCCCGCTCACGCCGAGCCCCGCGCCGCCAGGGCCGCGTCGACCACGGCGCGCAGGTCGCGGGCGCGGGCCTCGACGTCGCGGCCGGTCCCGAACAGGGCCGAGATCAGCGCGATCCCGTCCGCCCCGGCCCCGATCGCGGCGGCGGCGTTGCCGCGGCTGATGCCCGCGATGGCGCCGAGCGGCAGGCCGCCGCCCCGGGCGAGGCGGGCCCGGAAGACGATGCGGTTGAGCCCGTCGAGGCCGACGGGCGGGTCGGGGTTGTCCTTGCTGGCGGTGGCGAAGACGCCGCCGATGCAGGCGTAGTCCACCGGCAGGCGGTAGAGCTCGTCGGCCTGCGCGGCCGTCTTGAGGGTCAGCCCCACGATGGCGCCGCGGCCCAGGAGGCGCCGGGCGTCGGCCGGATGCAGGTCCTCCTGGCCGAGATGCACGCCCTCGACCTCCGCCGCGAGGGCGAGGTCGACCCGGTCGTTGACGAGGAGCGGCACCCCGCTGCCCGCCAGGGCCGCGTGGATGCGGCGCAGGCGGGCGACGCTCTCGCGGGCGTTCGCAACCGCCTTCTCGCGGTACTGGAGCAGGGTGCAGCCCCCCGCCGCCGCCTCGGTGGCCATGCGCGCGAGGTGGCCGGCGTCGCCGCCGCAGACCCCGACGTCGAGGAGGCCGTAGAGCCGCAGGTCGACCGGCACGGTCGCGCCGGGCGGGGTCACGGGCAGCCTCCCGCGACGGACGGACGGGGGCGTGGCGGCATCCGGCGATCTCCTGGCGCCGGCAGCGCGCCGGCACCCGCCCGGAGTAAGGGCGCGCGCCCGGCGCCGTCAACGACCGCGCGGGCGCGGACCCCGGACCGCGCCGGCCGCGCCCCCCGCGCCTCAGCCGGCCCGGGCGCCGCCCGCGGCGGCCTCGCGGGCCCGCTCGACGACGAGGCGCCGCTCGCGCCAGACCACGAACACGCCGGCCGCCGCCACGATGCCGCCGCCGAGCGCGATCGAGGCCTGCGGCAGCTGGCCGAACACGAACCAGCCGATCAGGAGCGACCACAGCATCGTGGTGTACTCGAAGGGCGCCACCAGCGAGGCGTCGCCGTAGCGGTAGCTCTCGGTCAGCAGGATCTGGCCGATGCCGCCGAGCACGCCGACGAGCACGAAGAGCCCGAACTCGCCCAGGCCCGGCATGCGCCAGCCGAGGGCGAGCGTGGCGAGGCCGAGCAGCGCGGTGAACAGGAAGAAGTACAGCACGATGGCGCCCGTGCGCTCGGTCCCGGTGAGCTTGCGCACCTGGATCGTGGCCGCGGCCGAGCACACCGCCGCGAGGCAGGCGAACAGCGCCCCCGTGCTGCCGGCGCCGCCGCTCGCGCCGAGCTCGAGGTGGGGCGCCAGCATGATCAGCACCCCGAGGAAGCCCACGATCACGCCGGCCCAGCGATAGGCCCGGACCCGCTCGCGCAGCACGAGCGCGGCCAGCACCACGACGAGCAGCGGCGAGGCGTACCCGATGGCGACCGCGTCGGAGAGCGGCAGGAAGGACAGCCCGGCGAAGCCCGCGAACATCCCGCAGGCCCCGATGATGCTGCGCAGCATGTGGCCCCGGAGGTTGCGGGTGCGCACGGCCGCCGCCACGCCGCCCTGCCAGCCGAGCCAGACGAGCAGCGGCAGGATCGCGAAGGCCGAGCGGAAGAACACGATCTCGCCGGTGGGGAAGCGGTCGGCCAGGGCCTTCACCCCGGCCGACATCAGCGTGAAGGTCAGGGCGGAGAGCACCTTGAGGCCGATGCCGAGGTAGGGCCGCCCGGCCGCGAGCGGGCGCCCCGACACGCCTCCTGCGGGGAGCGGCCGGTCGGGGACGACGAGGGGGGCTGCCATGGCGCTCGCGGCTTCGCTGGGAGGGGGCGGCGCGCCGCCGCGGATCCGGAGGCTCGCACGTTCAGCAGAACCACGCGCGCCACGGCCGAGGTAGCCGGCGACGCGGGCGGCTGATCTGCATCATCCGCATGAAGCGATTAACGGCCCGACAACGAACCTCGAGTCCAGGCGTCCGGCCGGCCCCGGCGTCATCAAAGTGATACGCGATTGCGGTTTGGCTGGCGGACGACGCCGCCAAGGAGATGCACGTGGCCGACGACGCCGACGCGCTTCGCGTGCGAACGCTCTTCCTCTCCGATCTCCATCTCGGCACCAAGGGATGCCAGGCCGAGCTGCTGCTGGACTTCCTGCGCGCGGTCGATGCCGACGAGATCTATCTCGTCGGCGACATCGTCGACGGCTGGAAGCTGCGCGCGGGCTGGTACTGGCCGCAGGCGCACAACGACGTGGTGCAGAAGCTGCTCCGGAAGGTCCGGAAGGGCTCCCGGCTCGTCTACGTGCCGGGCAACCACGACGAGTTCCTGCGCGACTTCCTCGACATGCATTTCGGCGGCATCGAGATCCAGGACCAGCTCCTGCACGAGGCGGCGGACGGCAAGCGCTACCTCGTGATCCACGGCGACCAGTTCGACCTCGTGGTGCGCCACGCCCGCTGGCTGGCGCTGCTCGGCGACGGCGCCTACACGGCGGCGCTCTTCGTCAACACCCACCTCAACCGGCTGCGCCGCCGCCTCGGCCTGACCTACTGGTCGCTCTCCGCCTGGGCCAAGCTGAAGGTCAAGAACGCCGTCAACTTCATCGGCCGCTTCGAGGAGTTCCTGGTCGCGGAGGCCCGGCGGGCTGGGGCCGACGGCGTGATCTGCGGCCACATCCACCACGCGGCGAGCCGCGAGATCCAGGGCCTGCGCTACCTCAACACCGGCGACTGGGTCGAGTCCTGCACCGCCGTCGTCGAGCATTACGACGGCCGCATGGAGGTGATCCGCTTCGCCGAGTGGGCGCGGGCCAGCGCGCCCGCCGGCCCCGCGGAGGCGGCGCGCCTGCCCGGCCGCCTCGTGCCGGCGGCCGAGGCCGGCCCGGCCGCCGCCCGGGCGGTCGCGTGAGGCTCCTCGTCGCGACCGACGCCTGGCACCCCCAGGTCAACGGCGTCGTGCGCTCCCTCGAGCACATGGCGGCGGCCGGGCGGCGCCTCGGGCACGACCCGGTGCTGCTGACCCCGCAGGACTTCTCCTCGGTGCCGCTGCCGGGCTACCCCGAGATCCGGCTCTCCCTCGCGACCGCGCGGGGCGTCGGCGCCCGCGTGGCGCGCCTCGCGCCCACCCACGTGCACATCGCCACCGAGGGGCCGGTCGGCCTCGCGACCCGGCGGGTCTGCCTCGCCCAGGGCCGCCCCTTCACCACGAGCTACCACACCCGCTTCCCCGAGTACCTCGCCGCCCGCCTGCCGGTGCCCGAGCGCCTGAGCTACGCCTGGCTGCGCCGCTTCCACGGCCGCGCGAGCGGCACCATGGTGAGCACGCCCTCCCTCGAGCGCGAGCTCGCCGCGCGGGGCTTCCGCAACCTGATGCGCTGGAGCCGCGGCGTCGACACGGCTTTGTTCCGGCCCCGCGACGCGCCGGCGCCCGGGGTCCTGGCGGGCCTGCCGCGCCCGCTCTTCCTGTTCGTCGGCCGCCTCGCGGTCGAGAAGAACGTCGCGGCCTTCCTGCGCCTGCCGCTCCCCGGCACCAAGGTCGTGGTCGGCGACGGGCCGGACCGGGCGCGCCTGGCGGTCCTCGACCCGGCGGCGCGCTTCCTCGGCACGCTCACCGGCGAGGCCCTGGCCCGGGTCTACGCCGGCGCCGATGCCTTCGTGTTCCCGAGCCTCACCGACACCTTCGGCATCGTGCTGCTGGAGGCCCTCGCGAGCGGCCTGCCGGTGGCCGCCTACCCGGTCACCGGCCCCCTCGACGTCGTCGGCGGCACGCGGGCCGGCGTGCTCGACGCCGACCTCGGCGCGGCCGCCCTGGCGGCGCTGCGCATCCCCCGGGCGCTCTGCCGCGCCGAGGCCCTGCGCCACACCTGGGAGGCGAGCGCCCGGCAGTTCTACGCCAACATCGAGAGCGCCCTCGCGCAGGGCGCGCCGGCCGGGCCCGGGCGCCGGGGCGCGGCCCCGCGCACCGCCCCGCGCGGGGCGCCGGCCACCCACTCCCCGTCGGGCGAGCGCGAGGGCGGGACCGCCCGGGCGGGATGACGTCCCGCCGGCGCGGCGCGGCGCTGACGCGCGCCTCTGCGGGCGCCGGGCGCGCCGGGCCGGATCGCGGCCCGGTCAGGCGAACAGGTCGACCACCGCGAAGCCCCGGGCCTCCATGCGCTCGCTCAGCACGCGGCGGTGGCAGCGTTCCGGGTCGCGCTCGAAGCACAGGAGGCAGGTCGGCGCGCCGGCGGCGAGGTCCTCGAGCGCGTTGAGGGCGGCCGCGCCGCCTTCAGCCTCCAGGACCTCCTCGCAGTAGATCCGGCGCATCAGCCTGGCGTCGTCGGCCCGCGCCGCCTCCCGGCCGGCCTTCGGGGTGCCGAGCGCCCGCAGGTGCGCGTAGGCGAGGCCGGCCCCCGCCATCCCGGCGGCGAGCGCGCCCTTCGAGAAGCCGCGCTTGCGCGACAGGGCCACGGCCCGGACATCCGCCAGGGTCGCGACCCCGGCGCCCCGCAGCGCCCCGACGACGCGCTCGGGATCCGCGCCTTCGTACCCGATGGTGAACAGAACCTTGGCCACGCCCGCACCCCGACAAAGATCAGCCGCGATCGAGGCTTATGCCTGATCGGGGCGGACGCTGCGACCGCCGTCCCGGGGGTTACGTGGCTTTCGGGACACGGTTTTCGGAATTCCGTTCGCACACCGTCAAGCTTCCATTAACCGGCCCCGACGCATCGATTAGCCATAGTGTTCCGCGTGAAATCAGGTCGGGCGTCGATGCCGCTGGAGTCGAAGATCCTCTCCGCCTTGTCGCTTCCGCTGGCCTGGACGAGGCGCCTGGCGGCCGGCGCGGCGCTGGCCGCCCTCGCGGCCTGCGCCGGCGGCCCCGACTTCTACCCGACCAAGGGCGACGTGAAGCCCCATCCGGGCGTCGCCAAGGCGAAGCTGCACCCGATCCAGGGCATCGACGTCTCGAAGTGGCAGGGACCGATCGACTGGGCCTCGGTGCGCAGCGCCGGCACCCAGTTCGCCTACATCAAGGCGACCGAGGGCGGCGACCACCTCGACGACCGCTTCCGCGAGAACTGGGACGGCGCGGGGCGGGCCGGCGTGCCGCGGGGCGCCTACCACTTCGTGTTCTGGTGCCGCTCGGCCCAGGACCAGATGGAGTGGTTCAAGCGCAACGTCCCCAACGACCCGACCGCCCTGCCCCCGGTCCTCGACGTCGAGTGGAACGGCCACTCCCAGACCTGCCCGAAGAAGCTGCCCAAGTCCCAGGCCCTCGCGATGACGCAGACCATGCTGCGCGAGATGGAGGCCTACACGGGCAAGCGGCCGATCATCTACACCGACATCACCTTCCACCGCGACGTGCTGGAGGGCGAGCTGCCCGACTATCCCCACTGGGTCCGCTCCACCGCGGCCGAGCCCGAGCAGCGCTTCGCCAACCGGGACTGGATGCTCTGGCAGTTCACCTCGACCGGCCGGGTGCCGGGCGTGCGCGGCGACGTCGACCGCAACGCCTTCTACGGCTCGCCGACCGAGTGGGCCTCGTTCCTGGCCACCGACTGCGACCCCCGCTACCACCGCCAGCTCTCGGCGGCGGGGCTCTGCACCGACAAGTAGGGCGGGGCGCCGCTGCCTCGGCCCGGGGCCCGTGCGGGCGCGGGTGCCCGCGCGGCCGCGCGGCAGGGCCGGGCCGCATTGCAGCCGCCGCGCGCCTGCGCCGCGCCCGGGCCGAGTTGTCCCTGTACGCATTTTGTTCTAGCACGCAGGGTGGACGGGGCCCTGGGGCCCCGGCTGATTCGGGCCGGGCCGCTTCGTCTCCGGCCCTCCTAACCCCCGGTCGCCCGTCTGGCCGGTCCGGTCCGGAGCCCCCTGCATGGCCCCTCTCGACACGATGTTCGACCGCGCGGCGGACCGCCGCGTGATCGCGGTGCGCGGCGCCCGCGAGCACAACCTGAAGAACGTCGACCTCGTGATCCCGCGCGACAAGCTGGTGGTCTTCACCGGGCTGTCGGGCTCGGGCAAGTCCTCGCTCGCCTTCGACACCATCTACGCCGAGGGGCAGCGCCGCTACGTCGAGTCGCTCTCGGCCTACGCCCGCCAGTTCCTCGAGATGATGTCGAAGCCCGACGTCGACCAGATCGACGGGCTCTCGCCGGCGATCTCCATCGAGCAGAAGACCACCTCGAAGAACCCGCGCTCCACGGTCGGCACCGTCACGGAGATCTACGACTACATGCGCCTGCTCTGGGCGCGGGTCGGCATCCCGTACTCGCCGGCGACGGGCCTGCCGATCGAGAGCCAGACCGTGAGCCAGATGGTCGACCGGGTGCTGGCGCTGCCGGAGAAGACCCGGCTCTACCTGCTGGCGCCCGTGGTGCGCGGGCGCAAGGGCGAGTACCGCAAGGAGATCGCCGAGTACCAGAAGAAGGGCTTCCAGCGGCTGCGCATCGACGGCGAGTACTACGCCATCGACGACGCGCCCAGGCTCGACAAGAAGCTCAAGCACGACATCGACGTCGTGGTCGACCGCATCGTGGTCCGGGCCGACCTCGCCTCGCGCCTGGCCGATTCGTTCGAGACGGCGCTGGAGCTCGCCGACGGCATCGCGCTCGTCGCCTTCGCGGACGCGCCCGAGGCCGGCGCGGCCCCGGAGCCGATCGTGTTCTCGTCGCGCTTCGCCTGCCCGGTCTCGGGCTTCACGATCCCGGAGATCGAGCCGCGGCTGTTCTCCTTCAACAACCCCTTCGGCGCCTGCCCGACCTGCGGCGGCATCGGCCACGAGATGCGCATCGACCCGGCGCTGGTGATCGCCGACGAGACGTTCAGCCTCGCGCGCGGCGTCATCGCGCCCTGGGCCAAGTCGAGCTCGCCCTATTACGGCCAGACCCTCGACGCCCTCGCCCGCCACTACCGCTTCAAGACCGACCTGCCGTGGAGCCGGCTCACCGAGGCGGCCCGCCAGGTGGTGCTCTACGGCTCCGGCGGCGACGCGGTGCGCTTCGCCTACAACGACGGCCTGCGCGCCTACGAGGTGGTGAAGCCCTTCGAGGGCGTGATCCCGAACCTGGAGCGGCGCTACAAGGAGACGGAGAGCGACGCGGCCCGCGAGGACATCTCCCGCTTCATGGCCGAGACGCCCTGCTCGGCCTGCGGCGGCAAGCGCCTCAAGCCCGAGGCGCTGGCGGTGAAGATCGCGGGCTCCGACATCGGCGACGCCACCGTGCTGTCGGTGCGGGACGCCCACGGCTGGTTCGGCGCGCTGCCGGGCCGCCTCACCCCGAAGCAGAACGAGATCGCGGCCCGCATCCTGAAGGAGATCCGCGACCGGCTCACCTTCCTGGTCGATGTCGGCCTCGAGTACCTCACGCTCGCCCGCGGCTCCGGCTCGCTCTCGGGCGGCGAGAGCCAGCGCATCCGCCTCGCCTCCCAGATCGGCTCGGGGCTGACGGGCGTGCTCTACGTCCTCGACGAACCCTCCATCGGCCTGCACCAGCGCGACAACGAGCGCCTGCTCGGCACCCTCAAGCGCCTGCGCGACCTCGGCAACTCGGTGATCGTGGTCGAGCACGACGAGGACGCGATCCTCCAGGCCGACTACGTGGTCGACGTCGGGCCCGGGGCGGGCATCCACGGCGGCGAGATCGTCGCCCAGGGAACGCCCGCCGAGCTCCTGGCGGACCCCGCCTCCCTCACCGCCAAGTACCTCACCGGCGCCCTCTCGGTGCGCATGCCCGCGAGCCGGCGCAAGGCCAAGCGGGGCCAGGTCCTGCGCCTCGTCGGGGCGCGCGGCAACAACCTGAAGGACGTGACCGCGGAGATCCCCCTCGGCACCTTCACGTGCATCACCGGGGTCTCGGGCGGCGGCAAGTCGACCCTCGTGATCGACACGCTCTACAAGGCGGTCGCCCGCAAGCTCAACGGCGCCCTGGAGCACCCCGCCCCCTA
Source organism: Methylobacterium crusticola (assembly GCF_003574465.1). GTDB lineage: Bacteria > Pseudomonadota > Alphaproteobacteria > Rhizobiales > Beijerinckiaceae > Methylobacterium > Methylobacterium crusticola. Next base: position 17,519 of record NZ_KZ984628.1, read on the forward strand.
CGACCGGATCGACGGGATGGAGCACCTCGACAAGGTCATCGACATCGACCAGTCGCCCATCGGCCGCACGCCGCGCTCGAACCCCGCCACCTATATCGGGGCCTTCACGCCGATCCGCGACTGGTTCGCCGGCCTGCCCGAGGCCAAGGCCCGCGGCTACCAGCCCGGGCGCTTCTCGTTCAACGTCAAGGGCGGGCGCTGCGAGGCCTGCTCGGGCGACGGCATGATCAAGATCGAGATGCACTTCCTGCCGGATGTCTACGTCACCTGCGACGTCTGCAAGGGCAAGCGCTACGACCGCGAGACCCTGGAGGTGAAGTACCGCGAGCACTCGATCGCCGACGTGCTCGACATGACGGTCGAGGAGGCGGCCGACCTGTTCAAGGCGGTGCCGTCGATCCGCGAGAAGATGGAGACCCTGGCGCGGGTCGGCCTCGACTACGTCCACGTGGGCCAGCAGGCCACCACGCTCTCGGGCGGCGAGGCCCAGCGGGTCAAGCTGTCGAAGGAGCTCTCCAAGCGGGCGACCGGCCGCACGCTCTACATCCTGGACGAGCCGACCACCGGCCTGCACTTCCACGACGTCGCCAAGCTGATGGAGGTGCTCCACGAGCTGGTCGAGCAGGGCAACAGCGTGGTGGTAATCGAGCACAACCTCGAGGTCATCAAGACCGCCGACTGGGTGATCGACATGGGGCCGGAGGGCGGCGACGGCGGCGGCCGCATCGTGGCGCAGGGCACGCCCGAGGCGATCGCGCGCGCCAAGGGGAGCCACACCGGGCGCTTCCTGCGCGAGGTGCTGGCCCGGCGCCCCGCCGCCCAGGGCGGGCGGGCGCGCAAGCAGGCGGCCGAGTAGCGGTCCGGCCCCCGGGCGGCCGCGGCCCGGCGTCCGGACGCCCCGTCCCGGGGCCGGCGGGCCGCCCNATTCACCGTGCCGCCCCGCGGCCGGTCGGGAGAATCGCCCGAAAACGTCCGCGAAGGCACGCGCGGTCCGCCCAATAGCCGCGGGTGCATTGCACAAAGTCGCTCATTCGCACCAGTTCGCGTCCCGCCCCGCCAGTAGAACCGGCCCCGCCTCCGGCGAAAATGCGGCCTTTCAGCAACAGCTGTGACGGATCTGCCTCCGATGCAGGCAGAGCGCTGGTATTTCGAGCGTGGCTGTACAACACTTCCCGGTGTTCAGACTGTGCTGAGGCCGGCAGGCGGCGCGAATCATCCTCGGTGAATGCCCGCACTCATGACGGGCGAGGCCGAGGACGGGAGCCGAGCGCCGGCCCGACGGCGGTGGGAAGGAAATCTTATGGTCAAGCACTGGCTCGCCGCGGGGGCGGCGGCTCTCTCCTTGGGCGTCACGGCGACCGCTTCGTACGCGCAGACCACGACCGTGCCCGGCGAGCAGGTCGGCCTCGCGGTCGGCGCGCCGCTGCCGGAGGGCGTCTACGCGATCGACACCTTCAGCTGGCGCCGGGCCGACGGGCCGAACTCGCCGAACGTCGGCGTCAACATCCCGGTCCTGGTCTGGTCGACGCCCTGGAAGGTCTTCGACTCGCGCATCGAGCTCGTGACCGCGGCCCCGACGCTGTTCGTGGGCACCCGCAACCCGGCGCCGATCCCCAACCGGGACATCAGCTGGAACGTCGGCACCTTCGTGGGCAGCATCTTCGCCTGGGACCTCGGCAACAACGTCGGCTTCAGCTACCTGTTCGGCGCCTACCTCAACGACCTCAACGGCGACCGCGGCTCCCTCGTCGGCGCCGGCGGCGGTCCCTTCGTGCTGCCCCAGCTCGCCTCGACCACCTACCGCCAGGGCTTCGCCCTCAGCTACACCGGCGACGGCTGGAACCTGACCGCGAACCTGACCCACAACTTCTACCTGGACCCGGTCGGCCGCTTCAATGGGCCGGTGGGCAGCGCGATCGGGTCGGTGTTCATCGCCGACGGCCTCAACCTCGACCTGACCGCGACGAAGAAGTTCGGGAAGTTCGAGATCGGCGCCATCGGGTACGGCACCGTCGACCTGCCGGCGAGCACGCGCGACCTCCTGCGCACCGTGAACGGCCCCGCCTACACCAAGGGCGGCCGGTTCGCGGTCGGCGGCCTCCTCGGCTACGATTTCGGGCCCTTCACGGCGCAGGTCTACGTCGCCCGCGACGTCGCCACCACGGCCCTCGACGCGAACGGCCGCAAGAACTACCAGACCGACGGCTGGTTCCGGCTCGTCGCGCCGCTCTACACCGTCGCGGCGGCGGCCCCGCCGCCCTCGGCCCCCATCATCCGCAAGTACTGAGCTCCGGCGCGGACCGGCCCCGGACCCCGCGCCCGGGGCCCGTCCGCGGGCCGGCGCGACCGACACGACGACGCCCGGCCCCGCGGCCGGGCGTTCTCGTCGTGCGCGATCGGGGCCGCGGGCGCCCGCCGCCGGGACGATCCCGCGATAAGCGCCCGGGGACCGGGTGTCGGCGCCGGCCGCGCGACCTATAACGAACGGGCAATCCGGGTCGGTTCGCGCGGCGAGGCGCCCCGGCGGATCAACCGCGCAGCAGGGAGACCCGGGATGGCCTCGCTCGGAGACTGGAAGATCCCCTCGACCGTCCAGCCCCGGCCCGGCGCCTACGCGTACGACCTCGACCGCGCGCTGACGTCCGTCGTCTCGCTCTCGGCCCGGGTGCCGGAGAGCGCCTTCACGGCCGAGACCCTGGGGCTCGAGCGGGCCGGCAACGGCGTCACGATCGGCAGCGACGGGCTCGTCCTGACCATCGGCTACCTGATCACCGAGGCCGAGAGCGTCTGGCTCACCGCCCATGACGGCCGCACCGTGCCGGGCCACGTCGTCGGCTTCGACGCCGCCACCGGCTTCGGGCTGGTCCAGGCCCTCGGCCGGCTCGACCTGCCCGCCCTGGCCCTCGGCGATTCCGCCGCCCTGCGGGTCGGGGACGCCGTGGTGGTGGCGGGCGCCGGCGGGCGCCACCGCTCCATCGCCGCCGAGGTCGTGGCCCGCCAGGAATTCGCGGGCTACTGGGAGTACGTGCTCGACGACGCGCTCTTCACCGCGCCCTCGCACCCGCACTGGGGCGGCACCGCCCTGATCGGCCCGGCCGGCGACCTCCTCGGCATCGGCTCCCTGCAGCTCCAGCAGAGCGGCCGGGACAACAAGACCATCAACATGGTGGTGCCGATCGACCTCCTGAAGCCGATCCTGCCCGACCTCACCACCCTCGGCCGCGCCGACCGCCCGCCCCGGCCCTGGCTCGGGCTCTACGCCACCGAGATGGACGATCAGGTCGTGGTCATGGGCCTGGCCTCCCGCGGCCCCGCCGAGGCGGCGGACCTGCGGGCGGGCGACATCGTCATGGCGGTCGGCCGCACCGAGGTGAGCGATCTCGGGAGCTTCTTCCGCGCCGTCTGGGCCCTCGGGCCGGCGGGCGTGAGCGTGCCGCTGACCATCCACCGCGACGGCCGCACCCTGAGCGTCGCCGTCGCCTCGGCCGACCGCGCCCGCTTCCTGGTCGCGCCCCGGCTGCACTGAGCCGGCGCTTCGCACCTGCAGCATAATGCCGGACCGGACCCGCGCGGGCCGGATCCCGCGCCGGAATGCTGCCGAATCCGCGGGCAGCGCACTTCGTTGACGAATCCCTGCGCGATGCATGAGATGTGCGCATAGCTGGCTTACGAACTGACCGCTCCCGTGAGCGGAGCGGGACACCATATGGTGCGTTGCAACAGAAGCGGGCGCCGCTGCCGAAATCCTCGGCACTGACTGCCCGCCAAGAGGTCAAGTCCCATGTTCGTGTCCCTGCTCCTGAGCAAGCTCCGCGCCTATCTCCGCTACCGCGAGACCGTCCACGAGCTGTCGCGCCTGTCCGACCGCGAGCTCGACGATCTCGGCATCAGCCGCTACGAGATCCCGGGCGTCGCCCGCGGCGTGGCCTGAGGCCGTATCGCTGACCGGGCCGCTCCACCGCGGCCCCGCTTCCCCCGCGCGCCCGCCCGTCCGGCGGGCGTTCGCGTTCCCGCCGACCCGGTTGCATCCGCTCCGGGCGATCCGGTATGCCGGGGCATGTCCGGATCAGACCCCATCCACGTCGTCGGCGGCGGCCTCGCCGGCTCCGAGGCCGCCTGGCAGATCGCGCAGGCGGGCCTGCCCGTGGTTCTGCACGAGATGCGGCCCCTGCGCGGCACCGAGGCCCATCGCACCGACGGCCTGGCCGAGCTCGTCTGCTCGAACTCCTTCCGCTCCGACGATGCCGACCTGAACGCCGTCGGCCTGCTGCACCAGGAGATGCGGCGCCTCGGCTCGCTGATCATGCGCGCGGGCGACGCCCACCAGGTGCCCGCCGGCGGCGCGCTGGCGGTCGACCGGGACGGCTTCAGCCGGGCCGTGACGGCGGCCCTCGAGGCCCATCCGGGCGTCACCCTCGTGCGCCAGGAGATCGACGGCCTGCCGCCGGCCTCCTGGGACAGCGTGATCGTGGCGACCGGCCCCCTCACCGCGCCGGGCCTGGCGGAGGGCATCCGCGGCCTCACCGGCGCCGAGTCCCTCGCGTTCTTCGACGCGATCGCGCCGATCGTTCACCGCGACTCCATCGACATGGGGACGGCCTGGTTCCAGTCCCGCTACGACAAGGTGGGCCCGGGCGGCACCGGGGCCGACTACATCAACTGCCCTCTCGACCGGGAGCGCTACGCCGCCTTCGTGGCGGCCCTGGTCGCGGGCGACAAGACCTCCTTCAAGGAGTGGGAGGCCTCCACGCCGTACTTCGACGGCTGCCTGCCGATCGAGGTGATGGCCGAGCGCGGCCCCGAGACCCTGCGGCACGGGCCCATGAAGCCCTTCGGCCTCACCAACCCGCACGACCCGACCGTCAAGGCCTACGCGGTGGTGCAGCTGCGCCAGGACAACGCCCTCGGCACGCTCTACAACATGGTGGGGTTCCAGACGAAGCTGCGGCACGCCGAGCAGGTGCGGATCTTCCGCACGATCCCGGGGCTGGAGCGGGCCGAGTTCGCCCGCCTCGGGGGGCTCCACCGCAACACCTACCTCGACTCGCCCCGCCTCCTCGACGCCACCCTGCGCCTGCGGGCCGCGCCGCGCCTGCGCTTCGCCGGCCAGATCACGGGCTGCGAGGGCTACGTCGAGAGCGCCGCCATCGGCCTCATGGCCGGCCGCTTCGCGGCCGCCGAGCGCCAGGGCCGGGCGCTCGCCCCGCTGCCGGCCACGACGGCCCTCGGCGCGCTCATCGCCCACATCACCGGCGGCCACATCTCGGACGACGCCCCGGCCGAGGAGGCGGGCGCGGCCCCCGCGGCGGGCGTGCCGCGCTCGTTCCAGCCGATGAACGTGAATTTCGGGCTGTTCCCGCCCCTCGCCCAGGCCCCCAGGGCGCCGGACGGCCGGCGCCTGCGCGGGCCCGAGAAGGCCCAGGCCCGCAAGCGCGCGCTCACCGAGCGGGCGCGCTCGGCCCTCGGCGCCTGGCTCGGCGAGCCCGGGCTGCCGGCCGCCGCCGAGTAGCGGGCCGGGGGATCACGCGGGGCGCCGCGCCGCCCGCCACAGCCGCCACAGGATGCGCCAGCGCGGGATCTCGACCACGCTCCGCAGGGGGTCGTAGCCCGGCCGCTCCATCGCCCGCAGGTAGCCCTCGACCAGGGCCGCCGGCAGGTAGGCCGGCGCGGCGGCGGGCGAGAGGGTGGCCCGGTCCCGGGCGCAGGAGGCGAGGTGGCGGCGGGCGAGCGCCCGGACGTCCGCGCAGGCGCCGGCGAGGCCGGGGCCGCCGCGTCCCGCGACGATGTCGTCGCGGGTGACGCCGTGGGCCGCCAGGATGTCGGCCGGGAGGTAGACCTGGCCGCGGCGCGCGTGCCAGGGCAGCGCCCGCAGGAGCCCCGTCAGCGCGTAGGCGACGCCGGCGTGGCCGGCCAGCGCCGCGCCGCCGGGCTCGCGGCCCTCCGCCAGGATCAGGCCGCCGAGGCGGATCAGGCTCGAGGCGGTCTCGCCGCAATAGCCCTCGAGGTCGCCGGTCGACGGCATGGGGTCGTCGTAGAGGTCGAACACCCGGGCGTCGACGAGGTCGACCAGGGGCTGGCGCGGCAGGCGGGCGCGCACCAGGGTGTCGTCGAGGGCCGCCGCCACCGGGTGGGCGCGCACGTCGCCCCGGGCCTCGCCCTGGAGCGCGTCGCGCCACCATTGCAGCCGGACCTCGCCGGGGAGCGGGCTCGAGACCGCGTCGCGCACCCGCGCCACCTCCAGGCTGAAGGCCGCGAGCGCCTGGAGGTGCGGGCGGTGGGCCGCCGGCGCGTAGAGCGAGGCGAAGTAGCGGTCCGGGTCGCCCTCGCGCACCAGGGCCTCGCAATGGGCGTAGGCCCAGTCGAGGCTGCGGCCCGCGGGGGGCACGGCCGGCGGGCCGCCGGGGGGCGCGTCCTGGCTCAAAGCGGCGCCCTCACGGCACCGCGATCAGCGCCGCCGCGACCTTGCGGTTCTCCGCCGCCAGGATGTTGTAGGTGCGCGCGGCCGCCCCCGTCTGCATCACGTCGAGGCCGATGCCGGCCGCCCTGAGGCGCTGGCGCAGGGCGTCGGGCAGGAACACGATCTCGGCGCCGGTGCCGATGAGGAGCAGCGTCACGCCGCCCGCCTCGGCCAGCACGGGCGCGAGGCTCGCCGCGTCGATCGCGCGGGGATCCGCGACGTCCCAGGCCCGGATGCCGGAGGGCAGGGCCAGGATCGAGCCCCGGTGCGACATCTCGGCGAAGCGGAAGCCGCCGGCCCCGTAGGCGTCGATCGGGTGGCGGCCGGGGACGAAGCCGTCGTGGGCGCGTCCGCCCGCCGCCGGGCGATCCTGGGTGCGATCCTGGTCCATGCGGTCCGGTGCGGTCCTCACTCGGCCGCCTGGGGCAGGGAGGCCGCCTCGCGGCTCTGCGCGCGGCTGCCGGCCTGGAGGCCGATGTAGATCAGGAACGGGGTCGAGATGAAGATCGCCGAGTAGGTGCAGATCACGACGCCGATCAGCATCACCACGGAGAACCCCTTGATCGCCTCGCCGCCGAACAGCACCAGCGCCACCAGGGACAGGCCCGTGGAGGTCGCGGTCATCACGGTGCGCGACATGGTGGAGTTGATCGACAGGTTGAGGAGCTGCTCCGTCGGCATGGCCTTGTAGCGCCGCATCAGCTCCCGGGTGCGGTCGAACACCACCACGGTCTCGTTCAGCGAGTAGCCGACGATGGTCAGGATGGCGGCGATCGAGGTCATGTTGAACTCGATGCGCGAGATCACGAACACGCCGACCGTGAGCACGATGTCGTGCAGGGTGCCGACGATGGCGCCGAGCGCCAGCTCGCGCTCGAACCGGAACCACAGGTAGAGCAGGACCGCGATCACCGACAGGACGACGCCGATCGTGCCCGACTGCACGAGCTCGCCCGAGACGCGGGGCCCCACCGTCTCGACGCGGTCGAAGGTGTAGTCCCTGTCGAAGGCGTCGTGGGCCTTCTGCATCACCAGGGTCTGGCCCGATTCGCCGCCGCCCTGGAGCGGGAAGCGGACCGAGATCGAGCCCTGCCCGAATTCCTGCACCTCCGTCTCGCCGAAGCCGAAGCCGTTGGCGGTGTGGCGCACGGCCGCGACGTCCGACTGGCCGGCCTTCGGGCGCAGCTCGATCAGGGTGCCGCCCTTGAAGTCGATGCCGAAGTTCAGCCCGATCTGGAGGAACAGCAGCACGGTGGCGATCGACATCAGCGCCGAGAACGGGAAGCTGAGGCGCCGCAGGCGCATGAAGTCGAAGTGGGATTCGTCGGGCCAGAGGCGGAGGAGGCGCATCGTCGGTCTCGATTGTCCTTGAGCCCGGCCGCGGCGGCCGGGTGGGCGCCGCCCGGTGGCGGCGCGGGCGGCGTCTCAGATCGGCAGCACCTTCGGGCGGAAGCGCTGGTACCAGACCGCGATCATCATCCGGGTCAGGGTCACGGCGGTGATGACCGTGGTCATGATGCCGAGGATGAACACCACCGCGAAGCCGCGCACCGGGCCCGAGCCGAGGAAGAACAGGATGACGGCGGCGATCGCCATGGTGGAGTTCGAGTCCACGATGGTGGCGAAGGCGCGGTCGAAGCCGGCCTGCAGCGCCGAGGGGATCGAGCGGCCCGCCCGCACCTCCTCGCGCACGCGCTCGTAGATCAGCACGTTCGAGTCGACCGCCGTGCCGATGGTGAGCACGATGCCGGCGATGCCCGGCAGCGTCATGGTCGCCTCGAGCACCGACATGAGGCCGAGGATCAGGCCCACGTGGACGAGGAGCGCGATGTTGGCGAAGAGGCCGAACACCCCGTAGGTCGCGAACATCAGGACGACCACCAGGACCGTCGCCACGATGGTGGCGTGCTTGCCGGCCTCGATCGAGTCGCGCCCGAGGCCCGGGCCCACGGTGCGGCGCTCGACGATGTTGAGCTTGGCCGGCAGCGCGCCCGCCCGCAGGAGCACCGAGAGGTCGTTGGCCTGCTGGACCGTGAAGCGGCCGGAGATCTGGCCCTGCCCGCCGGTGATCGGCTGGAGGATGCGGGGGGCCGACACCACCTCGTTGTCGAGCACGATCGCCATGGCGCGGCCGACGTTCTCGCTCGTCGCCTGGCCGAAGCGCTGGGCGCCGCGCAGGTTGAACTTGAAGTTGACGATGGGCTCGTTCGACTTCGAGTCGAAGCCCGGCTGGGCGTCGGTGAGGTCGGCGCCGTCCGCCATCACCCGGCGCTCCACCGGCACCTTCTGGCCGTTCACGTCCTTGGAGGGCAGCATGTCGACGTCGCCGGCCGGGCTGTCGGAGAGCATCCGGAACTCGAGCTTGGCCGTCTTGCCGAGCTGCTCCTCGAGCCGCTGCGGGTCCTGGAGGCCCGGGACCTGCACCAGGATGCGGTCGGCGCCCTGCTGCTGGATCGACGGCTCGGTGGTGCCGCCGAGGTCGACGCGCCGCCGCACCACCTCGATCGCCTGGGTCACGGCCCGGCGCACCCGGGCGGTGACGCCGGACTCGGTGAAGCCGAGCTGGATCAGGCCGCTCGGCTCCTCGCGCACGTCGAGGGTGCGCGCGCCGGTCTGGCCGAGGGTGGCGTCGGTGATCGGCTGCGACAGGGCCTGGAGCTTGGGCAGCGCCTTGGCGCGGTTCGCCGCGTCGGCGATGCGCAGCTGCACGCCCCGCGGGGTGAGCTGGATGCCGCCGTCGGCCTGCACCCCGGCCTCGCGCAGGGCCTGGCGCACGTCGTCGCGCAGCCCCTGCGCCATGGTGCGGGTGAGGTCGTTGCGGTCGACCTCGAGCACGATGTGCGAGCCGCCCTGAAGGTCGAGGCCGAGCACGATGGCCCGGGTCGGCACGATCCAGGCCGGCACCCAGGACGGCAGCGCGGCCGTGAAGGCCCTGCGCTGGTCGGCCGAGAAGAAGCTCGGCACCGCGAGCATCAGGCCGATCAGGATCACGCCGAGCGTCGCGACGATCTTCGTGGTGGAGAAACGGAGCATCCGCGGGTCCTAACCGTCCTGTCTCGGCGGCGCTTGGCTGCCTGGCCTCTCGGCCGCCCCGGCCGGCCCTCGGGCCCGGCGCGGCGGCGGCGTGGCGGCCCGGACGCGGGCCCGGGCCACGCCCGTCTCAGGCGGCCTTGACGGGCTCGCCCTTCGCCCGGACCTCGGCGATCATCGTGCGCACGACCTTCACCTGCACGTTCGGGGCGATCTCGACGTCGATCTCGCTCGCGGCGTCGGTCACCTTGGCGACCCGGCCGACGATGCCGCCCGTGGTCACCACCGTGTCGCCGCGGCGCACGTTCTTGACCATGTCCTGGTGCTCCCTGGCCCGCCGCTGCTGCGGGCGCAGGATCAGGAAGTACATGATCACGAAGATGAGGACGAATGGGACCACCTGCAAGATGATGTCGGTGCCACCGGCGGCGGCGCCAGCTCCCTGCGCGAAGGCGGGCGTGATCACTCTCAAGGTCTCCCGAGCAAGACGAAAACCGGCCGCGCGGGAATCCGGCAGCCTGCAAAAGCGCCGGGACTATAGCGGCGGGCGACCCGAAAGCAACGCCGGCCGCGCGCCGGCGAGCCGCCGCCCCGCCGCCGGGAGGCCGACGGGTTCCCGGCCGGGGACCTTGGGATTAAGAGGACGCCCGCGAACGTCGGCGCGATCCCGCCGGCTCCGGCCTCCCCACTCGTTCGAATGAGTCGCGCCGCATGACGGACCAGTCTCCGAGCCCCGCCGACCCCGCCGTCGCGGCCCTGATGCCCGTGCTGCTGCGGATCGCCGCGGCCCTCGAGCGGGCGGCGCCCGGGGGGGCGCGCCCGCCGGACTTCGCCGCCGCCGACGCCTTCGTGTGGCTCGCCGAGCGCCGGCTCCAGCCGGTGCCGCGGGTCAACCGCGTCGAGATCGGGCTCCTGCGCGGCATCGACCGGATGCGCGACATCCTGTTCGACAACACCGAGCGCTTCGCCCGCGGCCTGCCGGCCAACAACGCGCTCCTGTGGGGCGCCCGCGGCATGGGCAAGTCGTCCCTCGTCAAGGCGGTGCACGCCGAGATCAACGCCCGGCGCGGGGCCGAGCCGCCGCTCAAGCTGATCGAGATCCACCGGGAGGACATCGAGGGGCTGCCCGAGCTGATGGGCGCCGTGCGCCCCGACCCGCACCGCTTCGTGGTCTTCTGCGACGACCTGTCCTTCGACGCGCAGGACACCTCGTACAAGTCCCTGAAGGCGGCGCTCGACGGCGGCATCGAGGGCCGGCCCGACAACGTGCTGTTCTACGCCACCTCGAACCGCCGCCACCTCCTCGCCCGCGAGATGGTCGAGAACGAGCGCTCGACGGCGATCAACCCGGGCGAGGCGGTGGAGGAGAAGGTCTCCCTCTCCGACCGCTTCGGGCTCTGGCTCGGCTTCCACAAGTGCAGCCAGGACGAGTACCTGGCGATGATCGACGCCTACGCGGAGCGCTACGGCCTGGCGCTCGAGGCCGGGCGCCTGCGGGCCGAGGCGCTCGAATGGGCGACGACCCGGGGCGCGCGCTCCGGCCGCACCGCCTACCAGTTCATCCAGGACCTCGCCGGGCGCCTGGGCCGGCGCCTGGACTGAGACCCCCGGGCGCGGGGAGCCGCGCCGCGGCCCCCGGGCGGGCCCCCGCGCCGGGCGGTCCGGAACGGCCGAGAGCCTCCCTCCGGCGGGAGGGAGGCTCTCGGCTCGGCCCGCGCCCCGGCCGGGGCGCGGGGGACGCGGGTTCCTCAGTTGCTCGCGAGGTGCGGCATCGGGTCGACCGGGGTCGCGCCCTTGCGGATCTCGAAGTGGATCTGCGGCGAGGTGACGTTGCCGGAGGCGCCCGACTTCGCGATGGTCTGGCCGCGCTTGACCTTCTCGCCCGGCCGCACGTCGATCTCGCCGTTATGGGCGTAGGCCGAGACGTAGCCGTTGGCGTGGCGCACCAGCACCAGCTTGCCGTAGCCCTTCACGTCGCTGCCCGCGTACGCGACCGTGCCCTCCTCGGCGGCCTTGACGGGCGTGCCCTCCGGGACCGCGATGTTGATGCCCTCGTTGCCGCTCGAGCCGTAGCCGGCGATGACCCGGCCGCGGGCCGGCCAGCGGAACGACGATTGCGGGTCCACCGCGGGGGCGGGCGCCGCGGGGGCGATCGCCGGGGCCGGGGCCGGCTCGGCCGGCTTCTCCGGCAGCGCCGCGAGCTTCACGGGCCTGGCCGGCTCGGGCCTCGGCTCGACCTTGGCGACGGGCTTCGGCGCCTCGACCACCCGCCTGGGCTCGGGCTTGGGCTCGGGCTTCGCCTCGGGCTTCGGTTCAGCCTTGGCGACGGGCTTCGGCTCGGCCCGGGGCACCGGCTTGGGCTCCGGCCTGGGCTCCGGCCTCGCCGCCGGCTTCTGGACCTCCGCGACCTTCTTCGGCTCGGGCTTCGCCGCGGCCTTCTCGACCGGGTGCGCCCGCGCGGGCTCGGCCTTGGCGGCGGCTCTCGGCGCCTCCTTGGGCTCCGGCCTGTGCGCGGCCGCGAGCTTCTTCGGCTCGGGCTTGGGCTCGGGCCTGGGCTCGGGCTTCGGCTCGGCCCTGGCGACGGGCCTCGGCGCCTCCCTGGGCTCGGGCTGGCGCGGGTTGAGCTTGGCGGCGCGCTCGGCGGCGGCCGGCTTGACGGGCTTCGCCTCGGCCTGGCCCGGGCGCGGGTGCGCCCTGGGCTCGGGCTCCGGCTCGCGGCGCGCGGGAGCCGCCTCGGCGACCCGGCGGGGCGGCGCCT
>NZ_KZ984629.1 GCF_003574465.1 Methylobacterium crusticola
TCCAGGAGGCCGACACCGACCAGTTGCCGGCATCCACCTCGCCGGTCGTCGCGTCGACCAGGGGCGTCGGCTGGTTCTGGAGACCGGTATGCTGGATGGTCCCGACCTTGCGGGCCCCCATGCCGCCGTAATAGCCGAGGCGGTAGATGTCGATGCGGTAGTTCGTGGAGTCGGTGTTGATCTTGAAGTCGACGGTCTGGCCGTGATCGACGCTGATGTCGGTGGCGAAGCCCTCGATGTTGGAGTCGCCGGAGCCGTCGATGCCCCACTCGCTCTCGGGGTTGCCGGTCTTCTGGTTCTCGAGGACGATCGGGTTGACGGCCGTCGGGGCCGCGGCGGCCTGGCTGACGGTCATCATGGTGACGGGGCCGCTCAGGGTTCCGGCCTGGGTCGCCGCGGTGGCCCCGCCCCCGCCGACGAGGGGCGCGCCCGGCAATTGCCAGTTGGTCGAGGACGCGCCCTGGCCGGGCAGTTGCCCGTTGATGACCGTGCCGCTGCCGGCGAGCTGCTCGAGGGGCCGCATCGGGCAGTTGACGTAGCCGCAGGTGCCGCAGCAGGCCACGATGTTGGCCTGGGCGGCGGCGCCCGAGGCGATGCCCGCCAGGGCGCTCGGGTGCGCGGTCGGGTTCGACGGCAGCACCGCGTCGCCGGCGGCCGTCCCGGACCCGACCGGCGCGTCCGCGGCGAGCACGATCGTCGGGTCCGCCGGCGCCGCGACGCTCGCCGCCGCCGGGGAGGCCGCCGATCCGGATTCGGGCCCGGCCGGGGCCGCGGCCGCGCTCAGGCGGAAGGGCTCGGCCGAGGCCGGCAGGGGGGAGGGCGTGAGCTCCGCGGGCGCGGCCGTGAGGTCCGCGCCCCGGCTCCCTGCCCCGCCGAGGGCCGCCGCGCCCGGTGAACCCGCGGCGTCGGCGGGCGTGGCGGACGGGAGGATCGACGGGCTCGACCCCGGAATGGCTGGGACGCGCAGCCAGTCGGCGCCCGTGCCGGCGGGCCGCAGGCCGACCGGAACGGGGTCGGGGGCCGCATTGCCCTCGGCGATCTCCCAGCCGGCGTCGGTCGACCGCACGGGCTCGTCCTCCACGGCCTCCGCCCCGAGGACGCCGCGCCAGCGCTTCAGGGCCGCGACGAGCCGGGCGGGTGCGTACGACGCCTGCAGCATCGATCGGTCGATGAAGGACATGGTACCGCTCCCCACAACGAGGCCTGCTCTGCCGGATTAATATCCAATCCTGGAACGTCCGCTAAGACAAACAAACATAGGGCGGCCGTACCCCCGTAAGGGGCTTATTTATACTCTCAATATACGCCTTTTGTAGATGCTCTGATGCACTTAAGATCGAAAATTCTGATCGGGATACAGGATTTTTATATTGAGACACAATGCAGATACCATGTTTCCCACAGATCAGCAATCAGCACGACTGGCGCACGCCGTCATCCTGCTCCTGCGGCGGGGCCCGACCGCGCGCGCCGGCAGCGATCCTGGCGGCGCCGGCGGCGCCCCGGGGGCTCCCGACCATCACGCCTGCGCGGCGGCCGCGAGGCGCAGGAGCCGCCCCGCGAGGTCGCCCGCACCCGTCGCCGCGACGGCGTTGCCGGGCGGGAACATCCGGGCGAAGCGCCGGTCCCGCCCCGTCCCGATCCCGATGCCGAACACCCGCACGCCCCTGCGCGCCAGCGCCAGGCAGGCGGCACGGGCATCCTCGACCAGGTAGGCGGGATCGTGGACGTCGATGTCGGCGGGTTCCCCGTCGGTCAGGACGAGCACGAGGCCGGGCCCGGCCGGGATCGCGCCGCCGGCATGGCGGATCGCGGCGCCGAGCCGCGTCGAGCCGCCGGGCGTCAGGGCGGCGAGGCGCGGGGCGACGAGGCCCGGCCCGTCGGACCAGTCCTTGATCGGGCGGATCCGCGCGTCGTGGCGCCCGGCGGAGCGGAAGGCCTGGACCGCGAAGGGGATGCCGAGGTCCGCGAGGGCCGCGGCGAGTAGTCCGGCGGCGCGCCGCTCCGCCGCGAGGACCGGCTCGGCGGATCCCGGCAGCGGATCGGCCGTCGATTGCGAGGCGTCGACGAGGAGCAGCACCGGGGCGGCCTCGGCGCGCCGCAGGGTCCGCTCGTAGACCCGCGGATCGGGACTCCGCCGGGCCCGCAGGGCCGCCTGCGCGTCGATGCAGGCGGCGAGGTCGAACGCGTCGCCCTCGGTCCGGCGCCGCAGGCGGGTCGGGCGCCGCGGGCGCAGAGCGCTCAGCGCCGCGCCGAGGCGCGGGTCGGCCGGCGGACCGGCGCCGGGCGGCGCGGCGGGCGCCGATTCCTCGCGCACCGTGACCCATGCGGGCCGGACGCGGCCGATGCGGTGGTCCCACTCGGGATAGCGCCACGCGCGGCCGGTGAGGCGCGGCACGTCCTGCACCGTGCAGGCCCGCGGGCGCGCCGCCGCGGCGGCCTCGCCCGGGGACGCGTCGCTCCGCGGCGCCGCCGTCGCGGGCTCCTGCTCCCAGAGGCCGGAATGGTCGTCCCGGTAGGCCGGCTCCGGCACGGGGCTGCGGGCACTGAAGGGCAGCCGCATCTGGCCCAGATCGTTGCCGAGGCGGTCGCCGAGGCGCCGGCTCAGCCCCGGATCCGCCCAGGCGACGGGGTCCGACCCGAACAGCGCCAGCCCCCGGGCGACGAACGGGTCGGGATCGGCGTAGGCGGGATCGGCGAGCGCCCGGGCGAGGCGGGCCATCAGGCCCGGCGCCGTGCGGGCCTCGTGCGGGCCCGCCCGGTGGAACGGACGCCACAGGGCGCCGAGGCCCGGATGCGCGGCGAGCGCCAGCGCCTCGACCCGCGCATCCTCGAACAACGAGACCATCGCGACCTGCACGGGCCTGAGCCGGCCGACGGGAAACCGGCCCCCGNCAAATGCGCGAGGCTCGCCTCGGCGAGGCGGTCGTCGCGGCGGTGGGCCGGGGCCGGGCCGTGCGGCAGCCGCAGCCCCGCCTCGTCGAAGGACGGGCGCTGCGGCGGGTCGCCCGGCCCGGGCGGCGGCAGGGTGGCGAGCGGCGTGCCGAGGCCCCAGAGCGCCCGCAGGGTCGCGGCCCGCCGGCGGGCGCCGACCCCGCTCACCCGGTCGCCTGCGCGTCGAGGAGGGCCGCCAGGGCGTCGCGCAGGGCCGGATCGTCGGTGAGCGGCGTCGCCACCGCCAGGGTGCAGGCCGGCACGAAGCCGATGCCCGCCGCGATCAGGCGCCCGGCCTGGATCAGCATCCGGGTCGAGGCGCCCTCCGCCAGCCCCTCGGCCACGAGGGCGCGGGAGGCCGCGCCGACCCGCACGAGGCGCGCGGCCAGCGCCGCCTCCACCCCCGCCTCGTGGGCGACGATCTCGGCCTCCCGGGCCGGATCGGGATAGCCGAAGGCGAGCGCGCCGAAGCGCTGCTTCGTCGATTCCTTCAGGTCCTTCTGGGCGGCCTGGTAGCCCGGGTTGTAGGAGACGCAGAGGAGGAAGTCGGGATGGGCCCGGACCACCTCGCCGGTCCGCTCCAGGGGCAGCATCCGGCGCGAATCGGTGAGCGGGTGGATCGCCACCAGGGTGTCCTGGCGGGCCTCCACCACCTCGTCGAGGTAGCAGATGGCGCCGTGGCGCACCGCCCGGGTCAGCGGCCCGTCCTGCCAGACGGTGCCGGCGGGCTCGAGCAGCCAGCGCCCGACGAGGTCGGCGGCACTCATGTCCTCGTGGCAGGCCACGGTCACGAGGGGCCGGCCGAGGCGCCAGGCCATGTGCTCCAGGAGCCGCGTCTTGCCGCTCCCGGTCGGCCCCTTGAGGATCATCGGCAGCCGCGCCGCCGCGGCCGCCGCGAACAGCCCGACCTCGTCGCCGACCGGGCGGTAATAGGGCTCCTCGCGGAGGCGGTAGGCGGAGAGCACGGCCGGTCAGCGGTGCGGCGCGCCGCCCTCCCCGACCAGGGGGATGCCCTCGATCGGGCATTCCTCGGTCCCGACGCTCGCCCGCGTGATGCCCCGCACCGCGTCGCGGGTGCCGTCCGGGTCGTCGATCCAGCGGCGGTAGAAGTCGTAGGGGCACTCCGACATCCCGTGCCGCTCCTCGCGGGAATTGATCATGCCCGTGTACCCGCGGTGGAGCAGCTTGAAGAGGTGGTTCTCCGACTGCATGTGCTGGCGCGCGTCGCGGATGAGGAACTTCGACAGGGCCGCGTACTGGATGCCGTTCTCCTCCTCGCCGCACTCGCCGAGGGTGCGGCCGTCGAAGCCGACCAGGGCGGAATGGCCGAAATACGTGTAGACGCCGTCGAAGCCCGAGGCGTTGGCCACCGCCACGTAGACGTTGTTGGCGAACGCCATTGCCTTCGACATCAGGATCTGCTGCTCCTTGGCCGGATACATGTAGCCCTGGCAGCGGATGATCAGCTCGGCGCCGCGCATGGCGCAGTCGCGCCAGATCTCCGGGTAGTTGCCGTCGTCGCAGATGATCAGGCTGACCTTCAGGCCCTTCGGCCCGTCCGAGACGTAGGTGCAGTTGCCCGGGTACCAGCCCTCGATCGGCACCCAGGGCATGATCTTGCGGTACTTCTGCACGATCTCGCCCTGGTCGTTCATCAGGATCAGGGTGTTGTAGGGCGCCTTGTGGGGATGCTCCTCGTGCCGCTCGCCGGTGAGCGAGAACACGCCCCAGACCTTCGCCTTGCGGCAGGCCTCGGCGAAGATCGCCGTCTCCTCGCCGGGGATCGTCGAGGCGGTGTCGTACATCTCGCGCGCATCGTACATGATGCCGTGGGTCGAGTATTCGGGAAAGACGATCAGGTCCAGGCCGGGCAGGCCGGCCTTGATGCCGACCACCATGTCGGCGATCTTGCTGCAATTGTCGAGGACCTCGGCCTTGGTGTGCAGGCGCGGCATCTTGTAGTTGATGACCGCGACGCCGACGCTGTCGCGGCTGCTCGAAATGTCGCCGTGGATCATGGCTTCTCTCCCTCGGAGGGTGGAGCGGTGGATGCGGCGGGCGCCTGCCGGGCGTCGGCCGCGCGGCCCCCGTGGCGGCGCGCGGCGCGGCTCAGTGGCTGATCATCCACGGCCTCGCGGCCGGGAAGCTCTTGGCGGCGGCCGGGGCCGCGGTCTTCGGGCCGCAGCAGCCGCAGCCCGCGCCGTGCCGGCGCGGGGCGTGCCGGCTGCGCTCGTTGGTGGCGTGCGCCGCCCGGGTCGCCGCGTCCAGGCCCGAGAGCCGGGGCGCGGACAGGAAGGCGCGCGGCGCCGCGGCCCCGCAGCCCGGGCAGTCGTGGGGGTCGCGGAACTGCGCCATGGGGCGCAGCACCGTGAACGGCCCGCAGGCCTCGCAGGCGTAGTCGTAGACGGGCATGTCACTTGTCCGGCGAGAGCGGCATCTCGACGGACCCGTCGAGGTAGCGGGTCGGCCCGTCGGCGCCCGGATTGATGTCGAACTCGAAGATGCCGGTCGGGAGCCAGAGCGTCGCGCAGGCGTTCGGCACGTCGACGACGCCCGAGACGTGGCCCTGGACCGGCGCGGTGCCGAGGATCGAGTAGGCCTGAGCGCCCGAGTACCCGAACTTCTTCAAGTACTCGATCGCGTTGAGGCAGGCCTGGCGGTAAGCCACGGTCACGTCGAGGTAGTGCTGCGCCCCCGCTTCGTCGACCGAGATGCCCTCGAAGATCAGGTAGTCGTCGTAGCGCGGGGTGATCGGCGACGGTTTGAAGATCGGGTTCTTGATGCCGTACTTCGCCATGCCGTCCTTGATCAGGCCGACCTTGAGGTGGACCCAGCCCGCCATCTCGATCGCGCCGCAGAAGGTGATCTCGCCGTCGCCCTGGCTGAAGTGCAGGTCGCCCATCGAGAGGCCGGCGCCCGGGACGTAGACCGGGAAGTAGATCTTCGAGCCGCGCGACAGGTCCTTGATGTCGCAATTGCCGCCGTGCTCGCGGGGCGGAACCGTGCGGGCGCCCTCCGCCGCCGCCTTGTCCCGGGCCTCGCCGGCGAGGCGGCCCATGTGGGCGGTGGGGCCGAAGGGCGGGTTGGCGAGGCCCGGCACCCGGGTCGGGTTGGTGGCGATGAGGCCGGTCTCGCGCTCGTTCCAGGTCGCGAGCAGCCGCGGGTCCGGCAGGCAGCCGATCAGGCCCGGGTGGATCAGGCCCGGGAAGCGCACGCCCGGCACGTGCCGCGACTTCGTGAACAGGCCCTCGAAGTCCCAGATCGACTTCTGGGCCAGTGGGAAGTGCTCGGTGAGGAAGCCGCCGCCGTTCTGCTTGGAGAAGAAGCCGTTGAAGCCCCACTGGCTGTCCGGCTTGGCGCCGATATCGAGGAGGTCGACCACCAGGAGGTCGCCGGGCTCGGCGCCCTCGACGCCGATCGGGCCCGACAGGAAGTGCACGATCGACAGGTCGATGTCGCGCACGTCGTCGGCGGAATCGTTGTTCTTGATGAAGCCGCCGGTCCAGTCGTAGGTCTCGATGATGAAGTCGTCGCCGGGCTTCACCGTCGCGACCATCGGGATGTCGGGGTGCCAGCGATTGTGCACGCTGTCGTTCTCGTAGGCCGACTGGGTCAGGTCGACCTTGATCAACGTCTCGGGCATCAGCGTTTCCCTCCGGTGGGTGGCGGTTCTCGACGGAGCGGGCGGCCCGGTCCGGCGAAGCGGTGGGGCGGGGCCTCTAGTGCGCCAGCAGCTCCCTCAGGGCGTCGTCCAGGACCCTGATGTCGTCCGGGCTGGTGCCGGGCCCGCCGGCGAAGTGGCCCCACCAGGTGTCGAGGACGCGCAGCTGCGCGTTCGGCATCGCGGCGGCCTCGATGGCGTTGTCCTCGGGCGGGAAGTAGAGGTCCGTCGAGGCCGGCATCAGGATCGCCTTCGCGGTGATGGCGCCGAGCGCGGCCTTGAAGTCGCCCCGGAAGGTGTCGTTGGCGCTGATGTCGCCGTTCTGCCAGGTCCAGAGCATCGCCAGCAGGTTGTTGGCGTCGCGCTCGTAGAACAGGCCCTCCCAGAACCCGACGAGGAAGTCCTCGAGCGAGGCGTAGCCCATGTGGGTCCGGTCGGCCTCGAGGCGGTAGAAGGTCTGCGACAGGCCCCAGCCGGCATAGACCCGGCCGAAGGCGCGCAGCCCCCTGGTGGGCGGGCTCGCGTACCAGCCGTCCGCGAAGGCCGCGTCCGCCTGGAGCGCGGCCTTGGCGCCCTCCAGGAACACGAAGTTGTGCCGCGAGCAGCGCGCCGAGCCCTGGAAGGGCAGGATGCGCGCGACCATGTCCGGGTACATCGAGGCCCAGTGGTAGGTCTGGAGCGCGCCCATGGACCAGCCGGTCACGAGGGCGAGCCGCTCGATGCCGAAGTGCTCGGTGACGAGGCGGTGCTGCGCCCGCACGTTGTCGTGGGCGGTCACGTGCGGGAAGCGCGGCCCGTTCCAGGGCGGCGGCGTGTTGCTGGGCGAGGACGAGAGCCCGTTGCCGAACATGTTCGGGACGATGATGAAGTACCGGTCCGGATCGAGCGCCCTGCCCGGGCCGATCAGCCACTCGTTCTCGGTGTGCTGGCCGGAGTACCACGTCGGGTACACGATGGCGTTGTCCCGGGCGGCGTTGAGGGTGCCGTAGGTCTTGTAGGCGAGCCTGGCGTCCCGCAGCGTCTTGCGGCACTGGAGCACGACGTCGCCGAGCGCGTAGATCTGGTGGTCGGTCATCGGCTGGGCCCTCAGACGGAGAGGAATCGGGCGACCTTGGCCTCGTCGACGTCGGCGCGCAGGTCCTCGTGCACGAGGGTCCCGTTCTCGATCACCAGGACCCGGTCGGCGATGTCGAGGGCGAAGCTCAGGACCTGCTCGGAGACCACGATCGAGAGGCCGCGGGCGTCGCGGATCGCCCTCAGGGTCCGCCCCATCTCGCGGATGATCGAGGGCTGGATCCCCTCCGTGGGCTCGTCGAGCAGCAGCACCTTCGGCCGGCTCGCGAGCGCCCGCGCGATGGCGAGTTGCTGCTGCTGGCCGCCCGAGAGGTTGCCGCCGCGCCGCCCCTTCATCTCCTCGAGCACCGGGAACAGGGCGTAGAGGTCCGCCGGCACCCGCGCCCGGCCGGTGACGGTGAGCCCGGTCTCGATGTTCTCCTGCACGGTCATGGCCGAGAAGATCATCCGGCCCTGCGGCACGTAGGCGAGGCCCCGCGCCACCCGCTCCCAGGTGCGCAGGCCCGTGATGTCGTCGGCGCCGATGCGGATCGTGCCCGCCCGCGCCGGCACGATCCCCATCAGGGTCTTCATCAGCGTGGTCTTGCCCATGCCGTTGCGGCCCATCACGGCGACGATCTCGCCGGGGGCGACCCGCAGGTCGATCCCGTGCAGCACCTCGCTCTGGCCGTAGGCCGCGTGCAGGTCGCCGACCGCGAGCAGCGGGGCGGCGTCGGGCGCCGGCAGGACGGGGGGCGGGGCGGCGGCGGTGTGGAGCACGGGCGGTCCCTCTGGCAAGATCGCGGGCGGCATGGCGGCGGCTGGCTCCTGGCGCGGCGGCGAGCGGCGGTCCTGGCGCCCGCCACCGCCCCCGGGGCGCCTCCGGGAGCGGCACCCGCTCACGTCGCACCCGGTCGCGGCTCCAGGTTTCCGATTCCGCCGCATTGTCTGCGACGAACCGGCATCCGCTCCCTCGGAGCGTGCTCTAGTGGCCGAGATAGACCTCGATGACCCTGGGGTCGTTCTTGACCCGCTCCATCGAGCCCTCCGACAGGACCCGGCCCTGGTGCAGCACCGTGACCCGGTGGGCGATGTCCTCGACGAACTTCATGTCGTGCTCGATCACCAGCACCGAGCGCCCCTTGATGATCTGGTGCAGCAGCTCCGCGGTCTTCCTGCGCTCGGCCACGCTCATCCCGGCCACGGGCTCGTCGAGCATCAGGAGTTCGGGGTCCTGGATCAGCAGCATGCCGATCTCGAGCCACTGCTTCTGGCCGTGGCTGAGGAACTCCGCCCGGGCGTCGAGGTGGTCCTTCAGGAAGATCATCGCGGCGACCTCGTGGATGCGGTCGCGCACCTCGGCGTCGCGCTTGAACGTCAGCGCCCCGAACACGGTGCGTCCGCGCGGGAACGAGATCTCGAGGTTCTCGAACACCGTCAGGTCGTCGTAGATCGACGGGGTCTGGAACTTGCGCCCGACGCCGGCCTGCACGATTGCGCTCTCGGAGAGCCTGGTCAGCTCCGTGCCCTTGTACTTGATCGAGCCCGCGCTCGCCTTGGTGCGCCCGCAGATCAGGTCGAGCACCGTGGTCTTGCCGGCGCCGTTGGGGCCGATGATGACCCGGATCTCGTCGGGATCGACGTAGAACGACACGTCGTTGACCGCCTTGAAGCCGTCGAACGAGACGGTCAGGGCCTCGACGGCGAGGAGGAAGTCCGGCGCGCCGGGCGCGGCGGCGGGCCCCGAGCCCGGCAGGAGGGCGGCATGCATCGCGTGGGATCCTCACTCAGCCGGGGCGCCCTGCGGCAGGGCCGCGGGCACGGAGGGCGGGCTCTGGGTCGGGGCCTTGCGGCGGGTCAGGCGCGGCTCGACGTGCTGGCGCCAGACGCCCGCGAGCCCGTCGGGGAAGGCCAGCACGACCGCGATGAACAGCGCGCCGAGGCCGAACAGCCACAATTCGGGAAAGCTCTCCGAGAACGTCGTCTTGGCCCAGTTGACGAGCAGCGTGCCGTAGACCGCGCCGAACAGGGACAGCCGCCCCCCGACCGCCGCGTAGATCACCATCTCGATCGACGGCACGATGCCGACGAAGGAGGGCGACATGAACCCGACCTGGAGGGCGAACATCGCCCCGCCGATGGCCGCGAAGGCCGCCGCGAGGCCGAAGGCGAAAATCTTGAAGCTCGCCACCGCGTAGCCCGAGAAGCGGACCCTGTCCTCCTTGTCGCGCATCGCCACCAGGATGCGGCCGAGCTTCGAGCGCTTGACCCACTGCGCCACCAGGATGCAGGCGATGAGGAGCGCGCCGTTGACGAAGTAGAGGACGAGCTTGGCGCCGTCGGTGCGGATGTCGAGGCCGTGCAGGGTGCGCAGGTCCGTGATGCCGTTGATGCCGCCGGTGTAGCCCTGCTGGCCGATGATCAGGATCGACAGGATCGCGGCGATCGCCTGGGTGATGATGGCGAAGTAGGTGCCGCCGACCCGGCGCTTGAACATCGCGGCGCCGACCACGACGGAGAACAGCGTCGGCACCGCCACCACGGCGAGGAGCGTGAAGGGCAGGCTGCGGAACGGCGTCCAGAACCACGGCAGGGCGGTGATCTGGTTCCAGTCCATGAAGTCCGGGATGCCGGGCGTCGACTGGATCCGGGTGGCCTCGACGCTGCTCGCCTCGAGCTTCAGGTACATGGCCATGCAGTAGCCGCCGAGCCCGAAGAACACCCCTTGGCCGAGCGACAGGATGCCGGCGTAGCCCCAGCAGATCACGAGCCCGAGGGCGACGAAGGCGTAGGTCAGGTACTTGCCGACGAGGTTGAGCCGGAAGGCGTCGAGCGTCAGCGGCAGGACCACGAGGAGGAGCCCGCACAGGAGCGCGAGGCTGACCCACTCCACGGGCTTCATGAAGGGGTTGTCGTTGATGGTCGGGAGCTTCATCGCGGCCACTCCTCAGCGACGGACCTTGAGGGTGAAGAGGCCCTGCGGACGCAGCATCAGGATCGCCACGACGCCGAGCAGGGTCAGGACCTTGGCGGTCGAGCCGGAGAGGAAGAACTCGAGCGTCGACTGGGTCTGGGAGATCGAGAAGGCGGAGGCGAGGGTGCCGAGGAGGCTGGCCGCGCCGCCGAACACGACGATCAGGAAGGTGTCGACGATGTAGAGCTGGCCCGAGGTCGGCCCCGTCGAGCCGATCATCGTGAAGGCCGAGCCGGCGATGCCGGCGATGCCGCAGCCGATGCCGAAGGTGGTGCGGTCGACCCGGTCGGTGTCGATGCCGACCGCGCCCGCCATGACGCGGTTCTGCATCACGGCGCGGACCTGCTTGCCCCAGCGCGAGGCGAAGAGCAGCAGCGCCACCGCGAGGGTGATCAGCATGGTGACGGCCATCACCACCATGCCGTTGATGGGGATCTCGATCGCCTCCGTGACCTGGACCGAGCCGATGAGCCAGGAGGGCAGTTCGACCCCGACCTCCCGGGCGCCGAAGACCGAGCGGTAGGCCTGTTGCAGGATGAGGGAGAGCCCCCAGGTGGCGAGCAGCGTGTCGAGGGGGCGCTTGTAGAGGTGGCGGATGAGCGCCCACTCGACCAGCATGCCGAGCAGGCCGGCGGCCGCGAAGGCGAGCGCCATCGCGACGAAGAACGAGACCGCGAACAGGGCGGGCAGGTGGCTCTGGAAGAAGCCCGTGCAGAGGTAGGTGACGTAGGCGCCCAGGATCATGAACTCGCCGTGCGCCATGTTGATCACGCCCATCTGGCCGAAGATGATCGCCAGCCCGAGCGCCATGAGGACGTAGACCGAGAACAGGATGAGGCCGGCGAAGCCCTGCATGGCGAAGATCGCGCCGAGGTCGCCGAGCGAGTAGTCACCGAGCATGGCAGGAGTTCCGGCGCGAGGGGTTCCGGCGCGAAGGGTTCCGGCGCGAAGGGCGCCGTTGCGGGCGGATGGCGGGGCGGCGCCCGGGCCGGGCGGCCCTCCCGGGCCGGCGCGAGGGGCGCCCGGGCGGTCCCCGGGGCCTACTGGTAGCCCTTGGGGAAGGGATCGGGCTTGATCAGCTCGGGGCTCTCGTAGACGACCTCGAACTGCCCGCTCGCCAGCGCGCGGCCGACCCGGGTCTTCGACCAGAGGTGGTGGTTGGGGTCGATCCTGACGTAGCCCTCGGGCGCGCCCTTGAACTCGATGCCGGCCGAGGCCGCCGCGATCTTGTCGACGTCGAACGAGCCGGCCTTCTCGGCGGTCAGCTTCCACAGGTAGGGGCCGAGGTAGGCGGCCTGCGTCACGTCGCCGATGACCGTCTTCTCGCCCCACATCTTCTTGAAGGCGGCGACGAACTTCTCGTTGTTCGGGTTCTTGAGCGACTGGAAGTACTTCATGCAGGCGTAGGCGCCGGCGATGTTCTCGCCGCCGATGCCGTCGATCTCGTCCTCGGTCACCGAGATCGTCATCAGCACCTGCTTCGACAGATCGATGCCGGAGGCCTTGAGCTGCTTGTAGAACGCGACGTTCGAGCCGCCGACCACGTCGGCGAAGATCACGTTCGGCTTCGTCAGCTTGATCTTGTTGATGACGGAGTTGAACTGGGTGTGGCCGAGCGGAAAATACTCCTCGCCGACGACCTTGCCCTTGAGCACGTTCTCGACGTGCTTGCGGGCGATCTTGTTCGATGTGCGCGGCCAGATGTAGTCCGAGCCGATGAAGAAGAACGAGGTGCCGCCCTTCTCCTTGTGCACCCAGTCGAGGCCGGCGAGGATCTGCTGCGTCGCCTCCTGGCCGGTGTAGATGACGTTCTTCGACTCCTCCAGGCCCTCGTAGAAGGTCGGGTAGTAGAGCATGCCGTTGTACTGCTCGAACACCGGCAGCACCGCCTTGCGGGAGGCCGAGGTCCAGCAGCCCATCACGGCCGCGCACTTGTCGTTGACGAGGAGCTTCTTGGCCTTCTCGGCGAAGGTCGGCCAGTCGGAGGCGCCGTCCTCCTGGATCACCTTGATGCGGCGCCCGAGCACGCCGCCGGCGGCGTTGATCTCCTCGATGGCGAGCTTCTCGGCCTGCTGGGCGCCCGTCTCGGAGATCGCCATCGTGCCGGTGACCGAGTGCAGGATGCCGACCGTCACCTCGGTGTCGGTGACGGCGAGCCCGGTGGTGTTGACGGCCGAGGTCGGCGGCCCGGCGGCCCGGGCGAGCCGCGGCATCGCGGCGGCCGCCGGCACGGCGGCGAGCCCCATCAGCAGCCTGCGCCGCAACGCGGATTCCAGGCCCCGGTCGTTCCCCACTGCCATCGCGGTCGTCTCCTGGCGGATCGCCGGCCGTCCGGGCCCACCGGGCGCCGGTGGCCGTCGTCGGTTGGCCCGTCAGAAGGCTAGGCGGCGTTGTGCGACGCAGCATATACGCTGTTTTGCGTATATCGCCGCGGCCGCGGGCCGCGCAGGATGATCTCTCGCTGTGTTGCGCGCGTGGCGGGCGGTTGCGCCCCGCGGCCCCGCCGGCGTGACGCTGGCGGGATTCGTGCATCACCGCGGCAGCGGGATTGTCCGCAGTGCAACGAGGGTCGCCCCGGTCCCATCATGCACGGACGACAGCGCATCATCCCGGTCCGGCGCGACTACAACCGGTGGGTCGCCAACGAGACCTTGGAGGATTTCGCGCTGCGCTTCACCGCCAAGCGGGCGCGGCGCTGGTCCGCCGCGCGGGTGGCCCAGACGGCGCTCGGCTCCGTGGCCTTCCTGGCGCTCGAGGCGATCGGCGGCACGCTGATCCTGTCGAGCGGCTTCACCAACACGGTCGCGGCCGTGCTGACGGTCGGCGTCCTGATCTTCCTCACCGGCGTGCCGATCAGCGCCTACGCGGCGCGCTACGGGCTCGACGTCGACCTGCTCACCCGGGGGGCAGGCTTCGGCTACATCGGCTCGACCCTGACCTCGCTCATCTACGCGAGCTTCACCTTCCTGTTCTTCGCGATCGAGGCCGCCATCATGGCGCTCGCGCTGGAGTTGTGCTTCGGCCTGCCCCTGGCGTTCGGGTACCTGGCGAGCGCGCTGGCGGTGATCCCGCTCGTGGCCTACGGCATCGCCCGCATCAGCCGCTTCCAGATCGCGACCCAGCCGCTCTGGCTCGTCCTCAACCTGCTGCCCCTCGCCTTCATCGCGGCCTCCGCGGAGGCGCCGCTCGCCGCCTGGACGGCCCATGCGGGCCTCGCCGGCACGGGCTTCGACCCGCTGCTGTTCGGCGCGGCCTGCGGCATCCTGTTCTCGCTCATCGCGCAGATCGGCGAGCAGGTCGACTTCCTGCGCTTCGTGCCCCCGCCGGCCCCGGGGCGGGGCGGGCGCTGGTGGGTGGCGGTCCTGGGGGCCGGCGCGGGCTGGGTCGTGCCCGGGATGGCCAAGGTCCTGCTCGGCTCGTTCCTGGCCGTGCTGGCCCTGCGCCACGGGGTCCCGGCGACGCGGGCGAGCGAGCCGACGCAGATGTACGCCGTCGCGTTCGGGTACGTGCTGCCCTCGCACACCGGCGCGATCGTGCTCACGGGCCTGTTCGTCGTCCTGTCGCAGCTCAAGATCAACGTCACCAACGCCTACGCGGGCTCGATCGCGTGGTCGAACTTCTTCTCGCGGCTGACGCACAGCCATCCGGGCCGGGTGGTGTGGCTCCTGTTCAACGTCGCCATCGCGCTCCTGCTGATGGAGCTCGGCATCTACAAGACGCTCGAGCGCACCCTCGGGCTCTACGCCCTCGTGGCGGCCGCCTGGGTCGGCGCCCTCGTGGCCGACCTCGTGGTCAACAAGCCGCTCGGCCTGTCGCCGCCCGGCATCGAGTTCAAGCGGGCGCACCTCTACGACATCAACCCGGTCGGCACCGGCGCCATGGCGCTCGCCTGCGGCCTCGCCTGCCTCGCCTACTCGGGCGTGCTCGGCGAGGCGGTCCAGGCCTTCGCGGCCTTCGTGGCGCTCGCCACGGCCTTCGTGGCCGCCCCGGTGATCGCCTGGGCGACCGAGGGGCGCTACTACCTCGCCCGGCGCCCGCGCCGGCACTGGGGGGGACGCGGCACGATCACCTGCGGGGTCTGCGAGCACGGCTTCGAGTCCGAGGACATGGCCTACTGCCCGGCCTACGCCGTGCCGATCTGCTCGCTGTGCTGCTCGCTCGACGCGCGCTGCGGCGATTCGTGCAAGCCCCACGCCCGGCTCGGGGCCCAGGCGCGGCTCGCGGCCGAGCGCCTGCTGACCGCCCGGGCGGCCGCACTCGTCGATTCGCGCCTCGGGCGCTACGCCGGCGTGATGCTGGCGCTGTGCGCGACGGCGGGCCTGATTCTCGGCCTTGTCTACGCCGAGGGCGCCCACCGCGCCCCCGCGCACGCCGCCGGCCTCGCCCAGGCGCTCCAGGCGGTGTTCGTGGTCCTGACCGTCATCTTCGGCATCGTCGCTTGGCTGTTCGTCCTCGCCCAGGAGAGCCGCCGGGTGGCCTACGAGGAGACCGCCCGCCAGACCACGCTGCACCGCGCCGAGATCGCCGCCCACCGGGTCACCGACGCCAAGCTTCAGCAGGCCAAGGAGGCGGCGGAGGCCGCGAACCTCGCCAAGAGCCGCTACGTCGTGGGCCTGAGCCACGAGCTGCGGACGCCGCTCAACGCCGTCCTCGGCTACGCGCAGCTCCTCGAGGCCGACCCCGCCATCCCGCCGCCCCGCCGGGCCGGCCTGCGGGTGATCCGCCGCAGCGCCGAGCACCTCTCGGGCCTCATCGACGGGCTGCTCGACATCTCCCGCATGGAGGCCGGGCGCCTCCAGCTCCACCGCAACGAGGTGCGGCTCGCCGATTTCCTCGACCAGATCGTCGACATGTGCCGGCCCCAGGCCGAGGCGGCGGGCCTCGCCTTCCGCTTCGTGCGCCCCGAGGCCCTGCCGGCCCTGGTGGCGACGGACGAGAAGCGCCTGCGCCAGATCCTCCTCAACCTGCTCTCGAACGCCATCAAGTTCACGGCCCGCGGGGAGGTCGTGCTGGCCCTGAGCCTGCGCAGCCAGATCGCCGAGTTCTCCGTGAGCGACACGGGGTCGGGCATCCCGGAGGCGGACCTCACGCGGATCTTCGAGCCGTTCGTGCGCGGCTCGCTGCCGGCGGCGACGAGCCAGCCCGGCACCGGGCTCGGCCTCACCATCGCGCACCTCCTCGCCCAGGTGATGGGGGGCGAGATCACGGTGCAGAGCGCCGTCGGGCGCGGCAGCACCTTCCGGCTGCGCCTGATGCTGGCCTCGATCACCGGCACGACCCGGACCCCGCCCGCGGAGGCGCCGGTCGCAGGGTACGAGGGACGCCGCCGCACGGTCTTCGTCGTCGACGACGACCCCTCCCACCGCGACCTGATGCGGGAGATCCTGAGCCCCCTCGGCTTCACGCTCCTGTCGGCGGCCGACGGCCGGACCTGCCTCGCGCTCGCGGCCGATTGCCGGCCGGACCTCTTCCTCCTCGACATCGCCATGCCGGGCATGAACGGCTGGGAGCTCGCCCGGGCCCTGCGCGCGGCGGGCCACGGCCCGGCCCGGATCGTGATGATGTCGGCCAACGTGCACGAGATCACGCCGGTGCGCGGCGAGGACGCGCCGCACGACGCGATGATCGCCAAGCCCTTCGACCTGCGGGACTTCCTCGCCAGCCTCCAGGCGCTGCTCGGGCTCGCGTGGGTCGGCCGGGATCCCGACCCCGCCCGCATCCTCCCGGCGCCGGACCCCCGCGGCGGCGCCGTGCGGGCGTGGCCCGAGGAGGTGGCGGAGCTGATCCGCCTGGGCCGCATGGGCCACGTCCGCGGCATCGAGGCGAAGCTCGCCGAGATGGAGGCCGAGGCGCCCGAGCCCTTCGTCGCCGAGCTGCGCGGCCTCGTCCAGGCCTACGACCTGCCGCGCTACATGGCGCGCCTCGAGGGGATCCGGGGCGATGCCTGAGAGCAACGCCGGGCGATGCGACGTGGTGCTCGTCGTCGACGATTCGCCCGAGACGCTGAGCGTCCTCACGGCGGCGATCGAGTCGACGGGCGCGACCGTGCTGGTGGCGGTGGCGGGCGAGGCGGCCCTGACGCTGGTGCAGGAGGTCACCCCCGACATCGTGCTCCTCGACGCGATGATGCCGGGGCTCGACGGCTTCGAGACCTGCCGCCGCCTGAAGGCGCTCCCCGGCCTCGCCGACGTGCCGGTGATCTTCATGACGGGGCTCACGGAGACGGCCCACATCGTCCAGGGGCTGGAGGCGGGCGGGGTCGACTACGTCACGAAGCCGATCGCGCCGGGCGAGATCCTGGCGCGCATCCGCGTCCACCTCGCCAACGCCCGGGCGGCTCAAGGGGCCCGGCTCGCCCTCGACAGCGCCGGCCGCTACATGTTCGCGGTCGACCCCACGGGCGCCGTCCGCTGGTGCACGCCCCAGGCCGCCAAGCTCCTGCGCGACCTGGACCCCGACGAGGCCGGCGAGCCGGCCCTGCCCCCGCAGGCCCGGGCCTGGCTCAGGGCCGCGGGCGCTCCCCTCACCCTGGCGGCCCCCGACGGCCGGGGGATCCAGCTCAGCTGGATCGGCCGGGTCGGCCGGGAGGAGATCCTGCTGCGGCTCTCGCGCATCGCCGGCGACGAGATCGCGCACCTGCGCGGCCGCTTCGGCCTGACGCAGCGCGAGGCGGAGGTGCTGATCTGGGTCTCGCGCGGCAAGGCGAGCCGCGACATCGGCGAGATCCTGAGCCTCAGCCCCCGCACCGTCACCAAGCACCTGGAGCAGGTCTACGCCAAGCTCGGCGTCGAGAACCGCACCTCCGCGTCCGCCCTCGTGATGCGGGCCCTGCAGGACCGGGGCGGCTGAGCGGGCGGGGGCGACGCCCGCCGCGCGGGATCGGGCAGGCGCCGGCGCGTGCTTCCAAAACCCCCAGTCGCGAACCAACCGCGCTCCTCCCGCGTCTCCTCGTGCCGGTCCGAGGAGTGCGCGCATGAACGGGATCCCGAGCGGCCTTCGCGCCGGGGCCGCCGCCGCGGGGCTTCTGCTCGCAGGACCCGCCGCCGCGCAGCCGGTCGCCGGACCCGCCGCCGCGCAGCCGGTCCGGGTACGCTACGTCGCGCCCGAGCGCTTCACCGACGCCGAGACCCGGTTCGGCTCGGGCCCGTCGCTGGCGACGACGCTCTCCGGGATGACCCGGATCCTGGAGCAGCTCGGGCAGGCACGCCTGCGCCCGGGCGAGAGCCTCGAGCTCTCGGTGCTCGACATCGACCTCGCCGGCATCGACCGGCCCGGCTTCGGCGCGCCCACGGGTGCGCGCATCGTGACCGACGCGACGCCGCCCCGCCTCCGCCTCGCCTACGTCCTGCGGCGCTCCCGGAAGGTCGTCCGGCGGGGAGAGGAGACGATCACCGACATCAACTTCCTCCTCGCCTCCAATCCACGCTTCTCCTCCGGCAGCCTGTACTACGAGCGCGCGCTCCTGCGGGACTGGTTCGCGAAGCGCTTCGCCTCCCCGTGAGCCCGCCCCCCCGGTCGATCGCAGCCGTGCGCCTCGCCGCCGGCGTCCCGGGCACCGGCGCGGGCGATCCCGCGGCCGAAGACAGTCCATCGCAAGTCGTCCCGCCCCGCTGGACGGCCCGGCACCGGTCGCCACGCGCAGGGCGGCCGTACGGCCAGGCACACGCGCCCGCCCTGCGCGGAATCAGCGGCGTCCTATACCTGACAATTGGCAACGATGGCCGTCGTGTCAAATCGATCACAGTTTCGCCCACAATCGGCGGCTAGTGTACGTCATCCACGGGGGTGAGATACGCCGCATGAAGACCTCGCCGATCCAGTCGCCGTCGCCCCGCGTCCTGCTGGTCTCGCCGCGCTTCAACGCGAATTCCTTCTGGGGCTTCGAGGCCGCCTGCGCGCTCCAGGGCGCGCGCTGCCTGGCGCCGCCGCTGGGCCTGGTGACGCTCGCCGCGATGCTGCCGCAGACCTGGCGCCTGCGCCTGATCGACCGCAACGCGCAGGAGCTGACCGACGCCGACATCGCGGGGGCCGACCTCGTGATGACCGGCGGCATGCTGCCCCAGGAGCCCGACATCGTCGCCCTGATGGAGCGGTGCCGACGCCTCGGCGTGCCGGTCTGCCTCGGCGGCCCGGCGCCGACCTCGACGCCGGAGGCCTTCGAGGAGGCGGACTTCATCGTCATCGGCGAGGCCGAGGGCATCATCGACGAGTTCGTGGCCGCCTGGGAGGCCGGCGAGCGCCGCGGCCGCTTCACGGCCCAGAAGTTCAAGGCCGACGTCACCAAGACGCCGATCCCGCGCTTCGACCTGCTGGATTTCCGCAACTACCTCTGGGTGAACGTCCAGTTCTCCCGCGGCTGCCCGTTCACCTGCGAGTTCTGCGACATCATCGAGCTGTACGGGCGGGCTCCCCGCACCAAGACGGCGCCCCAGATGCTCGCCGAGCTCGACCGCCTGCTGGAGCTCGGCTACCGCGGCCACGTCGACTTCGTGGACGACAACCTGATCG
The DNA here is from genome assembly GCF_003574465.1 of Methylobacterium crusticola. Classification (GTDB taxonomy): domain Bacteria; phylum Pseudomonadota; class Alphaproteobacteria; order Rhizobiales; family Beijerinckiaceae; genus Methylobacterium; species Methylobacterium crusticola. Next base: position 19,131 of record NZ_KZ984629.1, read on the forward strand.
GCAACAAGAAGGCGGTCAAAGCCTTCCTGCCCCACCTGCAGGCGTGGCAGGAGCGGAACGGCTTCCCGTTCAAGTTCTCCACCGAGGCCTCGCTGAACCTCGCGGACGATCCCGAGCTGCTGCGGCTGATGCGCCGCTGCAACTTCTTCGCGCTGTTCGTCGGCATCGAGACGCCGGACGAGGCGACCCTGATCCAGACCCAGAAGAAGCAGAACACCCGCCGCAGCATCGCCGAGAGCGTCCACCGCATCTACAAGGCCGGCATCTACGTGGCGGCCGGCTTCATCGTCGGCTTCGACACCGAGGAGGAGAGCGTCGCCGACGCGATGGCGGCCTGCATCCGGGACACCAGCATCCCGACCGCGACGGTCGGGCTCCTCACCGCCCTGCCCAACACCCAGCTCTCGCGCCGCCTCACCCGGGAGGGGCGCCTGTTCGGCCGCTTCCGCCAGTCGATGACCGAGTCGGGCGACATGTGCACGGCGGGGCTCAACTTCACCACGCTGCGGCCGCGCCGGGAGATCATGCAGGATTACCGCGACGTGGTGGCGGCGACCTACAGCCCGGACGCGTACTTCGCCCGGGTGCGCCGGCTCGGGCGCCTGCTCGACAGGCCGACGCTGCGGCCCCGCCGCATCCACTGGCAGACCGTGCGCCGGGACACGGCCGCCTTCCTGCGCCTCGTCTGGAGCCTGCACGTCCGGCACCCGGAACTCGCCCGCCACTTCTGGCGCACGCTCTACGACTGCCTGCGCCACCGCCCGAAATCCTACGAGGCGGTCCTGCGCAACGTCGCCCACTTCGTGCACCTCTACCCCTTCGGGCAGTACGTCGTGCGCACCATCGACGCGCGCATCGCCGAGCTCGATGCCGGGCAGTGGGTCGAGCCGGAGGCGCTGCCGGCGGCGCCCGAAGCCTGCGCCGCCCGCCCCGTCGCGGCGGTGGCGTGAGGGCCCGGGGCGGCTCCCCCTGCGAGGGACGTCGGGTCCGGCCGGACCCGCGCACCCGACCCGGCGGCGGGTTCTGCTGTCCTGAGGTGAACTCCTTCGCAGCCGGTCGCGTTGCCTCCCCGACCCGGTTCAAAGGATCCATCATGCGCCCGACCACCCTGACCCTCGCCGCTGCCCTCGTCGTGGGCCTCACCCATGTCGCTGCCGCCCAGGCACCCGCGGGCACCGTCGTCGTCGTGCCCGCCCCGGCCCCCGTCGTGCCCGGCGTGGTCGCGCCCTCGCCCGGCACGACCGGCGACAGCCCGAACGTGACGATCTCCCCGAGCGGGACGGGCGCCGATACCTTCCACAGCAACTCGGCGACGGGCGGCAATGCCAGCCAGCCCGAGCGCGGCGTGCCCCAGGGCGGCGGCGGCAAGTAGCCGGGCCGCTCGGCTCCGAGTAAGCCGCTCGGCCAACGCCCCACGAGCCCGAACGCCCGCCGGGGTTGGACCCCCGGCGGGCGTTCGGTCGTCCCGGATGACGGACCAGTGATCCGCCGCCGGGTTGCGCCGGCCATCAGGGAGGCCAGGCGTGCAGCCGCGAGCGCGGGGCCGCCCGGCCGCGCCCGGGCGGGCATGCCCCGGCAGGGCGTCCGATGCCGTGGCCCGGGCGCGCGCCCGTCTCAGCCGGAGGCGCCGCCCGGGCGAGCCGGAGCAGGACGGGGTGTCGGTTCCAGGAGCGCGCGGCCGGCGGCGAGACTTTCCGCGTCGTCGCCGGGACCGGACCGGCCGGTCGGTCAGCTGGGCGTCGCCGCGGGATTGGCCTCGGCCTTCTTCTGCGTTTCCCCGATGCCGACCTGCGCGCGCGGCTCACCGCCATGCGTGTCCGTGAAGGTCGAGCGCTCTCCCGTCTGCTTTGCCCGATGCACCCGGACGCGTTGATAGATCAGGACGACAAACACAATTCCAAACGTGACGAAGGCCAGCCAGAATAGAGGACTTCCGTTTTCCATGGCGCTCTCCCTCGAATATGGTTACGGTTTGTGGCCGAACTCTCCTCGCGAAGAGAGGGCGGGGTCAGAGATCACGATGTTCACGCACTGAGGTTCGGACGAGCCGCAAGATCCCGCAACTCAAGCGCAGGACGCGAGATTGATCTCAGCTTTTTGCTCGTATCGGCCATCAACGTCGGCCAAAGAAGGCGAGTTCCAATCTTCGCAGCAATCGTCGGGATCAGGCGCCCGGTCGCTCCGAACGATCGGCGGGAGCGGCCGGGCAGGTGCCGGCGGACCCACGCTCGGGCCGCCCCGCTCGCCGTGGCGGCGCGGCGAGTCCCGAGGTCCGGCGAGAAACTGACGCCGCCGCGCGCGTGCGCACGGGCAAGACCTGCCTTGGACTGAACCGCCGGCACCACCCGAAGCCGTACTCCCTCGGTGCTTCACCGGGCGGTACTCTCTTGCGACAATCTCCCCGGCTCGCGGCGACCGCGTGCTCTCCCGTCGCTTCGAGGCATTCCGTGCTGGGCATCGACATGACACGTGCGGCGTGGTCCGGGATCCTGATTGCCGGCCTGGCCGCGCTGCCCTCTCCCCTCGCGGCCGCGCAAGCGCGGGCGCCCCTCGAGCGAGTGCGGTCGGCCTACCGCCAGATCGAGGCCGGCACGCCGCAGAACGGCCTCGACGGAGCCATCAGTCCCGAGTTCAGAAGGATCTATGCGAAGGACAGATCCTGCGAGAACCGGATCAAGGATCAGCATTTCGCAAGCTCGATGTTCGTGTCCGGGCAGGATATCAAGGTCACGGATGTGTCCGCGTCGGTCGTCGACAGCGGCGGGGGCGAGCAGCGGGTCACGGTCCGGTTCAGGCAGTTCGGGCAACCCGACGGCAGGACCTTCGTCTTCGTGAAGAACGGGGCGGATTGGGCGCTCGACGACGTCGTCTTCGGTGGGCGAAGCCTGCGCTCCGCGATGAGCGAGCCTTGCCCGCGCGCCTGAGCCCCGCGGGCGCGCATGCGCCGCAGGCCGTGACGCCGCTCGCGCCCAAAGGCACCGGTTCCTCGCCGCTCCGGCGCAAGCGAGGTCACGGCGCCGCCGCCGGTCCTCACTGCGCCGGCTGATCGATCAGCGTTCCGATCAGCCGGCGCAGTTCCTGATGCTCGGGCCCGGCGCGGTCCGGGCTCAGGAACGCCGCGAGACTGACGTCCACGACATGGCCGCCCGACGCCGCGTTGCCCGCGTGGCGGACGAACACGCCGCCGCCCGCGTCGCGCACCAAGTGCCAGACGTCGCCGTTGGAACTCTCGTAGAGCCTGCGCGTGTCCACCCGCATCACGAACCTCCGATGATCGACCAACGTCAGGTCGGCGGCCTCGCGGCGACGCCGCGTCGTCCCGGTCTCCGGCCGGAGCCCGCCGATCCGCCTCGCGCCGCGATCCGCGCGACGGGGCCCGGCACGATCCGCGCGGCGGGGCGCGGCACGATCCGCGCGACGGGGCGCGGCAAGATCCTAGCTCAGGCGCGCGCGGTCTCGCGATCGCGTCCGCGCCAGCCAGGCGGCCGGAGCGAGGATCGCCGTCACCAGCACCGCGACCGCGACCAACCCCGCCGGCGTCGCCCGGGCACTCGCCTTGAGGACGACGAACTCGCGGACGCGGAGGTCGACGGTCGCCGTCATCTCCTCCGGATGCGGCGCCGCGCTCTCGGCGAGCCCCGCGGCGGGATCGGTGCTCCTCGGCAACATGCGGCTTCATCCTGCGAAGGATCCGGAACGACCGCGCCAGCATGCGGCAGGATCCGCCGATCACCAAGACCGCCGCGACCGGCCCCCGCGCGGGGCGCGGGGCGGTCGCGGCGAGCTCGCCGCTCACGCCGGGGCGGCGGCCCGGATCGTGCCCGGGCCGGGCGGAGCGGCCGGGCGGCCCACGGTCCTCGATCCGGGTCGGGCGATCCCCCGCCGGTCAGGCCGCGCTGCGCACCCGGCCGGGGGCGGACCCGGCGTGCCGCGCCAGCAGGCGCAGGATCTCTTCGCGCGCGTCGTAGGCCGCGAAATCGACCGCGAGGCGACGCGCGTGCCGACGGTGGCCGGGCTCGTCGAGCACGGTGCGCACGGCGCGCCGGATCGCCTCCGGGTCCGGGCTGTTCGTCCGCAGGTCGATCCCCGCGCCCGACCACGCGATGCGGGCGTTCACGTCGGCCTTGTCCTCGGTCAGGCCGGCGGCGACGAGCGGCACGCCGGCGCTCAGCGCCTGGTTGACGCTGCCGTAGCCGCCGTTCGTCACCATGGCGTCGATCCGCGGCAGCAGCCACTCGAAGGGCAGGTAGGCGGACAGCCGCGCGTTCTCCGGGACCGGGCCCGGGATGGCGTCGAGCCCGCGCCCGCCGGCCGTCACCACGGTCAGGATGTCGGGCTCGCCGGCCAGCGCCGCGAGGGTCGGGCCGACGAGGAGGCCGAAATCGTGGTTGGCCACGGTGCCCTGCGTGACGAGCACGACCTTGCGCGTGCCGTCGAGATCGCCCGCCCAGGGCGGCAGGGGCGCCTGGCCCGGGACGATGGGAAGCGCGCCGACGAACCGGACCGTCGGCGGCAGCAGGAAGGGGAACTCGAAGGCCGGCACCGAGAGCTGCAGGTAGGCGTCGGCGAGCCTCACGACCGAATCGAACAGCGTCATCGACAGCGCCGGCAGCCCGCACTGCGCCAGGGCTCCGTTGAGGCGGCGCGCGACGGGCCGGTCGACGACGGCCTCGTGCTCCCGCGCGATCTGCTCGTAGGCCTCCCGCTGCCCGGCGGACTGCGCCGGGTGAAGACCGACGAAGGGGGGCGCCTTGTCCTCGCGGGAGCAGTGCAGGATCGAGGTGCCGCACAGGACGACCGAGGGGCGTCCCGCGCGCGGCCCGAGCAGCAGGGGCAGGACCCCGAAGAACATGTCGTCGCCGATCACCACCCTGGCCGGGAACGCCCGCAGCGCCTCCTGCAAGCCCCCGTGCTGGTCGGGGATCCGGTCGACGAAGATGCGCTCCATGGCGATGCGCAGCCATTCCGGACCGGGCGGGGTCCGCGCCAGTTCGGGCGCGAAGGCCGGGAGGTCGCGCCCGTCGATGTCCGCGCTCCCCGGCAGGGCCATGAACCGTGCGCCGGCCGCCTCGATGCGGGCCCGGAAGGCGGTGCCGGACAGCAGCGCGACCTCGTGGCCCTCGTCGGTCAGCATGCGGGCGATGGCGAGCAGGGGGTTGAGGTGGCCCGTCGCGGGCGTCGAACACAGGAGGACCTTCATGCACTCGTCCTTTCGATGGGGCGCGCGCGCCGCGAAATCGGCGCGGCTGGCCCGGGAGCGAGGCTGGAGGGGGCCCGTTACGGCGCGGCTGCGGATCCCGGCCTGAAGGGTTACGGCTGCAACGGCGCGCGCCACGGCGGGCGGGAGAGGGCTGCGCCCGGCCGCGGTGCTGCCCTACGCGCGACCCGGGGGATCCTCGCGATCCCGGCTGCATCCGGGCTGCCCGTGGCGAATTCTTCTCCGTTGTGCGCCGTATCGGAGAACGGTATCCTATGCACGATGGGCGGCCTGCCCATCGACGCTACCTCATGCTCGCCCGGTTCCCACCGTGGCGGGCACTTTCGCGGGTGGGGCCGGGCGCTCTGCCCGAGACGAGCGTGAGCACCCGGCGGGACGCGCCGGAACGGACCCGGGGCGTCAGTGCCGCCGATGGTGGCGCCGGTGATGCACTCTCCGCATCCCGCCGGTCCGCGCGCCGGCGGTCCGGCTGTTGCCGCGGGCGGACGCGCCGCCCCGATCCAGGCCGCTGCCCGCATCCGTGCCGCCCTGGGCGACGTGGATGCGCCCGTCCGTGGAAGCGGTCGCGACGTGCGGGGTGATCACCATCAATCCTGCGGCCAGAGCCGCGCTCGCCAGCACCTTCATCATCGGGGCGTCCTCCTGCGGCCGGTCGCCGCGCATCTCAACCGGAATCGCGCGGCAGCGTTCCCCCGCACGATTCCGCGCGGGCGACGCGGCCCGGGGGCGCGAGCGGGGAGAAAGCGGCCGCCGTCGACCGCGCGGTCGGGCGCGCCGGCCCGGGGGGCATGAAGCGGGGGCGAGCGCCGCCCCGGACCCGTCAACCCGATCGGTTCAGTATTTGGCAACCACGACGAGCGAGGTGTTGTTATCCTTGCCGAGCATCGTCGCGGCGCCGAAGACGACGAGAACGATCAATGCCGCTCCGAGCGTGTACTCGAATACGGTTGCGCCGCTCTCGTCAGCAAGGAAGCGTCGAAGTGTGTCGATCATAGACCTGGTCCGGATTGCCGTGACCGAAGGCTAGGCCGCAACTGCTAAGGAGAGATTGCTCAAACCCGGCCATTGCGATCGAGCCGGGCCGGCGCCCGCGCCGACCCGGGGGCCCGGCGCAGGCGGATCGGCCGGCCGCCAGCGGTGGTGCGCGCACCGGCCGCCGCCCCGGAGGGGGCACGCGTGTCGCGGTCCCGCACCTCGCCGAGTGCCTCACGGCTTGGCGCCGGCCGTCCTGCTCGGATCGTCGGCGGGGTTCACGTAGGTGAGCCCGAACGGACCGGTCCCGGAGACCTGGACCGTCGCGGGCTCGGCCGACGTCCACAGGGAGTGGGGCATCTTGGCGGGCAGGAACACGAATCCCCCCTTCTCCATCGGCTTCCCGCGCGCCTTGTCGACGGTCTCACCCATGCCGTGGGTCAGCGCGCCCACCAGGAGGGTCACGCTCTCGTCGGTGGCGTGGGTATGGGGCGCCACCAGGGTGTTGGCCGGGAACCGCACCCTCAGCGTGAACGGGCCGGGCTTGTCCGGATCGCCCGACAGGATGCTGATCTCGCTCCCCTTCGGCAGGGAGGGCGGGGCGGCGGCCCACTTCACCGCGGCGTCGCCCGGCACCAGGACCATGCCGTGCCCGTCGTCGGCCCTCGCCGCCCCCGCGGCGGCGAGCAGTGCACCGGTGGCGGCGAGCCCGATGGCCGCGCGGAAGCTGGGCGAGAGCGTCATGTCCGGTTCCCTCCGGCCCGGGATCTCGAGAGCGGATCCTTCGCGCCGGTGTGGAAACTGGCAGCATCTCACGCCGAGGCAAACCCCGATCGATCGCGCGCGAGTGGATGACCTGGCGGCCCTCACGGCTCAGGCGCGCCGGGCCCGCGGGTCAGCGCCGGGCACAGATCGCCCGCGCCTTCAGCGGCATCGGCGCCGTTCCCACGGCGAAGCAGTAGATGCTGCTCTCGTCCATGGCGGGCCTCTCGCCGCCGCTGCAGGTCCCGTTCACGGCGAACTCGTCGGCCGCGCACGTCGCGACGCACCGGCCGCCGCTGCACTCCTCGGCCTGGATGCGGAGCGCCGCCGCGGCGGCCGCCGCCTTGCCCTCGGGACCGCTCGGCCCGGGAGGACCGGGAGGTCCGGCCTCGCCCCTCGCGCCCGGCCCCCCGGGCGGCCCCGTCGGGCCGGGCGGCCCCGTAGGCCCGGGCGGGCCGGCGCTTCCGGGCTCGCCCTTCTCGCCCCGGGCGCCCTGCGGTCCCTCAGGGCCTTGCTGACCAGCCACGCCCTGCGGTCCCCTCGGCCCGATCTCGGTCCGCGGGGGCTGCGTCGCCGCGGGGACGAGGGCGGCCTTCGCGGCGGCGCCCTCGCGGCCGTCCGGTCCCCGCTGGCCGCAGAACCCCACCACGGCCTGACGGCTCTCCGCGCCGGACCTGATGGTCACGACGCAGCTCATGGGATGATAGAGGACGCGGAAGGAGAAGCGGCCATCCTTCTCGCTGAGCGCCTGGTTGCTGTCGTCGAGGGTGACTTTCGCCTCCCGGGCGGGGTTCAGCCTGCCGGCCACCCGCAGCTCGCCGTTCGTGATCATGGCCTGCTCGATGATCACGTCGGCGAAGGCCTGCGGGGCGGACAGGCCGACGAACGCGGCGGCAAGCCTGAGATGTCGCGCCATCGTCGCGCCCCCATCCGGGAAGTGGATCTGAAGGTGCAGGTCGGATGCGCGCTCGTGCGGAACGCGCACCCGACCCGCTTTGTGCCTGCCCGGGTTTGGGATGCAGAGCAGACGGCCCACATTGCCACGGCCCGGCCGGGCGGACGAGCGGTAGGCCCTTCCCCGTTCGAGGAAACTTGAGCAGTCACAAAGGGGTAGATGACGGGTCGCGGCCGGGCGCTCCGCGGGCGCTTGCACCGGCCCGGGTGACGAGACGCCGGCCGGGCCGCGGTCGGGAGCGACGGGGCGGTCCGCCGCCTCGCGGCCGGGTCAGTTCGAGCGGGCCGACGCGCTGCGCAGGCTCAGGCTTCGCACGCGGCTGAGGAACGACAGCGTGCGGCTGCTATCCGGGGGAAAATCGTCCGACCGGCTCGCGGCCTCTCCGCGGATGAGCGTCTGCGCGAAGTCGTCGGCGAGCGACGCTCCCGCAAGATCCTCCACGCTCTGCTCGATCCGTGGATCCTCGGCGCTGTTCCGGCTCGCCCGCGTCGCCTTGTCGAGTTCGGCGGTGAGCAGGCTCACTTGCTGCAGATTGCAGAAGAAGGACAGTTTCATGCCGCCCGGGATCTGGAACCGGAACACGATGCCGTTCTCGCTGGCCAGATACTCGCAGTCCGTGTCCTCGACCCAGAAAGTATGCTGCTTCCCCTCGGCCTGCTTCCTGGCGCGCGAGGTCGTGTTGGCCGATTGCGACAGCAATGCCATCAGCCTGAACAGGCTGGCCTCGTCGATCGCGAAGGGAGAGGTTTTGCCGCCGATATCCGCAAACAATATGGTGTATGCACCATCATCCGTACTGGCGACGCCCCTGAAACGGTCGACCATTGTGGCCCGTACCTGGTGCATCAGGATGATCCTCGACATTCATGAGGATCAAGCGTTGACACATCATAGTTAAGTATCGGTTAATGGACTCGGGCCATCATGCCGGCGGCTGTGCCGGGATGCCGTGTCCGAGCCCGCACGCGGACCGTCGGCGGCCGCGCAGGGCACAATCCGGCCGCGCCCGGCCACGTCTCCCCACGCCTCCTCCGGGGACGGGGGATGGGGTTCGGGGCTCAGTGCCCGGTGCTGCGGTAGGAGCAGTACGTGCCGCGATCCTCGTACCCACCCGGGCAGGAGCGCACGCAGGCGCCCGCGGCCTCCTTGTAGCCGGGCGGACAGTTCCCCCATTGCGCACCGGCAGGAGCCGGGAGGCTCACGAGCAGGATGGCTGCACCAACGAATGCGGAACGTAGCCGACGGGACATCCGGATCTGCACCCCTCACGCGGCCGGGCGAAGCAGAGCCCAGTACGAAGCGATTGGCCGGCGCATGCCAGGGCCCTCATCCGCTCCGCGCGACGAAGATGCGACGCAGCCGACACGTCCGCGGCCTCGCTCCGCCCGGTCCAGCGCCGTCGACGACAGGGCGGGCCTCGCGGCGCGGGCGGCCGCATCGGACGCCCCGAGAATCTCGTCGCCCGACATCTTGCCGACGTCCCTCACCGCGGCACTCGGATCAGGGCTGAACCGCGCCGTCAGGAAGCGGCGCCCGGGGTGCCGCCCGCTGCGGCAGCCGGCTCGCTCGATCCTCGAGAAGACTCCTCACGCCTCCCTGAGCCATCCGAAGCCGATTGCGGTCACGACGGTCGCGGAGAACACGGTGGCTGCGCCGAGAACGACGAGCGAGAAAACGATCACGATGGTGGTATCCCTCTGGACCCGCGACGCTGAGGTGTCACTCTCCTCGGCCGGCGTGCGACGGGTCCCTGCTTGAGGAACGCCGCCATCACGCGCCTGGTTCGACGTGCGGGATCCCTTGTCGCAGTGCAGCACGGCGGGCGGGCGATCGAGGATCAACGAACCGCTGGGCGCGTGCTGGAGGCCCGACCGGCTCGCCCCGGGGCCTGACCCGCCGTGCGGCGCCGGGAAGGTGCCCTGGCATCAGTCGCCGCGATCCCGCGGCATGTCGGGAGCGTCGCCCCGGACGCGGCCATCGAACCCCTCGAGCCACCGCGCGCGGGCTTCCGAGTTGAACGGGTAAGGGCAGGCGTCACGATGGCGGCCGAGGTGTCTTGCTCTCATGCCCTCGAAGGTCGGATCGCGCGCGTGATCGTGGTCGGTCATGGGTCCTGCTCCTGACTGTCACACCTGATATGGGAGCCACAGCCCCCTGTTTCACGGCCGCGTCGCTCCCTGTCGGCGACCGGGCGAGCGCTGGATCACAGGCAGGGTCGGGCCGCCCGCCCGGGAGGCGGGACGGGCGAGGTGCCCGTCCCGCCAGCGCGAAGCCTCCGGCGGCGGCGCGTGCATCACCGTGTCCTCGCGGATCGATCCGGCCGGCTCCCCTGGCGGACCTCAGTGCTGCGTCGGGGCGGCTTCCCTCGCGTGCGCGAGGAAGAAGCGCACCATCTCCCGGCTGGCGTCGGGCCCGCTCGGATCCGTGTACGAGCCGCTCGCGCTGCCGCCCGACCAAGCGTGCCCGGCGCCGTGCAGGACCCACTGCTCGACGACCGGCCGGCCTTGCGCGTCGCTGCGGACCGTCCGGGTGTAGGCCCGCCCGCCGAGGGCCGCGCCGGAACTCACCGCCTCGCCGAGCGCCGTCGCGGGCGTGGCCTGGGCGACGACGTGGTCGGCGTTGACCG
>NZ_QOWC01000110.1 GCF_003574465.1 Methylobacterium crusticola
GCTGCCGTGGCCTCCACCGGCCCCGCGGTGGCCTCCGCCGGCGCCGCGGCCGGAGGCGCCGGCGGGACGGCCGCGCGCTTGCGCCGCGACCAGCGCGCCAGGAAGTCGCCGCTCACCGGAATCCCCGGGGCGCGCTCACGGCTCCTCCCGCCGCGGCCGGCCGCCCTGGCCCGTCGCGGTCGCCTGGCGGGCGAGGGCCTCGGGATCGGCCCGGTCGCGCCTGCGCTTCTGGAACGGCCGCTCGACGTGGAAGGCGGCGTAGAAGGCCGCCAGGCGGGCCTGGATCTCGGGCGGCATCGGCAGGGCCTCGACGATCTCGCCGATTCCCTCCGCCAGGGACTCGCCCTCGTAGGGGTCGGCCGTCACGGTGGCGACCGCGTAGGTCTCGGGCCCGACCTCCCGCAGCGCCACCCAGAGGGACGGGCGCCCGGAGGCGAGGTTGTCGCCGTAATGCGCCGTCTCGGCGGGGTGCAACTCCACCTCGTAGGCCCCGGCGTAGAAGGTCTCCTCCTCCTCGCCCGCCGACAGGCGCGTCCAGGGCGCGGCCTCCGGCAGGCCGGCCAGGATCGCCACCGGCAGCCAGGCGTGGCTCGCCCAGGCGCCCACGAGCTTGCGCCTGGCCACGACCACGCCGACGGGGAAGTGCGACGCGGTCATCGGGGGCCTCGCGGGGCATCGGCCGGGGCGGCGCCGGCGAGCGGCAGCCCGGCGACGAGGTTCTGGGGCTTCAGCGTCACGGTGCGGTCCGGCGTCATGGCGAGCAGCAGGTAGACCGGGCGCGCGCCGAGGCGCGGGTCGGCCCGCGCCGGATCCGCGAAGGTGAGGCGGAACAGGGCCAGCACGCGCGCGCGCGCCGCCGGATCCACCGGGTCGCCGCGCCAGAGCGCGTTGCCGATCCGGGTCGCCTCGGCGTCGAGGCCGACGAACCAGCGCCAGTCCGGGTCCTCGATCGCCGCGAGGGGCGCGACCGCCACCGCGACCCCGAGGAGGTGGCCCACGAACGCCTCGATCACCCGGGCGAGGCCCTCGCGGCTCCTCGCGTCGGAGCCGAGGTTCAGGGCCATGCTGAAGGCGTCCGAGCGGCTCCAGTAGCTCCAGGCCGTGTCGGGCGTGAGTACGTCGAGGTCGCCGGCGGGCTCGCGCCCGAGCATCGCCAGCAGGGGCGAGCGGCCTGCCGCGCCCTCCGCGGCCTCGATCCGCTCGGCGTCGGCGAGCAGCACCGCCTCGCCGGAGACCGAGACGCGCTGGGGCCGGAAGAACAGCTCGCCCGCCCGCAGCACGTAGGGGTCGTCGCAGCCGTCGAGGGCGTTGCGCAGGATCAGGTGGACGAGCTGGTCGAGGAACAGCGGCGGCGTGCCCCCGGCGCCCCGGGCCACGAGGTCGAGATAGGCCGCCTCGACGGTGGCGGCCGCGAGCAGGCGCTCCCGGAAGGCGAGGACGACCGCCCAGTTCTCGCGCGCGTCGGGGTCCGCGAGGGCCGCGACCTCGCCGGCGGGCACGGGCCGGCGGGGCGCGGCCAGCAGGCTCGCGTGGAGCGCCCGCTCCGCCGGGCAGGCCTCGTCCGGGGGGACGAGCTCGGGCCGCGCCAGGTAGGCGAGGAGCAGCGCGTCCGTGACCGCGAGCCCGCCGGCCTCGGTGCGCCCGGCGAGGTGGTGGCCGCTCGAGACCCAGAACTCGGTCATCGCGGGCTCCCGCCGAGGAGGCCCGCGAGGTCGACCCGCTCGCCCGCGCCCGCGTCCGCCCCGTCCTCGTCGGTCTCGTAGAAGTCGAAGGCGCGCGCGAAGGCGTGGCGGGGATCGGCGCCCGGCACCGCCTCCGCGCGGGGGCTGAGCGCCCGGAACCGCTCGCGGACCTCGCCCCCCTCGGCCGTCCGGTGCAGCGCCAGCACGGTGCCGACGGGCGGCTGGCACAGGGAGGCCGCGACCGCGATCTCCTCGCGGGCGGCGGCGCGGGCGCTCTCGCGGTCGGGCGCGCCGAGGCGGTCGTGGATCTGCGCCGCCAGGGCCTCGACCGCCAGCGCCCGCTCGGCCTCGCTCGCCTCGCTCACCACCACGAGGGTCGAGAAGCCGAAGGACTCGATGCCGAGGAAGCCGGCCCGGAAGGCGGCCCGCTCCCGGCCCGACAGCGCCGCGGGGTCGGCCTCGAGGAACAGGAAGGTGCCGGTCACCGCCCACTCGCCGGGCTCGGCGGCGCGCGGGAACACCAGGGTGTCGGACGGGTCGAGCCGCAGGGTGCGCGGCAGGCGCAGGCGGGTCACAGGCGCGGCCCTCCGCGGGCGGGGTCGAGCCAGGCCGCGCCGTCGGGGCGGAACGGCAGCCGCAGGGTCTCGCGCCCGGGCTCCTCCCGGCAGGCGGCGCCGTCGGGGGCGATGCGCCAGCGCACGGAAGGCCGCTCCCGCGGCAGGTAGGGCAGGATGCGGGCGGCGGCGGCCGGCACGCCGTCCTCCGCCCAGACCTCCAGCCCCTTCATCAGGTGGCGCGCGAAGCTCTCGACGAGGGGCTCGCGGCTGCGCGCCGGGAACCCCTCCTCCTCCAGGGAGGTGGAATCCGGGGTCAGGCCGGGATCGCCCGCCTCCCGCTTCGAGGCGATCAGCATGGCGGAGAACACCAGCCAGGCCGGCACCGCATCCTCGCCGCACGCGGGCGGGCAGGCGAGGCGCCCGCCGCCGAGGCGCGCCCGGTCGAAGCGCAGGGTGTCGGGCCAGTCGAGGGTGACGGGCTTGTCGGGCGGCGCCAGGCTCCCGACCGCCTCGGCGAGGGCCGCGAGGCCGACGAGCCCGGCGAGGCGGGCGACGCGGAGCGGCTCCCCGGGGCAGAGCACGACGGCGAGGTCGACGACCGCCTCCCGCGCGCCGACGACGAGCGTGCCGGCCTCCGGGCCGGCCTCGGCGAGGGCGCAGGCGCGGGCGTGGGCGTCCTCCCGCCCGCGCAGGGTCACGGCGCGGAACGGGGGCGGCAGCACCAGGGCGGGGGCGTCGGCTGCGATCATCGGGACCTTAGAGGCTCGCCTGCGCGCACGTGTCGGGTCGTTGTTTCGAACGGTTCGTATATAGGGGGAGGCGATGCAAACAAGGGGCGTGACGGCCCCGGGCGGCAGGGGCCGGCGGGCCGGCGCGCGGCCTTCCCTCGGAGAGACGCGCTGTGTCGGACCGGATCGTGTTCGCCTGTTCCTGCGAGGGGAGCATGCCCCTTGACGCCGCCGCGATCGGGCGGGCTTGCGGCGGCCGGCTCGAGACCGGCGACCAGCTCTGCGGGCGCGAGCTCGACCGCGTCCGGGCCGCGATGGCGACGGGCGCCCCCGTCACGGTGTCGTGCACCCTCAAGGCGCCCCTGTTCGACGAGGTCGCGCACGAGTGCGGCGCGGCCGACCGGATCGCCTACGCCAACATCCGCGAGAGCGCCGGCTGGTCGCGCGAGGCCGGGGCCGCGGGCCCGAAGATGGCGGCCCTGCTCGCCGCCGCCGCGGAGCCGATGCCGCCCGTGCCGGTCGTCGGCGTCGAGAGCCGGGGCGTGGTGCTGGTCTACGGCCGCGACGAGGCCGCGGTCGCGGCCGGCGAGCGGCTCGCCGGCCACCTCGACGTCACGGTGCTGCTGACGCGGCCCGGCGCCGTCGAGCCGCCCCGGCAGGCCGAGTTCCCGGTCCTCAAGGGCAGCGTGGCCGCGGCGAGCGGGCATCTCGGCGCGTTCAGCCTGCGCATCGACGACTACGCGCTGCCCACCCCCTCGTCCCGGCAGCGGCTGGTGTTCGGGCCCGGCCGCGACGGCGCCACCTCGACCTGCGACCTCGTCGTCGACCTCTCGGGCGGCACGCCGCTGTTCCCGGCCCACGCCCTGCGCAGCGGCTACCTCCGGGCCGATCCGGGCGACCCGGCGGCGGTCGAGCGGGCGCTGTTCGAGGCCTCCCACCTCGTCGGCACGTTCGACAAGACCCGCTTCGTCGACTTCCACGCCGCGCTCTGCGCGCATTCCCGCTCCCGCATCACCGGGTGCACCCGCTGCCTCGAGGTCTGCCCGACCGGCGCCATCGCGCCCGCCGGCGACCACGTGGCGATCGACCCCCACGTCTGCGCCGGGTGCGGCTCCTGCGCGGCGGTGTGCCCGACGGGCGCCGCCGCCTACGCGGTGCCCCCCGCTGACGCCCTGATGCGGCGCCTGCGCACCCTCCTGTCCGCCTACCGCCGGGCGGGCGGCCGGGATCCGGTGCTGCTCGTCCACGACGGCGGCCACGGCGCGCCGCTCGTCGACGCGCTGGCGCGCCACGGCGACGGCCTGCCCGCGAACGTGCTGCCGGTGCCCGTGAACGAGGTCACCCAGGTCGGCCCCGAGGCCGTGGCGGCGGCCTTCGCGTACGGCGCCGTCGCGGTGCGGTTCCTGGTCCGGGCGCGGCCGCGGCACGACATCGCGAGCCTGCGGCGCAACGCGGACCGCCTCGAGACGATCGTGCAGGCCCTCGGCTACGGCCCGGAGGCGGGCGGCGACGTCGTCTCGGTGATCGAGACGGACGACGCCGACGCCCTCGCGCAGGCCCTCGCGGCCGGGTCCCGCGGCACCCCGGCGCCGGCGCCGGCCGGGTTCATGCCCGACGGCGACGCCCGCAGCGTCCTGCGCTTCGCCTTCCGGGAGCTGCACCGGGCCGCGCCGCGCCCGGCCGACGCGGTGCCGCTCGACCCCGGCGCGCCCTTCGGCGGGCTGGAGTTCCGCACCGAGGCCTGCACCCTGTGCCTCGCCTGCGTCGGCGCCTGCCCGACGACCGCGCTCTCGGACGATGCCGAGCGGCCCCGCCTGAGCTTCTCCGAGAGCCTGTGCGTGCAGTGCGGCCTGTGCGCGGCGACCTGCCCGGAGGACGTCATCACCCTCGCGCCCCGGCTCGACTTCGCCGCCTGGGCGGCGCCGCGCCGGGTCCTGAAGGAGGAGGAGCCGTTCGACTGCGTCGCCTGCGGCACGCCGTTCGGCACGCGCAGCACCATCGAGCGGGTGATCGGCAGGCTGCGGGACCGGCACTGGATGTTCGCCGGCAGCGCCGGAGCGTCGCGGATCAGGGCCCTGATGATGTGCGAGACCTGCCGGGTCACGCACGTGGTCGCGGAGGGCTTCGACCCGCACGCGCCGGACCAGCGCCGCACGCGCACCACCGAGGATTACCTGCGCGAGCGCGGCTAGGGCGCTCCCCGCCGATGCGGACGCCGGTTCGCCGCGAGGGAGCGCGTCGAGGCGACGCCTCGGCCCGAGATCCGATCGCAGGGCGATCCGGGTGTCGCGCGCTAGGGCGCCGGCCGGGTCGCGCGCTCCAGGAAGCGCACCAGGGCCTCGCGGTCGGCCGCGGCCGCGATGGTCTGCTCGGGCATCCTGGTGCCGGGCGTGTAGCGGGCCGGGCCGACCTCGAAGAGCGCCGCGATCGTCTCGGCGTTCCACACGATGGCGAGGCGCTTGAGGGCCGGCGAGAACGCGTAGCCCGGCGCGGTGGCGATCGGGCGCCCGAACACCCCGTGCAGGGTCGGGCCGGCGCGGTTGCCCGCGTCCGGCGTCAGGGCGTGGCAGGCGGCGCAGGCCCGGAACACCTCGGCGCCGCGATCCCCCGCGAAGGCCGCGAGCGGGTCCGGGGGCCGGGTCAGCGCGAGGGGGCCGATCGGCTCGCCCGTCGCCAGGTCCCAGCGCCGCACCAGGCGGTCGCCGCCGCCGGTCAGGAGCTCGGCGTCGGACCGGAAGGCCAGCGACCAGACCGGCAGCCCCGGCCCGGCGAGGTGGAACAGCACCCGCGCCTGCGCCCGGTCGATCAGCGCGACGGCGCCGGCGATGGTGGCGGCGGCGATGCGCCGGCCGTCGGGCGAGAGGGCGAGGGCGACGACCGGGCTCGGCGGCAGCGCCACGGCGGCCCGCGGGCGGCCGTCCGGCGCCAGCAGGTGCACGACCCCGTCGGCCCCCGCCGCGACGATCTCGCCGTCGGCGGCCGCCGCGACCGCGTTGAGGGGAGCCTCGAGGGCGATCGTCCGCGGCGGGTCGTCCCCGGCCCAGATCCGCAGCGTCCCGTCGTAGCCCGCCGTCACGAGGCGCCCGTCGGGCAGGAACGCCACGCCGTTGACGTTGCCGCGGTGGCCCTCGTGCACCCGCGCCGCCCCGCCGCCGAGGGGCGTCACCCGCGCGGTGCCGTCCCAGGAGGCCGAGGCGACGCGGCTCCCGTCGGGCGACAGCGCGAGGCCGACGACCGGTCCCTGGTGGCCGGCGGGAAGCGTCTCGGGCTCGGGCCGGTCGCGGCTCCAGAGCGCGACCCGGCCGTCCTCGCCCCCGGTGAGCATCCGCCCGCCGGGCGCGAGCGCCACCGCGTTGACCGCCCCGTCGTCGGGCCGCAGGACGCGCAGCGCGGTCCCGTCCTCGATCGCCCACAGGATCGCCGACTGGTCGAAGCTGCCGCTGAGGGCCGTGAGCCCGTCCGGCGCCGCGGCGAGCGCCCGCACCGGCCCGCCGTGGCCGCGCATCGGCGCCTCCGCCCGGGCCGGGAGGGCGAGGAGCGCCGTCACCGGCAGGGCGAGGCGCCAGGCGCGCAGGCGGCGCGGACAGGCGCGCAGGCGGCGCGGAGTGGTCATGGCGGGGCGTCCCTTCGGGGTCGGTGAGCGGCAGGCCCCCGAGGCTACGCGGCTTTGCGCGCGGGAAAAGCCCGGGCGCAGGGTCACTGCGTCGCGCCGGCGCGGGGGCTGCGCCGCGGCTCGGGACCCTTGATCGCCGGGCGCCGATCCCGCATCCGGGGGCGGATCTGCGCAAGGCCCCGGGGCGTCGCGACCGCGCGCGTCGCCGCCGCGAGGGCGCCGCAGGCCGGGAGGCCGCCCGTGACGGCTCGAGGGACGCGACACATGACGCGCGCGACAGGCCCGGCTCCGGACGGGCGCAGGCGGCCGGGCCGCCCCGCCCCGGCCCCATGTTCGTCTGCCCCATGACGGTCCGCCCCATGACGGTCCGCCCCGATTCCGCCCGCGCGCCGAGCGCCAGCCTCCTGCCCCTCGCCGGGGCGGTGGCGCGCCTGACCGCCGGCCTCGTCCCGGTTGCCCCCGAATTCCTGCCCCCGGGGCACGCCGCGGGCGCCGCGGCGGCGCACGACGTGGTGCTGGAGGCCGGCCTGCCCCCGCGCCGCCTCGCCCTGCGCGACGGCTGGGCCGTGAGCGCCGCGGCGGTCGTCGGCGCCTCGCCCTACGGCCCGGTGCGGCTCGAGCGGGCCCCCGCCTGGATCGAGGCCGGCGAGGCGCTGCCGGAGGGAACCGACGCCCTGCTCGCGCCCGACGCCGTGCCGGGAGCGGGCGGGCCCGGGCCGGTCGAGGTCGAGGCCGACGCTCCCCCGGGGGAGGGCACCCGGGCGGCGGGCGCCGAGTGGCCGGGGGGGGCGCGCCTCGTCGCCGCGGGCGAGAGGCTGACGGCTCTGCACGCCTTCGCGCTGGCGCAGGCCGGGATCGGCGCCGTGGCCGTGCGCCGGCCCCGGGTCCGGGTGCTCGCCGCGGGGCTCGAGGCGGCCGACACCCTGTCGGCGCTGCTCGGGGCCTGGATCGCCCGGCGCGGCGGCTGCGTCCCGGACAGCGCCCGGGTGCCGGACGACCCCGCCGCCATCGCGGCCGCCCTCGCCCGGGAGGGCGCCGACGCCGTCCTGGTGATCGGCGGCACGGGCCTCGGGCGGCGCGACCGCAGCGCCGAGGGCCTCGCCCGCGCCGGGAGCGTCGTCGCGCACGGCATCGCCCTGCGGCCGGGCGAGAGCGCGGGCTTCGGCGAGGCCGGCGGCCGGCCCGTGCTGCTGCTGCCGGGGCGGCCCGACGCCGCGATGGCGGCCTTCCTGGCCCTCGGGCACCCCCTCGTCGCGGCGCTCGCGGCCGCTTGCCGGGAGCCGCCGGAGACCGCAGCCCTCGCCCGCAAGGTGGCCTCGGCGATCGGGCTGTCCGAGGTCGTGTTCCTGCGCCGCGGCCGAGGGGGCGCCGAGCCCCTCGGCGGGGCGGAGTGCCCGCTCCACCGCCTCGTCGGCGCCGACGCCGCCCTGCTGGTGCCGCCCGAGCGCGAGGGCTATCCGGAGGGCAGCCTCGTCGAGATCATGCCCCTGTGAGTGCCTCCCCGCCCCCCGACGCCTTCCGCGACCGCCTCGCCCGCGCGGCGCGCCAGGAGCAGTTTCTCGCCGTCGTCAGCCGCGAGGAGGCCCTCGCACGCTGGCGCGCGGCCGTGCCGCACGCCGTCCTGCCGCCCGAGCAAGTGCCCCTCGCCGACGCCCTCGGGCGGGTGCTCGCCGCCGACATCGCCTCGCCCATCGACGTGCCGCCCTTCGACCGCGCTCTGGTGGACGGCTTCGCGGTCCGGGCCGCCGACACCGAGGGCGCGAGCGAGGCGGCGCCCCGGCCCCTCGTCCTCAACCCCGAGATCCTGGCCTGCGGCACGGCGCCCGGCCTCGCGGTCCGCCCCGGCACGGCGACGCCCATCGCCACCGGCGGCGCCCTGCCGCGGGGCGCCGACGCCGTCGTGATGGTCGAGGCGACGGAGTTCCGCGACGGGCCGGACGCCGCCGTCGCGGTGGCGCGCCCGGCGGCCCCGGGGCAGTTCATCGGCTACGCGGGGGCCGACATGGCCCGCGGCGAGACCGTGCTGCGCCGGGGCGCCCTCGTCACCGCCCGGGAGATCGGGATGCTCGCCGCCTGCGGCCTCGCCGCCCTCGAGGTGGTGCGCCGCCCCCGCGTCGCCGTGCTGTCGACCGGGGACGAGCTCGTTCCCCCCGGCGCGGCGCTGCCGCCGGCCGGGCTCTACGATTCGAACGGCGCCATCGTGGCCGCCACCGTCGCGGAGAACGGCGGCACGGCGCTCCCCCGCGGCATCGTGCCGGACGACGAGGCGGCCCTCGAGGCGGCCCTGCGCGCGGCGCTCGCCGAGGCCGACCTCGTCGTCCTGTCGGGGGGCACCTCGAAGGGGGCCGGCGACGTCTCGCACCGCGTCCTGCCGCGCCTGGGCGAGCCCGGGATCCTCGTCCACGGCGTCGCGCTCAAGCCCGGCAAGCCCCTCTGCCTCGCGCGGGCGCAGGGCACGCCCATCGTGGTGCTGCCGGGCTTCCCGACCTCGGCCATGTTCACCTTCCACGACGTCGTGGTGCCGCTGATCCGCGCGATGGCGGGCCTGGCCCCCCGGGAGGAGACCGTCGTCGAGGCCGTGCTGCCCCAGCGCCTCGCCTCGGAGCTCGGCCGCACGGAGTTCGTGATGGCGGCCCTGTCGCGGGGCCCCGACGGGCCCGTGGCGCTGCCGCTCGCCAAGGGCTCCGGCGCCGTCACGGCCTTCTCGCAGGCCGACGGCTTCTTCGCGGTGCCGGCCGAGCGGGCCGGGCTCGAGGCGGGCGCGCGGGTGCGCGTCACCCGCCTCGGTGCCGGGGCGCGCCTGCCCGACCTGATGATCGTCGGCAGCCACTGCGTCGGACTCGACCGCCTGGTCGGGCGCCTGGCGGAGCGCGGGGTGAGCGCCCGCACCATCTGGGTCGGCTCCTCGGGCGGCCTCGCGGCCCTGCGGCGGGGGGAGTGCGACCTCGCCGCCATGCACCTCCTCGATCCCGCGACGGGGCGCTACAACGCCCCCTACCTGACCCCGGGCCTCGCGCTGGCGCCGGGCTGGCGGCGGCTCCAGGGCGTCGTGGTCCGGCGGGACGATCCCCGCCTCGCCGTCCCGGCCGCCCAGGTGCCGGCCGCCCGGGAGGCGGCCGACAGGGGGGTGGCCGCCCGGGAGGCGGTGGCCGCCCTCCTGGCCGACCCCGACTGCGTGATGGTCAACCGCAACACCGGGTCCGGCACCCGCGCCCTCGTCGAGGACCTCCTCGGCGGCGCCCGGCCGGCCGGCTACTGGAACCAGCCCCGCTCCCACAACGCGGTCGCGGCCGCGGTGGCGCAGGGGCGCGCCGACTGGGGCGTGGCGATCGCCACGGTGGCCGCGGCCTACGGCCTCGGGTTCCTGCCCCTGACCGAGGAGCACTACGACTTCGCCTACCCGGAGGCCCGCCGGGACGCCCCGGCCCTCTCGGCCTTCCTGGCGCTCCTCGCCGAGCCCGGGACCGCGGCCGACCTCGCGGCCCTCGGCTTCGGCCGCCCGGGGGAGGCCTGACCATGCGGGTCATCGGGCTCGCCGGCTGGAGCGGCGCCGGCAAGACCACGCTGCTCACGCGCCTGATCCCGGTGCTGGCCGCCCGCGGGCTGCGGGTCGCGACGCTCAAGCACGCCCACCACGCCTTCGACGTCGACCCGCCGGGCAAGGATTCCAGGCGCCACCGCGACGCCGGGGCGCAGGAGGTGATCGTGTCCTCGGCCCGGCGCTCCGTGCAGATCCGCGAGGTCGGGGAGGGCGCCGAGCCGACGCTTGCCGGCCTGCTGCGCCGCCTGGGGCCCTGCGACCTCGTCCTGGTGGAGGGCTTCAAGCGCGCCGCCCACCCGAAGCTCGAGGTGTTCCGGGCGGCCGCCGGCCGCCCCGCCCTGCACCCGGAGGACGACCGCATCGTCGCGGTCGCGAGCGACCGGCCCTTCCCGCGCGCGCGCGTCCCGGTCCTGGATCTCGACGACGTCGCCGGCATCGCCGAGGTGGTGCTCGCCCGCTCGGACGCGATCGGCACGGTTCTGGAGAGGCTCGAGCGCCATGGCGCAGCTGACTGACGATTGCTTCGCGTTCGGCGGGCCGCTGCTCTCCGTCGAGGAGGCGGCGGCGCTCATCGCCGCCCGGGTGCCGGTCCTGGCCGGGGTCGAGACCGTGGCGCTCGACGCGGCGGACGGGCGCATCGCCGCCGCGGACGTCGCCGCCCGCCTCGACCTGCCGCCCTTCGACAACGCGGCCGTCGACGGCTACGCGGTCCGCTGGCGCGACCTCGCGCCCGGGGCCGAGACCGTGCTGCCGGTGCGCGGCCGCCTCGCGGCCGGCGCCGCCGCCCCGGGACCGCCGCTCGCGGGCGCGGCCGTGCGCATCTTCACCGGGGCGCCGATGCCGGCCTGGGCCGACACGGTGTTCATGCAGGAGGACGTGCGCCGCGAGGGCGACGCCGTCGTGCTGCCGCCGGGCCTCAAGGCCGGGGCCAACCGCCGTCCGGCCGGCGAGGACGTCGCCCGCGGCGCCGTGGTGATCGCGGCCGGCCGGCGCCTCACGCCGCCGGACCTCGCCCTCGCGGCCGCGACCGGCCATGCCGGGCTCGCGGTGCGCCGGCGCCTGCGCGTGGCCGTGTTCTCGACCGGCGACGAGCTCAGCGAGCCCGGCGAGGCGCTGCGGCCGGGCGCGATCCACGACTCGAACCGCATCCTGCTCGCGGCGCTGCTGCGCCGGCTCGGCTGCGCGGTAGCGGATCTCGGCATCCTGCGCGACGACCCGGCGGCCCTGCCCGGCCGCCTCGCCGCGGCGGCCCGCGACCACGACCTGATCCTCACCTCGGGCGGGGTCTCGACCGGGGAGGAAGACCACGTCAAGGCCGCCGTCGAGGCGGTGGGCCGCCTGGTGTTCTGGCGCCTCGCCATCAAGCCGGGGCGGCCCGTCGCCATGGGGCTGGTCGGCGACACGCCCTTCGTCGGCCTGCCCGGCAACCCGGTCGCGGTCTACGTCACGCTGCTGTTCGTGGTCCGCCCGCTGCTCGCCCGCCTCGGCGGCGCGCTCCCGGCGCCGCCCCCGTCCCAGCCGGCCCGGTCCGCCTTCCGCTACCGCAAGAAGGCCGGCCGGCGCGAGTACGTCCGGGTCAGCCTGCGCCGCACCCCGGACGGCGGGGTCGAGGCCGTGAAGTACCCCCGCGACGGCGCGGGCGTCCTGTCCTCCCTCACCGGGAGCGACGGCCTCGCCGAACTGCCCGAGGCCGTGACGGCGGTGGAGGAGGGGGACCGGATCGAGGTCTTCGCCCACCCGCTCCTGTGGTGAGGCGCGGCGCCCGCCGGGTGGCGCGGCGCGGGGCTCACCGGGGCGCGCTCCCGAGCGCCCAGTCCACCGCGGCCTCGGCGTGGATGGCCGTGGTGTCGAAGAGGGGGACCGGGCTGTCCTCCGGCCCGACGAGCAGCATGATCTCGGTGCAGCCCAGGATCACCGCCTCGGCCCCCCGCGCCGCGAGGCGCGCGATCACCTCCCGGTAGGCCCGGCGCGACGAGGCCTCCACCCGGCCCCGCACCAGCTCGTCGTAGATCACCCGGTGCACGGTCGCGCGGTCCTCGTCCCCGGGCACCAGCACGTCGAGGCCGTGGCGCCGCGCGAGGCGGCCCTTGTAGAAGTCCTGCTCCATGGTGAAGGCCGTCCCCAGGAGGCCGACGCGCCGCATCCCGGCGGCCCGGATGCGCGCGGCCGTGGGGTCGGCGATGTGCAACAGCGGCAGGGCGGTCCCGGCCTGCACCGCCTCGGCCATCCGGTGCATGGTGTTGGTGCAGAGCACCAGCACGTCCGCCCCCCCGCGCTCGAGGCGACGGGCGGCGTCGACGAGGAGCGCGGCGGCCGCGTCCCAGCGGCCGGCGTGCTGGAGCGCCTCGATCTGCGCGAAGTCGAAGGACCACATCAGGCAGCGCGCCGAGTGGTGCCCGCCGCGGCGCTCCCGCACCCGCTCGTTGATGAGGCGGTAGTACACCGCCGAGCTCTCCCAGCTCATCCCGCCGATGAGGCCGATCACGGTCTGCGTCACCCGAGAAACTCCCCCCGATCGAACGGCCGCGCCGGGGGCGCGGCACCCTGGCGGCTCCCCGGCCCGCGCTGCGCCGGCCGGCGCATCAATCCTCCGCCGCCGTCAGCCACAGGAGGTGCCCGTCCGGGTCGCGCAGCAGCGCGTCGCCGCCCCCGTCCGGGCGCGGGACCGGCCCGGGCGCGACCAGCCTTTCCGCGTGGGCCGCACAGGCCCGGGCGAGGGCGTGTCCCGCGAGCGCCAGGACGAGGCGCGTGGCCGCCACGTCGCCGACGCCCGGCGCCGGCCCGGCCCGGTCGAAGGCCCCGCGGTAGCAGAGCAGCTCGACGTGGGGGGTGGGATCGCCCGGGAAGCCGAGGCCCGTGACCTCGACGGTCGGGTCGGCGATCCCGTCGAGCCGGGCCTGCTCGGGCCCGACATTCAGCGAGCGCGCCACGACCGCGAGCCCGAGGGATTCGTAGAAGGCGACGCTGCGGGCGGTGTCCGCCACCGAGACCGCCGAGTGGTCGAGGCCGAGGCAGACTTCCTCGGCGCCGGAACGACGCCGGTCCTGGGTGTCGGAACGACGCCAGACCGGCGGGACCGCGTCGGGCGCGAAGGCCAGGAACTCGAGGGGGTGCCCCTCCGGGTCGCGGAACTTGAACGCCGTCACGCCGCCCGAGGAGGCGGGCAGCCGCACCGGCCCGTCCGCCGAGATCGGCCGCCAGCCGGGCTCCCGGGCGAGGCGCGCCACGGCCGCGGCCATGTCCGAGACGACGATGGCGCAGTGCTGGAACAGCGGGCTCCACCCCGGCACGTCGCCCGGGTAGGGTCGGCCCGCGGGCGCGGCGGCGGCAAGGTCGAGGCGCTGCGCGCCGAGGCGCAGGGGAACCGTGCGCGCCGCCCCGGGCCGTCCCGCCCCGGGCAGGCCCGGCAGGACCGCGCCGGGCCCTGCTCCCGGGTCGGGCCCTGCTCCCGGGTCGGGTCCTGCTCCCGGCTCGGGTCCTGCTCCCGGGTCGGGTCCTGCGTCCGCGTCGAGTCCTGCGCCGGTGTCGGGCTCGAAGCCGAGGGCGCGGGTGAAGAAGCCCGAGAGCGCCTCCGGATCGGCGCAGGTGAGCACGATGCGGGCGAGGCGGCCGGCGCTCACGGCGACTGCACGCCGCGGCGGTTGAGGAAGATGGCGTAGAGGGTGTGGGAGCCGCCGATGAACAGCCGGCTCTTCGACGGGCCCCCGAAGGTCAGGTTCGAGACCGGGTGCGGCACCCGGATCTTGCCCATCAGCCGGCTCTCCGGGCTGATGCAGTGCACCCCGTCCCCGGCGCTCGACCAGACATTGCCGTCCTCGTCCACCCGCATCCCGTCGCAGTAGCCCGGCGCGACCGTGTGGAAGACGGCGCCGCCCGAGAGGGCGCCGTCGGGCCCGACGTCGAACACCCGGATGTGCTGGCGCGGGTTCGGCCGCGTCTGGTCGCCCGTCTCCGCCACGTAGAGCCGGCGCTCGTCGGGCGAGAAGGCGAGGCCGTTCGGCCCGTCGAAATCCCCCGCCGCCACCCGGATCTCGCCGCTCGCCGGGTCGAAGCGGTAGAGCGCGGGCGGCTGCTCGGATTCCTGCCGGCCGCCCTCGTAGTCGTTGGCGATGCCGTAGACCGGGTCGCTGAACCAGATCGTGCCGTCGGACTTCACCACCACGTCGTTGGGGGAGTTCAGGCGCCGTCCCGCGTGGTGGGTGACGAGCGTGGTGACGCGGCCGTCGTGCTCGATGCGGTCGATGCAGCGCCCGCGGTGCGAGCAGGCGATCAGCCGCCCCTGCCGGTCGCGGGTCTGGCCGTTGGCGTAGTTCGAGGGCTGCCGGTAGACCGAGAAGCCCGCGCCCTCGATCCACCGCATGGTGCGGTTGCGCGGCAGGTCCTGGAAGAGGAGGCAGTCCGCGTCGCCCATCCAGACCGGCCCCTCGATCCAGCGGAACCCCGAGCCGAGCGCCTCCAGGGGGGCGTTGGCGAGCACGTAGCGGGCGAAGCGCTCGTCGTGGACCTCGAACCCCTCCATGGCGTCACCGGAACCGGCAGGCGGCGCCGACCGTCGGCGGGCTGTCGTACTGCACGATCATCAGGACGGCCGGCGCGTCCCCGACCGTGCCCGACAGGTGCCCGCGCTTGCCGCCGACCTCCCGGGTGTTCTGGTCCTCGCCGAAGGAGATCTCGCCGGGCCCCATCTCGACCCGCGTGCCGTCCATGGCCTCGACGAACCAGCGGCCCGAGATCGGGATGATCCATTGCGGCCTGGGGTTCTCGTGCCAGTCCCCGGTCCAGCCCACGGGCTGCACCGTGACGAACACCGTCGCGCCGTCGTGCACCTTGCTCCCCTGCCATTGCGGCGCGGCGGGCGGCGACATCGACTTCTGCTCGAACTCGGTCAGGTGGCAGCGGGTCTGGTGGCTGACGCCGTCCGGGTCGGTCCAGAGGTGCCAGTAGGGGATCGTCGGCGTCGGTTCGTGGCTCATGGTCGGATCTCGCTGTCGCGGGACGGCCGGAATCCGCCGGCGCTCACGGCCGGGGCTCGCCGATGCGGTAGGGGTGGGAGGAGGCGAGGGGATCGGCGAAGAACCGCTCGACGGTCCCGGCGCCCGTCCCGAACGTCACGAGCAGGAACCCGCCCGCGAGGGCGAGATTCTTCCAGAAGTCCCAGAACAGCTCGCGGCCCCGGCCGCCCGCCCAGAAGTCGCCGGGCGCCCAGAACTGCTTCCAGAGCAGCGCGGTGACGCCGCAATAGCCCGCGAGCACGAAGGCCGCGGCCCGGTCGGCGATGCCCGTGAGGATGCCGAGGGACATCACCACCTCGACGAAGAGCCCGGCCAGGATCAGGGCGGTGGCCGGGGCGGTCGCGTGCACCGCCTGCTTCGCCTGGCCCACCGCGCCCTTGAAGTTGAGGATCTTGTCGAGGGCGCTGAACGGCAGGAACAGCATCACGAGGAGGAGCCGGACCGCGAACGCGATCGCGATGCTGAGGGACGCCATCGTTCCGGAACCTCGCTGTCGGGGACGCGCCCCGCGTCCCGAAAAGCAAACTGGGGCAGGATCGACGTCCGGGC
This sequence comes from Methylobacterium crusticola, assembly GCF_003574465.1. GTDB lineage: Bacteria > Pseudomonadota > Alphaproteobacteria > Rhizobiales > Beijerinckiaceae > Methylobacterium > Methylobacterium crusticola. The sequence continues at coordinate 15,683 of NZ_QOWC01000110.1, forward strand.
CAGTCCCGCCGTATGACTTCTGGCGAGGATGGTTCGGTCAGGCGGGCCCAGAGGGAGCGTGAGCGATGGACGAGAGCCGGCACTACGACGTCGTCATCATCGGCTCCGGCCCGGGCGGCGGCACCATGGCGTGGCGCCTGGCCCAGACCGGCAAGCGCGTCCTGCTCCTCGAGCGCGGCGACTACCTGCCCCGCGAGCGCGAGAACTGGGACAGCCAGGCGGTGTTCGTGGACGCGCGCTACCAGACCTCCGAGACCTGGTACGGCGCCGACGGCGCGGGCTTCCACCCGGGCCTGCACTACTACGTCGGCGGCAACAGCAAGGTCTACGGCGCGGTCCTGCTGCGGCTGCGCGAGCGGGACTTTGGCGCGATCCGCCACGCCGACGGCGTCTCGCCCGAGTGGCCGCTGAAGTACGACGTGTTCGAGCCCTACTACCAGGCCGCCGAGGAGCTCTACCACGTCCACGGCCTGCGCGGCGAGGACCCGACCGAGCCGCCGGCGCCCAAGCCCTACGCCTACCCGCCGGTGAGCCACGAGCCGCGCATCCAGGCGCTCTTCGACGGGCTGAAGCGCGAGGGGCACCGGCCCTTCCACCTGCCGGTGGGCGTGCTGCTGGACGAGCGCGACGGCAAGCCGCTGCCGCACTCGGCCTGCATCCGCTGCGACGCGTTCGACGGCTATCCCTGCCTCACCAACGGCAAGGCCGACGCCCAGGTGATCTGCGTCGACCCGGCCCTGAGGGCGCACCCGAACCTGACCCTGATGACGGGCTCCTACGTGGAGCGCCTCGTCACCGATCCGGCCGGCCGCACGGTCACGGGCGTCGAGGTGCGGCGGGGCGAGGCCACCGAGACCTACGCGGGCGACCTCGTGGTGGTGGCCTGCGGGGCGCTCTCCTCGGCCCTGCTCCTGCTGCGCTCGGCCAGCGACGCCCACCCGCACGGCCTCGCCAACGGCTCGGGCCAGGTCGGCCGCAACTACATGCGGCACAACAACGCGACGGTGCTGGCCATCTCGCGCTCGCCGAACCCGACGAAGTTCCAGAAGACCCTCGGCCTCAACGACTTCTACTTCGGCGCCGACGACTGGGAGTTCCCCCTCGGCCACATCCAGATGGTCGGCAAGTCCGACGGGGTGCAGATCCACGGCGAGGGCCTGCCGGGCTTCCTGCAATGGTTCCCCGAGAAACCCTTCGACTGGCTCGCCAAGCACTCCCTCGACTTCTGGCTGACCGCCGAGGACCTGCCGCGGCCGGAGAACCGGGTCTTCTACGAGAACGGCCGGGTCCGGCTCGACCTGACCCAGACGAACGAGGAGGCGATGCACCGGCTGAAGGGGAAGCTGCGCGACCTCTGCGGCAAGCTCGACGTGCACCCGCAGCTGTTCGACCGCTCCCTCTACCTCGGCAAGGACGTGCCGATCGGCGGCACGGCGCACCAGGCCGGCACGCTCCGGTTCGGCACCGATCCGGCGACCTCGGTGCTCGACCTCGACTGCAAGGCGCACGAGCTCGACAACCTCTACGTCACGGATGCGAGCTTCTTCCCGTCGATCGGTGCCGTGAACCCGACGCTCACCATCATCGCGAACGCCTTGCGCGTCGGCGACCACCTGGCGCGCCGGCTGGGGGCGTGAGCCGGGCGGCGGCCGGCGCGGCCGCCGCGGCCGGCCCGGCCGCCGGGACCGGCCCCCGGCAACCCCGGCCCTTGTCCCGCGCGGCCCGGGCGAACATGGTCTCACGCGGGCGCGCCCTCCCGCGCCCGCCGACGCCCGGCCCCCGCGCCGGGGCCGGGCGCTCCTCGCGCCAAGGACCCATCAAGGACCCGCCATGAATCCGGACCCCGCCCTCCTGGACCGCATCGCGGCCTCCGTCGCCGACGGCTTCGCCGACCAGGTCGCCCACACCCAGGCCCTGGTGCGGTTCCCCTCGACCCGCGGCAACGAGCAGGCGATCCAGGACTTCGTCTTCCGCAGCTTCCGCGACCGCGGCCTCGCGATGGACCGCTTCGACATCGACCGGGCCCTGATCGAGGCGCATCCGGGCGGCGCGCCGGTCACGCCCGAGCATTCCGACGCGCCGATCGTCGTCGGCATCCACCGGCCGCGCACGGAGGCGGGCCGCTCCCTGATCCTCCAGGCCCACGTGGACGTGGTGCCGCCGGGGCCCGCCGACCTCTGGACCCGGGGCCCCTTCGACCCCGCCTGCGAGGGCGACTGGCTCTACGGGCGCGGCGGCGCCGACATGAAGGCGGGCCACGCCGCCAACCTCTTCGCCCTCGACGCCCTGCGGCGCATCGGGCTCCAGCCGGCCGCCACCGTGACGGTGCAATCGGTGGTCGAGGAGGAATCCACCGGCAACGGCGCGCTCATGACCCACCTGCGCGGCTACCGGGCCGACGCGGTGCTGATCCCCGAGCCCGAGGAGGAGATGCTGGTGCGGGCCAACACGGGCGTCCTGTGGTTCCAGGTCGAGGTCCGCGGCCAGCCGGTGCACGTGCGCGAGATGGGCAGCGGCGCCAACGCGATCGACGCCACCTACCGGGTGATCGGGGCCTTGCGCGAACTGGAGGCGCGCTGGAACGAGGACCGGGCCGGCCGGCCGCATTTCGAGGCCGAGGCGCACCCGATCAACCTGAACATCGGCAAGATCGAGGGGGGCGACTGGGCCTCCTCGGTGCCGGCCTGGTGCCGGATCGACTGCCGCATCGCCCTCTATCCCGGCATCGCCGCCGCGCAGGCCGCCCGGGAGGTCGAGGCCGCCGTCGCGGCCTTCGCCCGGACCGACCGCTTCCTCTCGAACAGCCCGCCGCGCGTGACCTTCAACGGCTTCCACGCCGAGGGCTACGTGCTGCCGGAGGGCTCCGAGGCCGAGGCGGTGCTGGGCCGGGCCCACCGGGCCGCGACCGGGAGCGCGCTGCGCAGCTTCATGACCGCCGGCTACCTCGATACCCGGGTGCACGCCCTCTACGACAAGGTGCCGGCCCTCTGCTACGGGCCGATCAGCGAGAACATCCACGGCTTCGACGAGCGGGTGAGCCTCCGCTCCCTCGCCCGCATCACCACCGCGATGGCGCTCTTCATCGCCGAGTGGTGCGGGACGGAGCCCGCCTGACCGGGCGCCGGGCCGGCGCGGTCCGCCGCGCGCCGGCAGGCGCGATCCGCCGCGCCGGCAGGCGCGGCCCGGAGCCGGCGCGGAGAACCGGCGCCGTGCGCCGGCCCGGGCCGGCCCGCCGGAGCCCCGTCCTCAGTCGAAGCTGCGGCCCTTCGCGGCCGAGCCGCCCAGGCTGATCTTGCGGGTCTGGGGTGCCGCCGGCGCGGCGGCCGCGGGCTTGGTCGGCGGCAGGTGGGCCTGCCCGTGGATGACCGCGCCGATCTCGCCGGCCGCCTTGACGAGGTCGTCCTTCTCGCAGGTGCGCGCCACGGTGAGCCCGAGGGTGTGGGTGTGGCTCTTGGCGTACAGGTAGGCGGCGAGCTTGGCCCGCGTCGGCGCCGGCAGCTTGGCGAGGAGGTCCGGCAGGTCCTCCGGGTCGGCGCGGTAGATCGCCCCGAGCGTCGTGAGGGGAACCGGGCAGTCGCGCTCGGCTTCGGCGCCGCTGGTGGGGTGGCCCTGGATCATGGTCGGTCCTTCGGCTGAGTCGCGCGCGAGTCTAGGGCCGTTCGCAGGCGCAAGGAACCGGCCCGTCGCGTTCCCTTCCGCCCTCCCCAGGCGGCCGGAATCCCGTATGGTGGCGCACGAGACGGGGGCCAGGGACGCCATGGGCGAGACGGACGATCCGACGAGCGCGGCCACGACGACGCACGGCGACCTCACCGTGCGGACGATCGCGATGCCGGCCGACACCAACGCCAACGGCGACATCTTCGGCGGCTGGGTCATGTCGCAGATGGACCAGGCCGGCGGCATCGCGGGAGTCGAGCGGGCGCAGGGGCGCGTGGTCACGGTGTCGGTGGAGGGGATGGCCTTCCTGCGCCCGGTCCGGGTCGGGGACGTGCTCTGCGTCTACACCCGCGTCGTCGCGACGGGCCGCACCTCGATGAAGATCCAGATCGAGGCCTGGGCCCGGCGCTTCCGGACCCGGAGCCGCGAGAAGGTCACGGAGGGGACGTTCACCTTCGTGGCGATCGACGACGAGGGCCGTCCGCGCCCGATCCCGCCCCTCCCGTGACCGGGACGGCGGACGGGGAGCCCCCGGCGGCCGCGTTCGCCTGCCAGAGCTGCGGCGCCTGCTGCGCCTACTCGGCCGAGTGGCCGCGCTTCAGCACCGAGGAGGACGAGGAGATCGCCCGGATCCCGGCGGAGTTCGTGGACGACGCCGCCGGCCGCATGCGCTGCGACGGCGACCGCTGCAGCGCGCTCTCCGGCACGGTCGGCCGCACCGTCGCCTGCCGGGTCTACGCCGTGCGGCCGGAAGTGTGCCGGGTCTGCGAGCCCGGCGACCCCGAGTGCCTCATGGCGCGGCGCCGCTTCGGCCTCTCGGGTCTGGATCCGTCCAGCTCGACCGTGTGACGGGCTGGCGAGGGTGGATGTCTGCGCGTCCGCTTCCGGACGATGTTCCGATCGAAGCTGACGCCGCGATACGGCGCCGCCCGTCCGGCTCTTCTCACCGACCGTGTCCGCAGATACCCTCGCAACCGGGATCGCCATCCCAAGAGGATGTGCCGTGCCGGACGGAACGACCGTCGTGAAGCCTGCTGAACCGGACTGCGACCGCCTATGACGCGCCTCCGGGTCGTGCTGGAGCCACCGGCACCCTAGAGGCGATCGCTCGACGTCGGCAACCTGCGCCAGGTGGCGTGATGACCGTCCGCTGGCGCGTCGCGATCAGTCGGCGCTGCGCGGCTCAGGGAGACAGCATGAGCGATCTCGTGCAGAACAAGGCGAACGTGATCGCCTTCTATGAGCTGATGTTCAACGACGGTCAGCCGCGCGAGGCGATCGCGCGTTACGTCGGCCGTGAGTACATTCAGCACAATCCGCATGTGGCGACCGGTCAGGACGGCTTCATCGCGTATTTCGAGCGCATGGCGCGGGAGTGGCCGGGCAAGCGGGTCGAGATCAAGCGGGCTATTGCCGAGGGCGATTTGGTCGTCCTGCACTGTCTCCAGCATTGGCCAGGCAACAACGACTACGCGGCCATCGATATTTTTCGGCTCGATGTCGACGGAAAGATCGTCGAGCATTGGGACGTGATGCAAACCCTGCCCGAGACGTCCGCCAATCCGAATGGAATGTTCTGATTGGCGCGTGTTCTCTTCCAGCCCTCGCCTGCGATCGTCGGACGGCAATCCTGCCGGCTCGGGGTCGAAGGCCGGCACGGGCGATGTCCCACGATGCGGATGATAATTGCAGTCGGACCACCGTGTCGCTGCCGGTGGCCCCTTGCTGCAGGCCTGAGGGCTACGCCTCGTTCCGGTTCACGCATGAGCGAGGGACGAGGGAGTCAGTGTCGGGGCCGCCTGGTCACACGGCCGCGGAGCCGAGCCAGTCGACCAGCTTCCCGACATCCCCCGTCCGGGCCGGATGTCGCGGGTGGACAACCCAGTAGGGATGGGCGTCGAGCACCGGCCCGAAGGGCTGAACCAGCGCGCCGCTCGCCAGGTCGTCGGCGGCGAGCACGAGTGACAGGAGCGCTATCCCCTGACCCGCGATCGCGGCCTGGATGACGTGTCCTTCGTCACTGAATCGAATGCCCGCGGCCTCATTGACACCGGTGATCCCGGCCTGCCGCAGCCAGGCGCGCCATGTCGGCGTCTCGTCGGTCGGGTGGGGCCACTCGAAGTGCAGCAGCGGGCAGCTTGCCAGATCTCTCTCGGATCGAACCGCGAGGCGCGGACTGCAAGCGGGCGCGACCCGGTCGACCACCAGCCTGTGGCCGTCGAGGTCCGGGTAGGGACCGGGCCCGTATCGGACGGCGACGTCTACCCCGTCGCGAGCGAAGTCCACCAGGCTGTCGGACGCGTGCAAACGCAGATCGCAGCCGGGATGGGCGGCGCGAAAGTCGGCGAGCCGTGGCACGAGCCACTTCGCGACGAAGGCGGTCGGCGCCGAGAGCGTGAGAACGCCGGCCGAGGGCCGGCCCCGGATCTGGTCGATGGCGTCGGCGAAGGCGTCGAAGCCGTCGCGAAGCACGGGCAGCAGCACGGCCCCCTCGGCTGTGAGCCGGACCCGACGCGTCTCGCGGTGGAAGAGGCGAAGCCCCAAGGTCTGTTCGAGGAGCCGGATCTGATGGCTGATGGCGGTCGCCGTGACGCCCAGCTCGTCGGCGGCACCGCGGAAGCTCAGGCGGCGCGCGGCCGCCTCGAAGGCCCGCAGCGCCGCGAGCGGGGGAAGCGCTCTCCGCATCGTCATGGCTGAATGTAGCTCATCCGTCCCGTGAGGAGAACGCGTTCGTCATCCGGCACCCCGGCTGACACAAGGGCGCCTGCCAGGGACAGGAGGCTCACTTGAAAGCCATGGTGTTGACGAGGTTCGGCGGGCCGGACAGCTTCGAGCTCCGGGACCTTCCCGACCCCCGGCCGGGACCCCGGCAGGTCCGCGTGGCGGTGCATGCGACGTCGATCAACCCGCTCGACTGCCAGATCCGCCGCGGTGACTACGCCGACCAGGTCGAACTTCCCGCCGTCATCGGGCACGACGTCTCCGGGGTGGTCGACCAGATCGGATCCGACGTGACGGAGTTCAGGGTCGGGGATGAGGTCTATTACACGCCGCGGATCTTCGGCGGGCCGGGATCGTACGCGGAATACCACGTGGCGGACGCCGGCATCGTGGCGCGCAAGCCGGTCAACCTGAGTCATGCCGAGGCCGCGAGCGTCAGCCTCGTCGGCGTGACCGTCTGGGAAGCGCTGGTCGAGCGCGCCCGATTGCAGGTGACCGAGACGGTCCTGATCCATGGCGGTGCGGGGGGCGTCGGGGCCGTCGCCGTGCAGGTCGCGAAGGCTATCGGCGCGCGGGTCCTGGCGACGGCGCGCGGCAGCGACGCGGCGCTCGTCGAACGGCTCGGTGCCTCGACCGTCATCGATTTCGAGCGCGAGGACGACGTGGACGCCGTCCATCGCCTGACCGAAGGCCGGGGCGTCGACGTCGTCCTGGATACGATCGGGCGCGACACGCTCTCGCGTTCCCCCCGCATCCTCCGCGAGGACGGGCGAGTGGTCACCCTGGTCGACACCGCGACGCCCCAGAACCTCATCGACGCCTGGGGCCGGAACGCGACCTACCACTTCGTCTTCTCTCGCCAGAATGGCAGCAAGCTCGACGCCCTCACGCGCCTCCTCGAGCGAGGCCTGGTGGTGCCGCAAGTCGGCTCGGAATTTCCCCTCGATGCGGTCGCACGCGCCCACGCGCGCTCGGAGGAGGGTCGGCTCAGGGGCAAGATCGTGCTTCGGGTCAGAGACTGACGCCGCAGGATCCCTGCCGGAGACCCCCGAGGAACGCGCAGGGGGCGATCAGGTAGACCCGCCGCAGCATGTCGCCGGAACATCCGACGTAGGCTTTTGCCAGCTGCTCGCTCTGCGCCGAGCGAGCAGCGGGTCGTGAAAGTCCTGACCAACCAGGAAGATCGTGGTCCTCCACTTCGTGGACGCTCGGCCATATGTCTGTGTCACATGCTTAAGCTAAGTGAGTACATTTGCCGCAGCATTCACGAGAATCACCGGTGAAGCTGGGAGCTACACAGTGTCATCAATGAGCTTAAGCGTAATCAGTCGCGCAAACTTCAGATAAATCTCTGCCTGAAAAAGGCAAAATGCCATTGTATGTAGAAGGAGATTGCTCCAGGAAGGAGCTTTGATAGGGCTACTGTGGATTACGACAAGTTACTAGTACATAAATTTTTTCACCTCGTTTCTTGATCTAGGTTGGCGAATTCTTCCAGATTGTGCGGAGTCGTACTCCGGTCTGCCGTCTGGCAGAAGGGAGAAAACGCCATGGCATTGATTGACGGTACGCCCGGACCCGACCAGCTCATCGGCACAAATGGTGGGGACGTCATCAACGGTCAGGCCGGGAACGACGTCCTCCTCGGTCTGCTCGGAGACGACCAAATCAACGGAGGGCCCGGGTTCGATCGGATCGACGGGCAGGATGGCAACGACGTTCTCGACGGCGGCGACGACCTCGACTACATCGCGGGCGGGCCGGGCAACGACACGATCTACGGCCGGGCCGGCAACGACCAGCTCATCGGTGAGGCCGGCGACGATACGATCTACGGCAACGAGGGCGACGACTACGCCGCCGGCAACCCGGGCAACGACACCTTGTACGGTGGCGCCGGCAATGACTTCTTCGTCGGAGAGGCAGGTGTCGATCTCGTGTACGGCGAGGACGGCGACGACTTTGTGGCTGGTGGCGACGACACCGACTTCGTGTTCGGCGGCGCCGGCAACGACCTCGTTGATGGCGATCTCGGCAATGATCAGCTTTATGGCGATTCCGGCAACGACGTTGTCTTCGGCGACGCCGGCGACGATCGTGTCCTGGGCGGCGATGGGAACGACAAGGTGCTCGGCGGCCTGGGCAATGACATCGTCTTCGGAGAACTCGGCGACGATCAGGTGTTCGGTGAGGAAGGCAGCGACTTCCTGGGTGCGGGCGCCGGCAACGACTACCTGTCGGGCGGGGCCGGTGACGACTGGCTGTTCGGCGAGGACGGCAGCGACGCGCTGTTCGGGAACGCCGGCAACGACAACTTGATCGGCGGCAGCGGCTCGGACGCGTTCGCGTTCGGGGCCGGGGATGGTGCCGATTACGTGTTCGACTTCGTCACGGGCGGCTCGGAGCGCGACGTGATCGCGTTCAACAACGGCGCGTTCGCGTCGTTCGCTCAAGTGCAGGCGGCGAGCCAGCAGGTCGGTGCCGACGTCGTGATCGCGTACGGTACGGGCGACACGATCACTCTGCGGACGACCCAGCTCTCAACCCTGACAGCAGACAACTTCACCTTCAGCTGATGAGAACGGGCGGCTGGAGGGGACGTCGGTGCTCATCCAGCCGCTCTCGACCTCACCTTCCGCTTCAACGACGCGGCGGTCAGGCGTGCCCGGCATGATCAGCAAACACCCGCCGAGCTTCCGCGCGCAGCACGTCCAGATCGTTCCGAAGCCCGTTGGTCTGCCCGTCCAACTCGTCGATCGACTTGATTTTCCTCGTTTTTTCTAAGAGCTGCTTCACATTCTTCAGTTGCATGTGCCCGACTTGCGGTAGCGCGCGCGGTCGAATTCGGTCCAATGCCCGTAGCTGCACGGACTGCATCCATGACGGCGTCCAGATGGGTCGGCATCCGCAGCCCATGATCCTCAAGCCTCAGGACTGCATCGACCAGCGCGCGGACATGGGCGAACGAGCCTGCCTCGCTCCCTAGCCCTTCGCCGAGCACGCACGCCGCCAGAAGGTCAGCGAGCCGCGCCATCCCGAAGTGGCGGCCTTGCGGATCTGACACGTCCGTAGCGAGCCCCGGGCCGCCGCTCACGCGAGCGGGCGAGACCGCTGAGGCGTACCGCGCGAGAGCGGGAGCGAGGCTCGCCGTCGCGGAGCGCTGGCCGCTACTGGCGTGACCCACAGCGTTCTCAACCGGCGCGCATAGTGCCGGTTGGTTCAACTGCGGAGCGTCCACAGGAGTTCGCCGGCATCCGCGCCGATCCGCGTGACGGCTGTGGCTACAAACCTGGGTCAGGCGAAAGCCAAGATGCCTGAACTATTGGGAAAAATTAAAAACAGGAGAATCTGGCGGAGAGAGAGGGATTCGAACCCTCGATACGGTTGCCCGTATACACGCGTTCCAGGCGTGCGCCTTCAACCACTCGGCCACCTCTCCGGGCCCGCCGCGCAGCGCCCGTGGGGCGAGCAGCGCGGCCGGTGCCGTCCTCTAGCGGCGCGCGGGCCGGGGCGCAAGCGCCGGATCGGTGCCGGGCGCGGACTTGAACCGCTCTGCGGGCCGCCGCGCCTCCCGCGAACGCGCTGCGCCGCCTTCCGGTCCCGCACGCCGCAACCTCCCGCAGGAGTGGCGCGTTCCCGCGCGTGCGGATGCGGGGAAGCCCGGGATCCGAGGGCGCGGCCGCCTGCAACCGGCACGGCTCGTCCCTCGTTTCGATCAAGGCCGGCGCGCCGCGGCGGCGGGCCGGGATCGGCCGCGACACTCAACCGGCCCGCCGCGTGGAACGCCCGCCGGGGCGGCCCCCGGCCGGACGGGCCCGACCGGTGAGGATGCGAAACGTGGGGAACGAGAGCGTGAATGCCACAGGAGAGCGGCCCGTCATCCTGGTCGTCGAGGACGAAGCACTGACCATCATGGACCTGAGCGACGTGCTCGACGCGGCCGGCTACGAGGCGCTGCAATCGGCCTCGGCCGAGCGGGCCCTGACGCTGCTGACGAACCGCAACGACGTCGTCGCGCTCATCACCGACGTGGAACTGTCCGGCAAGACCGACGGGTTCGACCTCGCCCGCGCCGCCGCCCAGATGCGGCCGGGCCTGCCCATCGTGGTGGTGTCCGGCCGGGCCAAGCCCGATCCCGAGCGCATGCCCGCGGAGGCGCGCTTCGTCGCGCGCCCGTGCCGGGGCGACGACATCCTCGACGTCCTCAAGACCCTGATGGGGCGGGCGGGATAGGGCCCGTGCCGGCCCCCGCGAGGGGAGCCGCGCGGCCGGGCATGCCCCCCGCGTGGCCGCGACGGCGGTGCCGCCCCCGGTGACCGGTCGGGGGCCCCGGCCGCGCCCCCGGTCGCCGGGCCGCCGCGGAAAAGCCTGGCCGGCTCAGTCGGCCCCGCGGGCCGGGCCCCGGAGCGGGGCGGCGTGGGGCGAGGCCTCCTCGTCGAGCCAGAGCTCGACCGGCGCGCAGGCCGCGCCGAAATCGAGGATCAGGTTGCGCAGCCGGCGCGGCGGCGCGTCGGCTGCCTGGGGCAGGCTGACGACCTCGCCGACCGCCCGCACCACGCCCTCGATCGTCCGCTCGCCCAGCATCATGCGGACGGGTGTGCTCCTCAGCGGCTCCACGGCACCGTCACTCCTCCTCGCGTCGCTGTCCTCCCACAACGCCCACGGCCGGGCGCCGGTCCAGGCGTCCGCGGGGAAGGGTTACGCAAAGATGAGGCGAATCGCGCAGCCTCCTGAATCAGGTGGGCGGCGCATCGATGATCGGGGCCCGTCGGGGGCGGGGAGCCGGGTCTGACTATCGAGTTGCAGAATATTAATTATGCAACTTTTGCTAGAGGCGGCCGCTGGACTTGAGGTCGCGCAGCCGGGCGGCGCCGGTCGCGGCCGGGTCCCGGCCCGGGGCGAGCCTGCGTTCCAGGGCGTCGAGCTGGCGGCTCTGGAGGCGCAGAAGGTGGCGCAGGGACTCGATGCTGGCGTGGAGCGCTCGGGCGTCCTTGAGGGGATCGAGGGGCGAGGCGGGGAGGTGAACCTGAGTCGGCATGCCAGGGAGTGAAGGTCTGACATGGTTAACCGGTCGTGAAGGGGCGGCCGCGGCGCTGCGGCGCCGGCCGGGGCGCGCGGCGCGCCAGTCACGGCGCCCCGATCCCGGACGGGTGCGGAGTCCGTCCGCCCGCCCGGGCCTCGGCGCGTCTCAGCTTCCCGCCCGCTCGCGCAGTGCCGGGATGAACAAATCTGTCCAACTTCCCGGCTTCGTCTTGATGATGCCGGTCCGATGCATGAAGGTGGCGAATTCCATGATCCCGGTCGGCGTCGCCGAGAACTTGCTGTCCGGGTCCTCGAGCATCTGCGCCACCTCGGTCGAGGACACCTTCACCTTCGACGCCTTGGCAAAGATCTCCGCGGTCTCGGCCTTGTGCTCGACGATGAAGGCATTCGCCTCGTCGAGCGCGGCCAGGAAGGCTGCCGTCGTCTTGGGGTTGGCTTCCGTGAAGCGCCTGAGGGCGAACACGACGTCGAGCGTGATGTTGCCGAAGATCTGCGAGGCCTTGAGCACGGTGTGGATCTTCGGGTCGGCGCGCTCGACCTGGGTGAAGGGCGGGGAGGCGAAGTGCGCCACGATCTCGGTCCTGCCCGAGAGCAGGGCCGCGACGGCCTCCGGGTGCGGCAGCCCGACGGTGCTGGCGTCGAGCTTGTTGTAGTTGTCGGCCCCGAACTGCTTGGCCACCGCCATCTGCAGCACCACGGCGGCGAGCGATGTCTTGATGCCCGGGATCGCGATCTTGTCCTTGGCGGTGAAATCGGCGAGGGACTTGATCTCGGGCTTGTTGGTGTTGAGGTCGAGGGCCGTGGTGGACATGCCCGACACACCGATCACCTCGGTCTTCGGGCTGCCGCGCCCCTTGGCCCAGAGCGCCAGGAAGCCCGGCGCGCCGGTGCCCGCGATGTCGAGCGAGCCGGCGATCATGGCGTCGTTGATGACGTTGCCGCCGTCGAGGGTGAGCCACGTGACCTTGACGTCGCCGAGGCCGGCCTTGGCGGCCTGCGCCTCCAGGAACTTCCGGTCCTGCATGACGAACAGCGGCAGGTAGAGGACGCCGTAGCCCTTGGAGATGCGGATCTCCGACACCTCCGCGCGCAGCGGCGCGAGCGAGAGCCCGAGGGCCAGGGCGACCCCGGCCGCGAGCCCGACGAGTGTGCGTGTGAGCATGGTGCGTCTCCCTCCCGGCAGGGTCCCGTTTCCCGGCCCGGTGCCCCGCACAGGGCCCGGGATCCAGGGTGGCGTCAATGCCGCATGCCCCAGCGGCGGATCGTCTTCTCGATGTCGGAGAAGATCACGTTCTCGACGAACCGGCCGATCGGGAACACGGTGAACAATCCGGCGAAGACGTTGGCGGTCTTGAGCGCGTTGCGGTTCCCGATCATGTACCGGTCGAGCCCGCCCGTGCCCGGGGACACCCCGAGGACGAGCTCGGCCGCGCTCGGCGTGTGCCGGGCGGAGGCCCGGCCCACCGTCCAGGCCGGTGAGGATCGACGGGAACGCCGCCGGGATCAGGATGCCGCGCCCGAGGTCGCGCCGGCCGTCATCGAGCCCGGCCATCCGCATCGGGCGCGAGACCGGGCGGAAGCCCGCGCGGGTGTTGCGGGCGATCGCCCACACGATCGTGGAGGAGGACGAACACGACGCTGCCCTGTCCGAGCGCGGCCGGCGCGTCGGCCGCGGGCGGGTGTTCGACGTCGAGCGCACCGGACCCCTGCGCGCCCAGGTGTCCGCGGCGCCTCCCCCGAACGGCAAAGGGGCCGCCTCGCGGCGGCCCCCTCGCTCTCTCGGGTCCGGTCGGCTGGACTTAGAAGTCCATGCCGCCCATGCCGCCGCCGCCCGGCATCGCCGGAGCGCCGCTCTCCTTCTTGGGGGCGTCGGCCACCATCGCCTCGGTGGTGACGAGCAGGCCCGCCACCGACGCCGCGTCCTGGAGCGCCGTGCGCACGACCTTGGCCGGGTCGACGATGCCGGCCTGGATCAGGTCGACGTACTCCTCGGTCTGGGCGTTGAAGCCGTAGGTCTGCGACGAGGTGTTGTCGGTGATCTTGCCGACCACGATCGAGCCCTCGACGCCGGCATTGGCGGCGATCTGGCGGATCGGGGCCTCAAGGGCCTTCAGGACGATCTTGATGCCGGCCTGCACGTCGGCGTTGTCGCTCGACAGGTCCTTGATGGCGCGCTTGGCGAGAAGCAGCGCGACGCCGCCGCCGGGAACGATGCCCTCCTCCACCGCCGCGCGAGTGGCGTGGAGCGCGTCGTCCACGCGGTCCTTCTTCTCCTTCACCTCGACCTCGGTCGCGCCGCCGACGCGGATCACCGCGACGCCGCCC
>NZ_QOWC01000111.1 GCF_003574465.1 Methylobacterium crusticola
GACGGCGCCGGGCCCGCCGGCGGGCGCGCCGGCTCCCGCGCTCCCCGGCGGGGCGCCGGGCACGGGGACGCTGGGCAACGGGGGCGCGTGCCGGCCGGGGCGGCGCCCCTACCCGAAGGCCTGGGCGAAGCGCGTCAGGGTGGGCTCGTCGGTGAGGTCGAGGCGCAGGGGCGTGATGGCGATGCGGCGCTCCGCCAGGGCCTTCAGGTCGGTGCCGTTCCCCGGCTCGAAGCGCGCCCTGGCGAAGGCGAGCCAGAAGTACGGGTTGCCGCGCCCGTCCACGCGCTCGTCGATCGAGAGGAGCTGCTGGTTGCGCACGCCCTGCATCGCCACCGCGGTCCCGGCCACCTCGTCGGGCTCGCAGTCGGGGAAGTTGACGTTGACGAGGATGCCGGGCTCGATCCCGGCCTCGAGGATGCGCCGGACGGTCGGCGCCCCGTGCCGGGCGGCGGTCTGCCACCTGACGTTCGCGCGCCCGGCCGCGCCGTAGGCCTGGCTCAGGGCGACCGAGCGGACGCCCAGGATCGTGCCCTCCATGGCGCCCGCGATGGTGCCCGAGTAGGTCACGTCCTCGGCCACGTTCTGGCCGCGGTTGACGCCCGAGAGCACGAGATCCGGCCGCTGCTCCTTGAGGATGTGGCGCACCCCCATGATGACGCAGTCCGAGGGCGTGCCCTTCACGGCGAAGTGCTGCTCGGAGATCCGGCGCAGGCGCAAGGGGTCGTTCAGCGAGAGCGAGTGCGAGACGCCGCTCTGGTCCGTCTCCGGCGCCACGACCCAGACGTCGTCCGACAGCGCCCGCGCGATCTCCTCCAGGACCTTCAGGCCCGGCGCGTGGATGCCGTCGTCGTTGGTGACGAGAATGCGCATCAGCTCACGGGTCCTTCGATTCGGGTGAGGCCGCCCATGTGGCGGACGAGGGCCGGCGGCACCGCGATGCTGCCGTCGGGATTCTGGTAGTTCTCCATCACGGCGATCAGGGCGCGGCCGACCGCGACGCCGGAGCCGTTGAGGGTGTGGACGTGGGCGACGCCCCGGCCCTCCCTCGGGCGGTAGCGGGCCTCCATGCGGCGGGCCTGGAAGTCGCCGCAGACCGAGCAGGACGAGATCTCCCGGTAGGCCTGCTGGCCGGGCAGCCAGACCTCGATGTCGTAGGTCTTGCGCGCGGCGAACCCCATGTCGCCGGTGCACAGGGTCACCACCCGGTAGGGCAGGTCGAGGCGCGTCAGCACCGCCTCGGCGCAGGCCAGCATGCGCTCGTGCTCCTCGGCCGCGCGCTCGGGCGCCGTGATCGAGACGAGCTCGACCTTGTTGAACTGGTGCTGGCGTAGCATGCCGCGGGTGTCGCGCCCCGCCGCCCCGGCCTCGGCCCGGAAGCAGGGCGTGAGCGCGGTGAAGCGCAGGGGCAAGGCGTCCTCGGCGAGGATCGATTCGCGCACGAGGTTCGTGAGCGGGACCTCCGCGGTCGGGATGAGCCAGCGGCTCGGCGCGCCGCTCTCCCGGGCGATCTCCGGGGAGCCCTGGAGCGCGGCGAACTGGTCGTCGCGGAACTTCGGCAGCTGGGCGGTGCCGAACATCGCCTCGTCGCGCACGAGGAGCGGCGGCGCCACCTCGGTGTAGCCGTGCTCGCCCGTGTGCAGGTCGAGCATGAACTGGCCGAGGGCCCGCTCCAGCCGGGCGAGCGCGCCCTTGATGACGACGAAGCGCGACCCCGACAGCCGGGCGGCCGCCTCGAAGTCCATGAGGCCCGCGGCCTCGCCGAGCTCGAAGTGCTGGCGCCCCTCCGCGGCGAGGCCGCGGCCCGCGAAGCGCCGGACCTCGACGTTGTCGTGCTCGTCGCGCCCGACCGGCACGTCGGGCGCCGGGAGGTTGGGGATCGCGGCGAGGCGCTCGGCGAGGGTCCGGCCCGCCGCGTCGGCCGCGGCGTCGAGGGCGGGCGCCTCCTCCTTGAGGCGCGCCACCTCGGCCATCAGCCCCTGCGCCGCCGCCTCGTCCCGCGCCTTCTTGGCCGCGCCGATCTCCCGCGAGAGGGCGTTGCGCCGCTCCTGGGCGCCCTGCGCCGCCGCGATTGCGGCCTTGCGGGCGTCGTCGAGGGCGGTCAGCGCGGCGGCGAGCGGCGCCAGCCCGCGGCTCTCCAGGCCCCGGTCGAAGGCGGCCGGGTTGTCGCGGATGGCCCGGATGTCGTGCATGGCGCGGTCCGAATCTCTCGAGGCCGGACCTCGTCCGGCGCGTTGACGCGGGGACGCTTTGCAGCATCGGTCGGGCCGGGACAAGGGCGGGCCGGGGCCGGCGACGAGGGCGGGCCGGGGCCGGCGACATCGGCGGGCCGGGTCCGGCCGGGCGCCCCCGCTCCCGGACGGGCGGCCGCGGCGCCGCGGCCGCGCTTGCAGCCGCCCGCCCCGGCGTGAGAAGAGCCCGGCGCGCCGGCCGCGTCTGTCCGCGGCCGGCCTCGATTTTGCAGAACTGGCCACCGCTATGAACATCTTCGCCGCCTTCGAGGCACGCATCGGCGAGGCGCTCGAGACGCTCACCCGCGCCAACACCCTGCCGGCGGGGCTCGACCGCGGCCGCGTCGTGGTCGAGCCGCCGCGCGACCCGAGCCACGGCGACCTCGCCACCAACGCCGCGCTCGTGCTCGCCAAGGAGGCCCGCACCAGCCCGAAGGCCCTGGCCGAGGCCCTGGCGGCGGAACTGCGCACCGACCCCCGCGTCACCGAGGCGAGCGTCGCCGGGCCGGGCTTCATCAACCTGCGCCTCGTCCCGGGCCTGTTCGGCGACGTCGTGCGGGCGGCCCTCCAGCAGGGCGAGGCCTACGGCCGCGGCGCCCCCGCGCAGGGCGGCGTCAACGTCGAGTACGTCTCCGCCAACCCGACCGGGCCGATGCATGTCGGCCACGGGCGCGGCGCGGTGTTCGGGGACGCCCTGGCGAACCTCCTCGCCGCGTCCGGCCGCGCCGTGACCCGCGAGTACTACATCAACGACGCCGGCGCCCAGGTCGACGTGCTCGCCCGCTCGGCCTACCTGCGCTACCGCGAGGCCCTCGGCGAGCCGGTCGGCGCGATCCCCGAGGGGCTCTATCCGGGCGACTACCTCAAGCCCGTCGGGCAGGCCCTGGCCGAGACCCACGGCCGCGCCCTGCTCGACGCGCCGGAGCACGCCTGGCTGCCCCTCGTGCGCGGCTTCGCCATCGACCGGATGATGGAGCTGATCCGCGACGACCTCGCGGCGCTCGGCATCCGGCACGACGTGTTCTTCTCCGAGCGCACCCTCCAGGGCGGCGGCGACGGCGGCGCGGTGGCGGCGCTCATCGCGGACCTGCGCGCCAAGGGGCTCGTCTACGAGGGCCGCCTGCCCCCGCCCAAGGGCCAGCCGCCGGAGGACTGGGAGGACCGCGAGCAGACGCTGTTCCGCGCCACCGCCTTCGGCGACGACATCGACCGGCCCCTGCTCAAGGCGGACGGCAGCTTCACCTACTTCGCCTCGGACATCGCCTACCACCGCTCCAAGGTCGAGCGGGGCGCGACCGAGCTCATCGACGTGCTCGGCGCCGACCACGGCGGCTACGTCAAGCGCATGCAGGCGGCCGTGCGGGCGGTCTCGGACGGGCGGGCGGAGCTCGACGTCAAGCTCTGCCAGCTCGTGCGCCTGCTGCGCAACGGTGAGCCGGTGAAGATGTCGAAGCGCGCCGGCGAGTTCGTCACCCTGCGGGAGGTGATCGACGAGGTCGGGCGCGACCCCGTGCGCTTCATGATGCTCTACCGGAAGAACGACGCCACCCTCGACTTCGACCTCGCCAAGGTGGTGGAGCAGTCCAGGGACAACCCGGTCTTCTACGTCCAGTACGCCCATGCCCGGGCGGCCTCGGTCTTCCGGCAGGCGCGCGAGGCCTTCCCGGACGCGGACCTGTCGCCGGCCGCCCTCGCGGGCGCCGACCTGTCGCTGCTCGCTGATTCGGGCGAGCACGAGATGATGCGGCTGATCGCCCAGTTCCCCCGCACGCTCGAGGCGGCCGCCGCCGCCCACGAGCCGCACCGGCTCGCCTTCCACCTCTACGACCTCGCAAGCGCCTTCCATAGTTTCTGGAACAAGGGCAAAGACTTGCCGCAATTACGGTTTGTTAATCAGACCGACCGAAAGTCGACCCTGTCGAGGTTGGCCCTCGTCGGTGCCCTCAAGGGCGTCGTCGCGTCCGGCCTCGGGATCCTCGGCGTCACCGCGCCCGACGAGATGCGGTGAGCCGCGGGACACGTCGCTGCCGGGCCGGATTCGCGGCTTCGCCGCGGGGCCGCCCGCTGCGCCGGACGCGCCGATGGGGTACGATGCGGCCGGCCCCGGAGGGGAGCCGGCGGCAGGTGTCGCCGAGCCGGAGCGGGCGCGGTGAGGTGACGCGAGGGTGAACAGGATGGTGCTGCCATGACGACCAACGCTTCCCGGGTCCCCGTCGACTACGACGGCTACGATCAGGATCGGCAGCCGAACCCCGCGCGCCCGGCCCAGAAGCCCGACCCCCTGGCCGAGCTCGCCCGCATCGTCGGGCAGGACGATCCCTTCCGCGCCCTGCTCGAGGCCAAGGAGGGGCGCCGCGCCGAGGCGGGACGCCCCGACCAGGGCCGGCCCGAGCCCCGCGGACGCATCGAGCCGGTCTTCCCGTCCTACGGCGCGCCGGCGCACGAGGCCGCCTCGCCCGGCCACCCGGCGCCGGCGGGACCGCCGGCCGACGCCTTCAACCAGTACCTCGCCGCCGTCGAGCGCGAGGCCCCGGCCGAGCCGCAGGCCGACTTCGTGCCGGACCGGCACGAGCCCGCCCCGGCGGCCGGACGGCCCCGCGGCCGGCGGAAGCTCGCGCTCGTCGGCACCGCCCTCGGCATCGTGGCGGTGGCGATCGGCGGGGCGCTGACCTGGCGCGGCCTGCATCCGGGCCGCTCCGGCGCGCCGATCCTGGTGATGGCCGACCAGGCGCCCCTCAAGATCGCGCCCCAGAACGCCGGCGGCGTCGAGATCCCGGACCAGAACAAGCAGATCTACGACCGCACCGCCAAGGACGGCCAGATCAAGATCGTCAACCGCGAGGAGCAGCCCCTCGACGTCAAGCAGGCGGCCAGGTCCCTTGCCGGGGAGAGGTCGCTTGCCGGGGAGAGGTCGCTTGCCGGGGAGAAGTCGCTTGCGGGCGACGGGGCCGCGACCGGCACCCCGGCGGCGGCGGCCTCCGGCACGCCCGGCGCGCCGGGCAACGCCCTGACCGAGTCCCTCGGCGAGCCGCGGCGGGTGCGCACCGTCACGGTCCGGCCCGAGCCGGGGCCCGTCGAGGCGCAGCGCGCCGCCCAGGCCGCGCAGCAGCAGGCCTCCGCGGCCCGGCCCGAGGCCGCGCCGGTCCCCACCATGACCCTGCCGACCGAGTCGTCCGCCCCCGCGACGCCCCGGGCGGCGCGGCCGGCCGCGGTCCCGACCACCCCGGCCTCCGAGCCGAGGCCGGCCGAGACCGACACCGCCGCGGCGCGGGCGCGCCAGACCCAGCGCGTCGCCTCCGCGGAGGCGCCGACGACCACGCAGGCGACCCTCCCGACCCAGGCGGCCGTCAGCGGCTTCTCGGTGCAGCTCTCGGTGCGGGCGAACGAGAAGGACGCCCAGCTCGCCTTCCGGCAGGCCCAGGAGCGCTACGGCGCCGTGCTGGGCGGCCAGTCGCCCCTGATCCGCCAGGCCGAGGTCAACGGCAAGACCATCTACCGCGTGCGGGTCGGGCCGATGTCGAAGGAGAGCGCCACCGGCCTGTGCGGCAAGCTCCAGGCCGCCGGCAGCCCCTGCTTCGTCGCCAAGAACTGAAGCCGCGCGGCGTCCCCCGGGGCCGGGGGACGCCGCGGCGCCCTCTTCCCGGGCGGCACGCCGATAAGAAACCCGCCGGCTGTGGCGCGGTCCCGACAGCCGGGCCCGGGCGGATCGGCTACAACCGCGGTGGCGCCGCGCGCCGCCGGGCCACGCCGCAGCACTCTCGAGACCGCCCGTCTCCCGGCGTCCGCGTGGGCGGCGACCGCACGGGCCGTGCCCCTCCTCTCTCCCCGCGAACGACGAGAGCCGCCGTCGATGACGACCCTAGCCCTGATCCTCGGTTGCGCCGGCCCGGGCCTGAGCCGCGAGGAGGTCGCCTTCTTCCGCGAGGTGCGGCCCTGGGGCTTCATCCTGTTCAAGCGCAACGTCGAGTCGCCCGACCAGGTGCGGGCCCTGACCGCCGCCCTGCGCGAGGCGGTCGGTCGCGACGACGCCCCGATCCTGATCGACCAGGAGGGCGGCCGGGTCCAGCGCATGGGCCGGCCGCACTGGCAGCCCTACCCCGCGGGCCGGACCTATCTCCGGGCCGGCGGGCCCGAGGCCGGCCCGGCGCTGGCGGGCCTGGGAGCCCGGCTCATGGCCCACGACCTCGCCTCGGTGGGCATCAACGTCGATTGCGCCCCGGTCCTCGACGTGCCGGTGGCGGGCGCCCACGACATCATCGGCGACCGCGCCTACGGGACCGACCCGGCGGTCGTCGCCGCCTTCGGCCGGGCGGTGGCCGAGGGGCTGATGGCGGGCGGCGTGCTGCCGGTGGTGAAGCACATGCCCGGCCACGGCCGCGCCGGCGCCGACAGCCACCACGACCTGCCGGTGGTCGAGGCCGGCCTCGCGGACCTCGACGGGCACGATTTCGCGCCGTTCCGGGCCCTCGCCGACCTGCCGATGGCGATGACCGCCCACGTGGTCTTCACGGCCCTCGACCCGGCCCATCCGGCCACCACCTCGGCCCGCGTCATCGGCGAGGTGGTGCGCGGCCGCATCGGCTTCGACGGCCTCCTGATGACCGACGACCTCTCGATGAAGGCCCTGGCGGGCGGTTTTCGCGAGCGCGCGGCGGCGGCCTTCCGGGCGGGCTGCGACGTCGGCCTGCACTGCAACGGCGTCCGCGCCGAGATGGAGGAGGTCGTGGCCGCCGCCCCGGCGCTCGCCGGCGAGGCCCTGCGCCGGGCGCGGGCCGCCCTCGCGCGCCTGGCGCCGGCCGCCGGCTTCGACCCGGCCGAGGCCCGCGCCCGCCTCGATGCCGGGCTCGCCGCCGCGGCCTGATCCCCGGGATGGCGCAGCCGGTCGCCTTCGACGAGGGGGCGCCCGACGCGGAAGCCGAGCCGGCCTTCACCGTCGACGTCGACGGTTTCGAGGGCCCCCTCGACCTCCTGCTCGCGCTCGCGCGGCGCCAGAAGGTCGACCTCGCCCGCATCTCCATCCTGGCCCTGGTGGAGCAGTACCTGGCCTTCATCGAGGAGGCCCGGCGCCTGCGGCTCGAACTCGCGGCGGACTACCTCGTGATGGCGGCCTGGCTCGCCTACCTGAAGTCGCGCCTGCTCCTGCCCGAGCCGCCCCGGGGGCCCGAGCCCGCGGCCGATGACCTCGTCGGCGCCCTCGCCCTGCGCCTGCGCCGCCTCGGGGCGATCCGCGCCGCCGCCGCGATGCTGGAGGGCCGCGCGCGGCTCGGCCGCGACGTGTTCGCCCGCGGCGCGGTCCCGGGCCTGGATACGGCCCCGGGCCGGGGCGCCGCCGCGGAGACCCGCCCCGGCCCGGGGCCGTTCGCGGGCACGATCCACGATCTCCTGGCGGCCTACGCGGGCCAGCGCCGGCGGGGCGCCCGGGCCCCGGTCTCCCTCGCGCCGCGCGCGGTCTGGTCGGTGGTCGAGGCCCGCGCGGCGCTCGAGCGCATGATCGGCCCCCGGGACGACTGGACCGCCCTCGACGTCTACCTGGCGCCGTACCTGGCCGATCCGGGCCGCCGCGCCACCGTGCGGGCCTCCGCCCTCTCGGCGATCCTCGAACTGGCCCGCGAGGGCCGCGTCGCCCTGCGCCAGGAGCGCCCGTTCGCGCGGATCTCCGTCCGCGGCCTGGAGGGCTGACCCCGCATGGCCCGCCGCAGCGCCGTCGCGCTCCTGCACGAGCCCTCGCGCGAGCCCTCGCGCGACGAGGCCGAGATCCCCTCGGCGGCGCTGCGCCTCGCCGAGGCGCTGCTGTTCGGCGCGCCCGCCCCCTTGAGCGCCGCCGCGCTCGCGGCCCGGCTGCCGCCGGGGAGCGACGTCGAGGCGCTCATGGCCGAGCTCGCCCGGTTCTACGCGCCCCGCGGCATCGGGCTCGTGCGGGTCGCGGGCGCCTACGCGTTCCGCACCGCCCCCGACCTGGCGCCGGCCCTGCGGGGCGAGGCGCCCGAGCCGAGGAAGCTCTCGCGGGCCGCCCTGGAGACCCTGGCCATCGTCGCCTACCACCAGCCCGTGACCCGGGCGGAGATCGAGGAGATCCGCGGCGTCTCGACCTCGAAGGGCTCCCTCGACCTGCTGCTCGAGACCGGCTGGGTGCGCCTGCGCGGCCGGCGCCGCACGCCCGGGCGCCCGGTGACCTACGGCACCACGCCGGCCTTCCTCGACCATTTCGGCCTCGACGCCGTGGCGGACCTGCCGGGGCTCGACGAGCTCAAGGGCCTGGGCCTGATCGAGGGCCGGCTGCCGGCGGGCTTCCGCGTGCCCCAGCCCTCGGACGACCCGGCCCTGCGCGCCGACGAGGACCCGCTGCCCGAGGCGGACGACGCCGGGCCGGCGTGAGGCATCCGGCCGATCGCCCAGGAAACGCTTGTTTTCGCCCCTCGCCGTCCTTAGGTTCCGGCCAACCACGAGAACACCCGCCGCGGCAGCGATGCTGGCGCCGCGCAGGAGAGAGCCATGGGTGGCGCAAGTATCTGGCACTGGATCGTCGTCGGCGTGATCGTCATGCTGCTGTTCGGGCGCGGCAAGGTGTCCGAGCTGATGGGCGACGTCGCCAAGGGCATCAAGGCGTTCAAGAAGGGCATGGCCGACGAGGACCAGGCGCCGGCACCGGTGAACCAGTCGCCGCCGCCGGTCGTCGTCACGCCGCCGGTCGTCGTCACGGAGCCGGTGCGGCCGATCCCGCACCACGGCGAGCCCGTGCCCGCCGCGACCACCAGCGCCGACCGCAAGGTCGGCTGAGAGGCCACCGGGCGCGCCCCCGGCGCGCCCCCGCGCGGACGGCCCCTCGGCCCTGCCCCGGGCCTCGTCATGACTGGCGCCCTCCCGGCGCCACCGTGCCAGAGAGCCCGCGCGAGGGATCCTTCCCGGGCCGTCGCGCAAGCTGCAGGGCCGTCACGCCATGTTCGATATGAGTTGGGGCGAGGTGATGCTGATCGGCGGCGTCGCGCTGGTCGTCATCGGCCCGAAGGACCTGCCGAAAGCCCTGCGCACCGTCGGCCAGGTCACCGCCCGGCTCAAGCGCATGGCCGGCGAGTTCCAGAGCCAGTTCAGCGAGGCGATGCGCGAGGCCGAGCTCGACGAGGTCCGCCGCGAGGTCGAGGGCATCAACCGCAGCGTCGCCGCCGCGACCACGACGTCGTTCAACCCCGTCCAGACCATCCGCAACGAGATCAAGGGCGCCGTCGACGGGGCCGGCGCCGCCCGGGGGTCGACCGACCCGGCATCGGCCGGCACGGCCCCGCCGTCCGACGGCCCGGCCCCGGACCTCCCCCCGGCCGCGAAGCCCTCCCCCGAGGCCCTGGCGGCCGCGACCGCCCAGCTCCGCGCCGACACCGCGGCGGTGCCGGGCGACACCGCGGCCCCGCCCGCTGACGCGGCCGCGCAGCCTGCTTCCGCGCTCCCGCCCGACACCCCCGCCCCCCTCGCGCAGCAGCAGCCGACCGCAGGCCACACGCCATGACCACCGAGGCCGACGAGGCCGACATCGAGGCCTCGCGCGCACCCCTGATCGAGCACCTCATCGAGCTGCGCTCGCGGCTGATCAAGTCGCTGCTGGCGTTCGGGGTGACGTTCTTCATCTGCTTCTTCTTCGCCCAGCACATCTACAACCTGCTGGTCTACCCCTACGTCCAGGTCGTGGGGGTCGAGAAGGCGCGGCTGATCGCGACCCACTTCCTCGAGCAGATCTTCACCAACATCAAGCTGAGCGTGTTCGGGGCCGGCTTCCTGGCCTTCCCGGTGGTGGCGACCCAGCTCTACGCCTTCGTGGCGCCGGGCCTCTACCGCAACGAGCGCAAGGCCTTCCTGCCCTACCTGATCGCCACGCCGGTCTTCTTCGTGCTCGGCGCCCTCGTGGTGTTCTTCCTGGCGATGCCGCTGCTGATCAAGTTCTCGGTCAGCCTGCAGCAGATCGGCCAGCCGGGCGAGGCCACCATCGAGCTCCTGCCGAAGGTGGACGAGTACCTCTCGCTCATCATGACGCTGATCTTCGCGTTCGGCATCGCCTTCCAGCTGCCGGTGATCCTGACCCTGCTGGGGCAGGTCGGCATCATCGACTCGAAGTTCCTGAGCGAGCGGCGGCGCTACGCGATCGTGCTGGTGTTCGTCGCCGCCGCGGTGCTCACCCCGCCCGACGTGATCAGCCAGCTCTCCCTCGCGGTGCCGATGCTGATCCTCTACGAGGCCTCGGTGATCTCCGTGCGCACCATGGAGAAGCGCCGCGAGCGGGCGCGGGCGGCCGCGGAGGCGGCCGAGTAGCCGTGGCGGCGGCCCGGGTCGCCGCCGCCCGGTCCCCTCACGCCTCCCGGGGCGCCTCGCGCAGGTGCCGGATGATGCCGGAGAAGTCGGTGCCGCCGTGGCCGGCCGCCTCGAAGGCGGCGTAGAGCGCCTCGGCGTGGGCGCCGAGGGGCGTCGCCGCCCCGGCCGCCCCGGCCGCCTCCTGCGACAGGCGCAGGTCCTTCAGCATCAGGGCGGCGGCGAAGCCCGGCCGGTAGTCGCTGTTCGCCGGCGAGGTCGGCACCGGGCCCGGCACCGGGCAGTAGGTCGTCAGCGACCAGCACTGGCCGGACGAGGTCGAGGCGACGTCGAACAGCGCCTGGTGCGACAGCCCGAGCTTCTCGGCCAGCACGAAGGCCTCGGCCACCCCGACCATCGAGATGCCCAGGATCATGTTGTTGCAGATCTTGGCCGCCTGGCCGGCGCCGGCCTCGCCGCAATGCACGACCTTGCGGCCCATCGCCGAGAGGATCGGCTCGGCCCGGGCGAAGGCCTCCGGCGCGCCCCCGGCCATGAAGGTCAGGGTCGCGGCCGTCGCGCCGCCGACGCCCCCCGAGACCGGCGCGTCGAGGCTGGCGAGGCCCGCCCCGGCGGCCCTGGCGTGCGCCGCCCGGGCGCTCGCGACGTCGATGGTCGAGCAGTCGATCAGCAGCGCGCCCGCGGCGACCCGGGGCAGGACGGCGTCGTAGACCGAGAGCACGTGCCGGCCCGCCGGCAGCATCGTCACCACCACCTCGGCCCCCTCCACCGCCGCCTCGGCCGAGGCGGCGACGCCGACCCCGCCCGCCCGCGCGGCCTCCAGCGCCTCCCGCACGAGGTCGAAGCCGGCGACGGCGTGCCCGGCCCCGACGAGGTTGGCGGCCATCGGCCCGCCCATGTTGCCGAGGCCGAGGAAGGCGATCTGGGTCATGCGTGGGGTCTCCTCGTGATAGGGATGAGCGTGTACGCGCGCCGCCGCGGCCTCGCCTTCGAGGCGGCCGTCGAGGTGTCTCTCGATCCGTTCGCGATCGCGTGGATCGATGACAGGAACGATGATGATGAGGAACGCATCGGCATGCCCGTCATGTGCGACGGTGCCCTCCTGTTCATGACCGACACCGGGCGTGCTGCGCAGATTCCCGCGCCTACCTGACGGTGATCGCCCACGACCCGGACGGGGTCCGCCGCGCGCTCGCGGCACCGGCCCGGTGAGGCCCCCTCACGGCCGCACCAGCCCCCGCGCCACGATCATCCGCATGATCTCGTTCGTGCCCTCGAGGATCTGGTGCACCCGCAGGTCGCGCACGATCTTCTCGATCCCGTACTCGGCGAGGTAGCCGTAGCCGCCGTGGAGCTGGAGCGCCGCGTTGGCGACCTCGAAGCCCGTGTCGGTGGCGAAGCGCTTGGCCATGGCGGCGCGCTGGGTCGCGTCCGGGTCGCCGCGGTCGAGGCTGGCGGCGGCGGCGTACAGGAGGGTGCGGGCGGCCTCGAGCTCCGTCGCCATGTCGGCGAGGCGGAACTGGAGCGCCTGGAAGGCGTCGAGGCGCTGCCCGAAGGCCTTGCGCTCGCCCATGTAGGCGAGGGCCTTGTCGAGGGCGGCCTGCGCGCCGCCGAGCGAGCAGGCGCCGATGTTGAGCCGGCCGCCGTCGAGGCCCGCCATCGCGATCTTGAAGCCGATCCCCTCCTCGCCGAGGCGGTTCTCCACCGGCACCCGGCACGCCTCGAACACCACCGCGCGGGTCGGCTGGGCGTTCCAGCCCATCTTGCGCTCGTCGGGGCCGAAGGACAGGCCCGGCGCGTCGGCGGGCACCACCAGGGTCGAGATGCCCCGCGGCCCCGGCTCCCCGGTGCGCACCATGGCGACGTAGACGTCCGCGGCGCCGGCCCCCGAGATGAACTGCTTCGCGCCGTTGAGGACGTAGGTGTCGCCGTCCCGCCGGGCGCTGGTGCGCAACGCCGCCGCGTCGGAGCCCGAGCCCGGCTCGGTCAGGCAGTAGGCGGCGATCCGGTCCATCCGGCACAGCGACGGCACGAAGCGCTCCCGCTGGGCCGGCGAGCCGAAGCGGTCGATCATCCACGTCGCCATGTTGTGGATCGACAGGAAGGCCGCGACGGTCGGGCAGCCGAGGCTCAGCGCCTCGAAGATCAGGGCGGCGTCGAGCCGGGTCAGCCCCGAGCCGCCGTACTCCTCCGACACGTAGATGCCGCCCATGCCGAGGGCGGCGGCCTCCCGCAGGGCGTCGACCGGGAAGTGCTTGCGCGCATCCCAGTCGAGGGCGTGGGGCGCGATGCGGTCGGCCGCGAAGGCCCGCGCCATGTCGCGGACCGCGATCTGGTCCTCCGGCAGCGTGAACAGCGTCACCGTGTCTCCTCCTCCCTGGCACCTCTCCGGGTGCGGCGCCCGCCGGGGGCCCGGACGCTCCCCTGCCGCGCGGGCGGCGTCGGCCCGGGGCGCGGGGGTGGCGCCTCCCGCGCCGGCGGGGATCGTCGGCCGGCGGGGCCCGGGCCCCGCCGGGCTCTCACTGCATGATCGGCATCGAGAACTGGGCGCCTTCCTTGACGCCCGAGGGCCAGCGCTGCGTCACGGTCTTGGTCTTGGTGTAGAAGCGCACCGCGTCCGGCCCGTGCTGGTTCAGGTCGCCGAAGCCGGAGCGCTTCCAGCCCCCGAAGGTGTAGTAGGCGAGCGGCACCGGGATCGGCACGTTGATGCCGATCATGCCGACCTGGACCTTGGCGGCGAAGTCCCGGGCGGCGTCGCCGTCGCGGGTGTAGATCGCGACGCCGTTGCCGTACTCGTGCTCGGAGGGCAGGCGCAGGGCCTCGGCGTAGTCCTTGGCCCGCACCACCGAGAGCACGGGGCCGAAGATCTCCTCCTTGTAGATCCGCATCTCGGGCGTCACGCGGTCGAACAGGCAGCCGCCGAGGTAGAAGCCGTTCTCGTAGCCCTGCATGGTGAAGCCGCGGCCGTCGACCACGAGCTCGGCGCCCTCGCGCACGCCGATGTCGACGTAGTTGCGCACCCGCTCCAGGGCCGCCCGCGTGACGAGCGGGCCGTAATCGGCGCTCGGGTCGGTGGAGGGGCCAATCTTCAGGCTCTCGACCCGCGGCACCAGCTTCTGCATCAGGGCGTCGGCGGTCTTCTCGCCCACCGGCACCGCCACCGAGACCGCCATGCAGCGCTCGCCGGCCGAGCCGTAGCCGGCGCCCATCAGGGCGTCGACGGCCTGGTCCAGGTCGGCGTCCGGCATGATGATCATGTGGTTCTTGGCGCCGCCGAAGCACTGGGCGCGCTTCCCCGTCGCGGTGGCGCGGGCGTAGACGTACTGGGCGATGTCGGAGGAGCCGACGAAGCCCACCGCCTGGACGATGTCGTCGTCCAGGATCGCGTCCACGGCCTCCTTGTCGCCGTTGACCACGTTGAGGATGCCGGCCGGCAGCCCCGCCTCGATCATCAGCTCGGCCAGGCGCATCGGCACGCCGGGATCGCGCTCCGAGGGCTTGAGGATGAAGGCGTTGCCGCACGCGATGGCGGGCGCGAACTTCCACATCGGGATCATGGCCGGGAAGTTGAACGGCGTGATGCCGGCCACGACCCCGAGGGGCTGGCGCATGGAGTACATGTCGATGCCGGGGCCCGCCCCCTCGGTGTACTCGCCCTTCTGGAGGTGCGGGATGCCGCAGGCGAACTCCACCACCTCGACGCCGCGCTGGATGTCGCCCTTGGCGTCCGGGATGGTCTTGCCGTGCTCGCGGGCGAGCAGGTCGGCGAGGCCGTCGACCTCCCGGGCGACGAGGTCGAGGAAGCGCATCATCACCCGGGCGCGGCGCTGCGGGTTGGTGGCGCCCCAGGCCACCTGCGCCTGCGCGGCGTTCTCGATCGCCGCCCGCATCTCGGCGGCGGAGGCCAGCGCCAGGCGGCCGATCACCTCGCCGGTCATCGGCTGGAAGATCTCGGAATGGCGGCCGGAGCGGCCCGCCACGTGCTCGCCCCCGATGAAGTGCCCAACCTCGCGCATCGCGCTCTCCCTGCCGGTACCGGATTTTGCGGGCACCTTGCCCTGCCTTGATGCATAGCGGAATGGGCAGGAACGCGGAACGGATGTGCGCGGATGCGGGAGCCTGACGGCGGGCACTGGGACGATTACCGCTTCGTGCTGGCGGTCCACCGCGCCGGCACCGTCTCGGCGGCGGCGCGCCGGCTCGGCGTCGACCACGCCACGGTGATCCGCCGGATCGATCGCCTGGAGCGCCAGACCGGCGAGCGGCTCTTCCACCGCCGGGCCTCGGGCTACGTCGCCACGGAGGCGGGCCAGGCGGTCGCCGCCACCGCGGACGCGGTCGAGTCCGCCATCATCAACGGCGAGGGCGCGGTCGGCCGCTCGGCGCGCCTCGCCGGCACGGTGCGGATCGGCGCGCCCGACGGCTTCGGCAGCACCTTCCTGGCCCCCCGCCTCACCGGCCTCGTCGCCCGGCACCCCGACCTCGACATCGAGCTGGTGGCAACCGCCCGGCTGTTCAGCCTCTCGAAGCGCGAGGCCGACATCGCCATCGGCCTGAGCCTGCCCCAGGAGGGCCGCATCGTCGGGCGCAAGCTCACCGACTACGCCCTCAGGCTCTACGCCGCCCCGGCCTACCTGGCGGGCCACCCCGCCATCGCGGCCCGGCGCGACCTCGAGGGCCACCGCTTCATCGGCTACATCGACGAGCTGCTCTACTCCCCCGAGCTCGACTACCTGCACCAGGTCTCGCCCGGCATCGGCGCCCGGCTGCGCAGCGCCAACCTGAACGCCCAGCTCCACGCGGCGGCGGCCGGCCTCGGCGTCGCGGTGCTGCCCTGCTTCATGGCGGCCCGGCGCGACGACCTCGTCTGCGTGCTGCCCGACGAGGTCGCCCTCACCCGCAGCTTCTGGCTGATGATGCACGCCGACAGCCGCGATCTCGCCCGCATCCGCGCGGTCGCCGAGCACATCTACGGGATCGTCGAGGCGGAGCGGGAGATCTTCCTCGCGCCGCGGCCGTAGAACCCCGCGGCCGGCCCGGCGCGAGTTCGGCGCGCAGCCGGGCCCGGGCGTCCCTGCGCCCCCGGGCGGGACCCCGCGCGCCCGGGCGGGACATCGGGACGCGGGCGCCCCCGCGGCCCCTGCCCGGCCGCTCGGCGGCGGGTCCTCACTCCGGCAGGATCGCCACCGCCCGCGTCCAGCCGCCCGACGCGCCCTTGATCTTCACCGGGAAGCACGCGACCGTGAAGCCCGCGTCCGGCAGGGCCTCGAGGTTCGCGAGCTTCTCGATCTGGCAGTAGCCCGCCTCGCGCCCGGCCTTGTGGCCCTCCCAGATCAGGCTCGCGTCGCCGGTCTCGGCGTAGCGCCGGGCCGTGTGGGAGAACGGCGCGTCCCAGCTCCAGCCGTCCGTGCCGACGACCCGCACCCCCTGCCCGGTCAGGTGCAGGGTCGCGGCCCGGCCCATGCCGCAGCCGCTGTCGACGTAGTCGGCCTGCCCGAACCGCTCGCCCGCGCGGGTGTTCACCAGCACGATGTCGAGGGGCCGCAGCACGTGGCCGATGCGGGCGAGCTCCCGGTCGATCTCGTCGGGCATCACGACGTGGCCGTCGGGCAGGTGGCGGAAATCGAGCTTCACGCCGGGGCGGTAGCACCAGTCGAGGGGCACCTCGTCGATGGTGATGGCCCGGGCGCCGCCGTCCATGGTCGGGTGGTAGTGCCAGGGCGCGTCGAGGTGGGTGCCGTTGTGGGTCGAGAGCTGGACGCTCTCCACCGCCCAGCCCTGCCCGTCGGGCAGGTCCTCGGGGGCGAGGCCGGGAAAGAGGCCGGCGATCATCGCCGCCGAGGCGGCGTGGCCCACGTAGGTGACGGTCGGGCGCTGGAACGGCGGGTCCGCCGGCACGTCGTTCTCGATGGCGATCGAGAGGTCGATCAGTCGCGGCATCGGTGAGCCTCCGTGGGTCGTCGGCACCAGCCCGCGCCGCACGGGCTCCCGGGCGGCGCTGCTGCTGCTGCGGCGCGAGAATCTCCGGGGACCGGGGCCGGGATGCCGCGCGCGACGCCCCGCCCCGATCCCCGGCGAACACCTATCCGACCGGCGCCGGATCGGCCAGATGATGCGCCGGACGCTCGCGCCGGACCGGACGGGCGCCGGCCCCGACACACCCGACCCGATGGAGCCCCGCCATGCCGGCGACGACCGACCCCGTGATCCGCGAGATCCGCGACGGCGACATCCCCGCCGCCATCGCCCTCTGGCACGCGGCCGGCGTGGCCCGGCCCTGGAACGACCCGGAGACCGACATCGCCTTCGCGCGCCGCGGCCCGCACGGCACCGTCCTGGTGGCGGAGACCGGAGGCCGGATCGCCGCCACCGCCATGGCGGGCGAGGACGGGCACCGGGGCTGGGTCTACTACGTCGCGGTGGCGCCCGAGCACCAGGGCGGCGGGCTCGGGCGGGCCGTCATGGCGGCGGCGGAGGCCTGGCTCGCCCGCCGCGGCGTCTGGAAGGTGCAACTGCTCGTGCGGGCGGACAACCGGCCGGCGACCCGGTTCTACGAGCGGCTGGGCTACCGCGACACCGGCGCCGTCTGCCTCCAGAAGGTCATCGCGCCGGAGGCCTGAGCGCCTCACGTGTCGGTGCCGGGCCAGATCACCCAGTGCAGGTCGGGCGTGGCCGGGAACAGCCGCCGGTGCTGGCTCACCGCGTAGTTGTCGGTCATCCCGGCGATGAAGTCGGCGATGCGCCGGGGCGTGCGGGGATCGTCCGGTCCCTTGAGGCCGGCGCTCCATTCCTCGGGCATCCGGCCGGGATCGCGCCGGAAGGCCTCGAACAGGTCCTCGACGATCGCGGCCGCGCGCCGGCGCACCGCCATCACGCCGGGATGCCGGTACATCCGGGCGAACAGGAAGGTCTTGATGTCGCGGTCGGCCGCGGCGACGGCCTCGGAGAACGCCGCCACGGGCGCCCGGGCCTGCCGGACCGCCGCCGCGTCCGCGGGGCGCAGGGCCGCGAGGCGCCCCTCCGTCTCGGCGATCACGTCCTCGACGAAGCGCGTGATGACCCGGCGGGCGAGCTCGTGCACCACCCGCGAGCGCTCGAGGCCCGGGTAGAGCCCGGCGATCTCGGCCCTCAGGCCGGCGAGGAACGGCACCTCGTCGAGGTCCTCCAGCCGGAACAGGTCGGCCCGCAGGCCGTCGTCGAGGTCGTGCGCGTCGTACGCGATGTCGTCGGCGAGCGCCGCCACCTGGGCCTCCGGCCCCGCGAAGGTGGCCAGTTCGAGGTCGTTCACGGCGTCGTACTCGGTGATCGCCGCCGGGATGCCGCCGGCGGCGTAGTGCGGCGTCGGCCCGCCCGCCCGCGTCAGCAGCGGGCCGTTGTGCTTGACGAGGCCCTCCAGGGTCTCCCAGGTCAGGTTCAGCCCGTCGAAGGTGGCGTAGCGCCGCTCCAGCCGGGTCACGAGGCGCAGCGCCTGGGCGTTGTGGTCGAACCCGCCGTGGCCGGCCATGCAGGCGTGCAGCGCGTCCTCCCCGGTATGGCCGAAGGGCGTGTGGCCGAGGTCGTGGGCGAGCGCCAGGGCCTCCGCGAGGTCCTCGTCGAGCCCGAGCGCCCGGGCCAGCGCCCGGGCGATCTGGCTCACCTCCAGGGTGTGCGTCAGGCGGGTGCGGTAGTGGTCGCCCTCGTGGTGGACGAAGACCTGGGTCTTGTGCTTCAGGCGCCGGAACGCGGCCGAGTGCACCACCCGGTCGCGGTCGCGCTGGAAGTCGGTCCGGGTCGGCGAGGCCGGCTCGGGGATCAGGCGCCCGCGCGAGGCCGCGGGATCGCTGCCGTAGGGGGCCCGCCAGCGCTCACCGCCCCGGCGCACGGCCCGGCCCCTCCGGTCGCGGCTGTTGCGGCGCACGCCGTCCCTTCTTATCTTCGCTTCGCACTTCGGTCCCCCACCCGAGAACACCGTCGCATGACCGAGATCATCCTGACGCCCCGCGCCGCCCGGCGCATCAACGAGATCATGGGCGCCGAGCCGCCCGGCTCCATGCTGCGCATCAGCGTGAATGGCGGGGGCTGCTCCGGGTTCCAGTACGCCTTCGACATCGCGCAGGACCGCACCGGCGACGACGTCGCGGTCGAGCGCGACGGTGCCACCGTGCTGGTGGACCCGCTGTCGCTCCAGTACATGGAAGGCGCCACGATCGACTTCGTCAACGACCTGATCGGGCAGTCCTTCAAGATCGAGAACCCCCAGGCCACCGCCTCGTGCGGCTGCGGCACCTCGTTCTCCCTCTGAGCTCGCCCCCGCCGAGCCTTCCTCCCGCGACGCAGGATCCGACGCCATGACCCGCTGGACACGAACGGGCATGGCCCGGGCCGCGCTCGGTGCCGCCGCCTGCGCGGCCCTGCTCGGCGCGGACCGCCCCGCGCGCCCGGTGGCGGCGGAGCGCCCCGGGCGCGCGGTGTCGGTGCGCCTGCCCGACGGCGTGCGGGTCGAGATCGGCCGCGTCGCGGCGGGTCCGTCGTTTCCGAACTCCTGGGCGCCGGGCTCCTGGCTGATCGGGGCCGCGCTCGCGCAAGGGGCCGCGCTCGCCCTCGACGACCTGACCCTGACCTTCGGCGCCACCGTCCTGAAGGCCCCGCGGGTCGAGGTGCAGGGCTCCGCCCTCTCGCAGGGCGACCTCCGGGCCCTCCTCGACGGCGGCAGCGCCGAGCCCTGGCGGACCCGCCTGCAGCGGCTCTCCGCCCGGGCGGTCGTCATCCCGGTGCTGCGCGTCGAGCAGCCCGTGGCCGAGCGCGTCCAGGTGGCGGTCTACCACGACGTCGTCGCCCGGGACGTGGTGCAGGGCCGGATCGGCACCCTGGAGGCCGGGGGCGCCACCCTGTCGGTCGAGGGCGGCGGGCCCGCCGCGGGCGCGGGCGCCTACGGCCGCCTCACGGCCCGGGAGCTGGACCTCGCGGGCCTCGCGCGCCTGCTCACCGAGGCCGGCGGGCCCGAGGCGGCGCCGATCCGGGTCTACGGCGCGGTGACGGCCGAGGACATCGCCCTCACCGGCCCGGACGGCGCCACGGTGCGGATCGCCCGCATCGAGGGCCGCGACCTCGGCGGGCGCCCGACCGCGACGCCCTGGGGCGAGGCCGCCCGGGCCCTCGCGGCGGGCGACCCGGGCCGGGCCGAGGGCCCCGAGCGCGCCCGCCTCTCCGCGGCGGCGGCGGACCTCCTCGACGGCGTGAGCGTCGGCAGCCTCGAGTTCGGCGGCGTCACGGTCACGAGCCCCGGCGCCGGCGCGCCGACCCGGGTCGGCCTGGCGCTCCTGTCCTACCGCGGCGAGCCGGGGGCCGGGGCGCCCGGCGCCGCGGGCGCCGGCACGGTCCGGGCCGAGGGCCTGACGGTCGAGGCGCCGGCCGGGCGCTTCGCCCTCAAGGGCCTGACCCTCGCCGGCCTCTCCCTCAAGCCCACCCTGGAGGGCCTGCGCCGGAGCGCCGCCGGCCCCCTCGACCCGCGGGAGGTGCGCCAGTACGCGCCCCTCGTCGGCCGCGTCGTCCTCGACGGCCTCGACGTCGCCCTCTCGGCCGAGGCGGCCGGCGACCCGCTCAAGCCCGATACCCCGGTGCAGTTCGGCCTGCGCGGCGGCGCCCTGGAGATGAGCGAGCCCCGCAACGGCATCCCGACCGCCTCGCGCCTCACCCTCGAGGGCTTCACCTGCGCGGTCCCGGCGCAGACGGAGGCGCCGGTGCTCGCCGACCTCGCGGCCCTCGGCTACGGGGCCGTCGACCTCTCGGGCGTGGTCGATTCGCGCTGGAACGAGGGCGCGCAGGAGGTCGCCCTGCGGGAGGTCACGCTCTCCGGCAAGGACATGGGCACGGCCCGGATCACCGGCACCATCGGCGGCATCGGCCGGGACGTGTTCGACCCCGACGCCGCGGTCTCGTCCCTGGCGATCCTCGGGGCGAGCGCCAAGGCGCTCAGCCTGACGCTGGAGAACGGCGGCCTGTTCCAGCGCTTCGTCGACCAGCAGGCCAAGGCGCAGAGCCTCAAGCCCGAGGAGTTGCAGCGCGAGTACGGCACCGCCGCGATGCTCGGCATCCCGGCGGTGCTCGGCAACTCCCCCGACGCCAAGGCGCTCGGCCAGGCGGTGGCCCGCTTCGTGGTCAAGCCCGGCCGGCTGTCGGTCAACGCCGCCGCCAAGGACCCGTCCGGCCTCGGCATCGTCGACTTCAGCAGCGCCGGCAGCCCCGGCAAGCTGTTCGACCGCCTGACGGTCACCGCGACCGCGGAGTAGCGAGGCCGGCCCGGCGGGCGCCTGGCGCTCGTCCCCTTCGCCCTGGCCCTGAGCGTCTCGCCCGGGGCGAACCGGCCAGGCCGCGGACGCCGCCCCCGGCTCCGCCCGCCCGCCGGCCCGGCGCGCCGCGCGGACCGGGGAGACGACCGGCGACGTCCTGGCGGGCGTGCGGGCGGCCTGACGGCCGGCAGCGTCCAGCGGCCGGCGGCTCAGCTCGCCGGGCCGGGAAAGATGCTCTTGCGGACGACCGCGTGGACGCCCCAGTTGCCGTCCACCACCTGCGTCACCCCGAAATCCACCGCCACCGACATCAGCGAGACGGCCTCGTCCTCGGTGAGCCCCTTGGCGGTCATCAGGAAGCGGCGCATCTTCCGGAAGGCGTCGCGCATCGCGAGATCGACGGAGGATTTTTCGAAGATCTCCGACTGCGCGTTGGCGCCGAGGTCCCGGAGGTAGTTCGGGAAGCTGAAGCCGTGCACCACCCAGTCCTGGGCGGTCTCGATCATCGGGAAGTCGAGGCGCTCGAGCGGCGTGCCGGGCAGGTCGGCGGCCTTGTGCAGGACGAGCTGGAAGGTGCCGGTAAGCGAGCACTCGATCGCGGTCCCGCACAATTCGGAATCGCCCTGCGAGGCGTGGGGGTCGCCGACCGAGAACAGCGCCCCCGGCACCGCCACCGGAAAGTACAGGGTCGCGCCCTTGCCGATGCGCCAGTTGTCGATGTTGCCGCCGGTGTAGCTCGGCGGGATGCTGTTGACGTAGTCCGATTCCTTGGGCGCCACGCCGATGACGCCGAAATGCGGCCGGATCGGCACCCGGAAGCCCTTCAGCACGTCGTAGTTGCGGGTGGTCCGGGTGTGGTCCACCGGCACGCCCGGATAGTCGATGACCGCGTGGTGCACGCCGGAGGGGTCGGTCACCCCCGGCCAGCGGAAGCTGTAGACCGCCCGGGCCCAGTCCCGGCCCCCGGTGGCGTCGATCTCGTAGATCGTCACCACCTCCCGGGGGCGGTCGCCCGTGAGCATGTCCTTGTAATGGTAGCCCCAGTTCGCCGCGGCGTTGCTGCCGAAGGTGAGCCCCTTGAAGCGCGGGTTGGCCGAGGGCCGGGGCGCCACGTCGAGGATGCGCACCTCGAGCACGTCGCCGGCCTCGGCGCCCCGCACCGCCACCGGGCCGGTGCAGACGTGCACGCCGAGACCCCCGCCGGCCCCGATCGGGGCGTCCATCGGGCCGGCGCCGCGCCGGTCGACGCCCTTGCGCTCCTTCGTCCACAGGAAGACGCTCTCGGCGCCCGGGTCGCCCGCCACCATGCGCTCGGCGTCGTCGTTGGCGTGGTGGGTCAGCGCCTCGATGGTGATGATGTCGCCGGAGGCGATCTCCGCCTGCGGCTTCAGCAGGCGGCTGAAGTAGCCCCAGTGCACCGTCTCGGCGCTGGCCGGCAGGTGGTGGTAGGCGGGCCGCGCCGGCCCCCGCGCCGCGCTCGTCTGGGCGAGCGCCGGCGTCACCAGGGACAGGCCTCCGGCGGCCAGCGCGGCCGCGCCCCCGGTCGCCGCGAAGCCGCTCCTCAGGAAGGCCCGTCGCTCCGGCGCCAGGGTCTCGTCCACCTTGGCGCGAAAGCGCCGCCGGTGTTCGGCAAAGGACGCGCAGGTCGGATCGTCGCCTCGGCACATGCTTCTGAAGCCTCCCCGCTCGATCGGTTCCGGGCCGCCATGCAAGCGGCGTTCCGGCCGCCGTGAGCAGCACCCCGGCCGCCGTGAGCAGCCCCCCGGCCGCCGCGCGGGCGGCGCCCGGCGCCGGTTCGCCGGCGGGCGGGGTCCCCTGGGGCGCTGTCCGCCCGGGCGCGGGCGCTCAGCCCGAGGTCAGGGGCGTGCCGGCCTCCGCCGTGCTCTCCGGCGCCGCCGCGACGCCCGCCTCCCCTTGTGCCTCCACGACGGCCGCGGCCGTGATGTTGACGATGCCGCGGGCCGTCACCGAGGGCGTGAGGATGTGGGCGGGCTTGGCGGGGCCGAGGAGCAGCGGGCCCACCGGCAGCGCGTCGGCGAGCGTCTTCGAGAACTGGAACGCGATGTTGGCCGCGTCCAGGTTCGGCATGATCAGCACGTTGGCCTCCCCCTTGAGGCGCGAGCCCGGCAGCACCCGGTCGCGGATCTCCTGCGACAGGGCGGTGTCGGCCGCCATCTCGCCGTCGACCTCGAGGTCGGGCGCGCGCGCGCGCAGGATCTCGAGCGCCCGGCGCATCTTGCGCGCCGAGGCGGTGTCGAACGAGCCGAAATCGGCGTGGCTGACGAGGGCGATCTTGGGCGAGAGGCCGAAGCGCCGGGCGGTCTCGCCGCACGCGATGGCGACGTCGGCGATCTCCTCGGCGCTGGGATCGGGCCGCACGTGGGTGTCGGCCAGGAAGTAGGCGCCCTTGGAGGTGATGATGAGGCTCACGGCCGCGAAGTCGTGGGCGCCGGGGGCGAGCCCGATGATGTCGCGGATCGCCCGCAGCTTGCTCTCGAACCGGCCCTCCAGGCCGCAGACGAGGGCGTCCGCCTCGCCCTGGCGCACCATCAGCGCACCGATCACCGTGGTGTTGGTGCGCACCAGCGTCCGGGCCGCGTCCGGCGTGATGCCGCGCCGGCCCGCGAGCTCGACGTAGCGGCCCACGTAGGCGCGGTAGCGCGGGTCGTCCTCGGGGTTGATCAGCTCGAAGTCGCGGCCCGCCCGGATCGCCAGGCCGAAGCGCTTGAGCCGCGTCTCGATCACGCTCGGGCGCCCGATCAGGATGGGCTGGGCCAGCCCCTCCTCGGTGATGGCCTGCACGGCGCGCAGGACCCGCTCGTCCTCGCCCTCGGCGTAGACCACCCGGCGCGGGTCCTGCTTGGCCTTGGTGAAGACCGGCTTCATGATGAAGCCGGAGCGGTGCACGAAGCGGTCGAGGGACTCGGCGTAGGCGGCGATGTCCGGCAGCGGCCGCTTGGCGACGCCCGATTCCATCGCGGCCCGGGCCACCGCCGGGGCGATGCGCAGGATCAGCCGCGGGTCGAACGGGCTCGGGATCAGGGAGTGCGGGCCGAAGGGCCGGGCCTCGCCGCCGTAGGCCCGGGCCACCACGTCGGAGGGGGTCTCGCGGGCGAGCCCGGCGATCGCCTTCACGGCGGCGGCCTTCATGGCCTCGTTGATCGTGGTGGCGCCGACGTCGAGCGCGCCCCGGAAGATGTAGGGGAAGCACAGGACGTTGTTGACCTGGTTCGGAAAATCCGAGCGCCCGGTGCAGATCATCGCGTCCGGCCGCTTCTCCTCCGCGAGGTTCGGCATGATCTCCGGGTAGGGGTTGGCGAGCGCCATGATCAGGGGCTTCTCGGCCATCGCCTCGAGGAGCTCGGGCTTGAGCACGCCGCCGGCCGAGAGGCCGAGGAAGACGTCGGCGCCCGGGATCACCTCCGCGAGGGTGCGGGCGCTGGTCGCCTGCGCGTAGACCGCCTTCCAGCGGTCCATGAGCGTCGACCGGCCCTCGTAGACCACGCCCTCGATGTCGGTGACGAAGATGTTCTCGCGGCGCGCGCCGAGGGAGACGAGGAGGTTGAGGCAGGCGAGCGCCGCCGCCCCCGCCCCCGAGGTGACGATCCTGACCTCGGGCAGCGCCTTGCCGGCGAGCTCCAGCCCGTTGAGGACGGCGGCCGCCACGATGATGGCGGTGCCGTGCTGGTCGTCGTGGAAGACCGGGATCTGCATCCGGGCCCGGCAGCGCTCCTCGACCTCGAAGCACTCGGGCGCCTTGATGTCCTCGAGGTTGATGCCCCCGAAGGTCGGCTCGAGGGCCGCCACCACGTCGACGAGCTTGTCGACGTCCTTCTCGGCGAGCTCGATGTCGAACACGTCGATGCCGGCGAACTTCTTGAACAGGACCGCCTTGCCCTCCATCACGGGCTTGGAGGCGAGCGGGCCGATGTCGCCGAGGCCGAGCACGGCCGTGCCGTTCGAGACCACCGCGACGAGGTTCTGGCGCGTCGTCAGGGTCGCGGCCTCCTCGGGGTCGGCCGCGATCGCCTCGCAGGCGGCGGCGACGCCCGGCGAGTAGGCCAGCGCCAGGTCGCGCTGGTTGCCCAGCGGCTTGGTGGGCTGGATCTCCAGCTTCCCGGGCCGCGGATGACGGTGATAGAACAGCGCGCCGCTCTTCAGATCGTCCGAAATGTTGCCGCCCACCGCGCTCTCTCCTCGGATCGTCCGCGCTCCGTGCCCCGCCCGCGGGCTGGGACGCCCTTCCGGTCGCGTGGTTGCCCGGGCGTGAAGGATTTCCTGCACCGCCTGCGGCAGGGGCGCAACCCTCACAACGAGACCCGCCTGCATCTCGCCAAGCTCGCCGCCCGCCACGGCTACGCCATCGCGCCCTACTCCTACGGCAGGCCCAAGGTCCGCTTCCCCGAATCCGGGGCGCGGCTCTCCATCGGCCCCTACTGCTCCATCGCCGACAAGGTCGAGATCCTGCTCGGCGGCAACCACCGCACGGACTGGGTCGCCACCTACCCGTTCGCCGCCATGGCGGGCCTGTGGCCGGACCTCGCCGCGCCGGGGGATTACCACGCCTCCCGGGGCGACGTCGCGATCGGCGCCGACGTCTGGCTGGGCTCGGGCAGCCTGATCCTGTCGGGCGTCACGGTCGGCCCCGGCGCCGTGGTGGCGGCCCGGGCCGTGGTGACGCGGGACGTGCCGCCCTACGCCATCGTGGGTGGCAACCCGGCCCGGGTGATCCGCCACCGCTTCCCGCCGGAGGTGGCGGCGGGGCTCGTCGAGACCGCCTGGTGGGCCCTGCCGCCGGAGCGGGTGCGGGCGCTGGTGCCCCTGCTCCAGAGCGGGCGGGCGGCGGAGCTGGTCGCGGTGCTGCGGGATGGGGCGGGGGCCGCGGACGGACCGCCCTGACGGCCGCGGGAGCCCTTGGCGGGCGGGGACGACGGCGGTCCCGGGCCCGCGCCCGTCATCTCGGCCCCGACCCGGGCGCGCGGGGCCTCCACGCCCGCCGGATCCGTTCGCGGCCGCCCCTCACCCCACCGGCGCCGGGTGGATGAAGGGCCAGGGCGAGGCCTCCGTCCCCCGCTCGACCGCGACCACGATCAGGGCCGGCCGGCCCGCCGCCAGGGCCGCGGCGAGCGCCGGTCCCAGGTCCTCCGGCGAGTCGACCCGGACGGCGTCGACCCCGAACGAGGCCGCGAGGGCGACGAAGTCCGGGTTGTCGAGGACCGCCCCGATCACCCGGCCGCCGTAGCCGGTGTTCTGGTCGCGCAGCACGTTGCCGTAGGAGTGGTTGTCGAACAGGACCGTGACGAGGCCGATGCCCTCCTGGGCGGCGGTGGCGAGCTCCTGGACGGCGAACAGGAAGCCGCCGTCCCCCGTCACCGAGACCACGGCCCGGCCGGGATGCGCGACCTTGACCCCGAGGGCCGTCGGGAAGCCGAAACCGAGCGTGCCCTGGTAGCCCTCGGAGACGTAGGTGCGCGGCGCGTAGACCGGGAAGCCGAAGTAGGAGGCAAAGCCGACCTGGGACAATTCGCCGACGAAGAAGCCGTCCCGCGGCAGGGCCGCGCGGATCGCGTCGAGGTAGGAGAGCTGGGGCTGGACGACCCCGATCGCCGCCCGCGCCTCCCGCTTCGCCGCGGCGACCTCGGCGAGGCGGGCGCTCCGGTCGGGGGCGCCCCGCCCGCCCCGCAGCCGCCGGACCGCGTCGAGGAGCGCGCGGGCGCCGTCCTCGGCGTCGGCGACGAGGCCGACCTCGGGCACGAGGCGGCCGTGCTCCTCCGGGTCGATGTCGATCCGGATCAGGGCGGGCGACGGGCCGGGCTCCCGGACGTAGGTCATCATCCCGCGCCAGCGCATGTAGGGCATCTCGAGCCGCGAGCCGATGCCGAGGAGCGCGTCGGTCCCCGGCCAGAGCCGGTAGGCCGCGTACGAGGAGGCCCCGAGGGGATGGTCCTCCGCCACGATGCCGCGGCCGCCCCGCAGGGCGGCGACCGGGGCCGCGAGCGCCTCGGCCAGCGCCAGGACCGCCACGGAGGCGTGCTGGGCGCCGCTGCCCGTCATGATCATCGGGCGGCGCGCCGCGACCAGGATCCGGGCCGCCCGCGCGACGGCGTCCGCGTCCGGGCGCGGCCGGGCCTCCGGGACGGCGGGCGGCAGGGCCCGGACGGGCGCGCGCGCCGCCATGACGTCCCACGCCATCTCGACCGCCACCGGCCCGGGGCGCCCGCCGAGCATCCGCCGGAACGCCTCGTCGATGACGGCGGGCGCGTCCTCGACGCGCTCGACGCGGGCGGACCACTTGGTGAGGGAGCGCAGGGTCGCGAGCTGGTCGGGCAGCTCGTGCAGGTGGCCGCGCCGCTGGCCGAGGAACCCGGACGGCACCTGCCCGGTGATGCACAGGACGGGCGCGTTGCAGCCGTAGGCGGTGGAGAGCGCGGCCGCGGTGTTGAGCACGCCCGGCCCCGGCACGACGGCGTAGACGCCGGGCCGGCCGGTGGAGCGGGCGTACCCGAAGGCCATGTAGCCGCAGGCCTGCTCGTGGCGGGCGCCGCAGGTGCGGATCCGGTCGCCGCGCCGCTGGAGCGCGTCGAAGAACGGGTACATCTGCGCCCCGGGCAGGCCGAAGACGGTGTCGACGCCGTTGACGATCAGCGCTTCGACGAGGGCCGCGCCGCCCGTCGTCGCGTCCGTGTGCTCCGACCCCATGGCGCCGCGCCCTCCCCGGCGAGCGGGCCCCGCCCGCCGCCAGGGCAGCATACGGGCCCGGGGCCGGCGATTCTTCGCAAAATCGGGTGCCCGGGCAGCCCGGGGCGCGGGCGCCGCGCACGGAATTGACGCGGCGCGCGGGATTCCCGCATGCTCGGGAGGGCTCCCGCGATCCCGGACGGGCGGTCCCGGGAGGCGGCGCGCCGTGCAGCTGGATGCCTTCGACGTGCGGATCCTGTCGACGCTCCAGCGCCGGGGCGACATCAGCCACGTCGAGCTCGCCGAGGTCGTGTGCCTCTCGGCGAGCCAGTGCGCCCGCCGCCTCGACCGCCTGCGCCGGCAGGGCTACATCGAGAGGGTCGTCGCCCTCCTCAGCGCGGAGCGGCTGGGGTTCGGCGTGATGGCCCACACCCTGATCAGCCTGCGCACGCACGACGAGGCCCACAACGCCGCGTTCCACCGCTTCGTCCGCGAGGCCCCGGAGGTCGTCGAGTGCTTCGCGCAGACCGGGGACGCCGACCTGATCATGAAGGTCGTCGCCCGGGACCTCGGGCATCTCAGCCGCTTCTTCGACACGCTGATCGCGGCGACCGGGGGCCTGGCGGCGCTCCGCTCGGGCATCGTCCTCAAGTCGATCAAGCGGACGACGGAGCTGCCCCTGGGCGGACCCGCGCCGTGAGCGCCGCGCGGCCGCCGGGGTCTCAGGCCGAGCGCCGCAGCGGGTAGGCGGGCATCGCCACCGGGGCCGGGACGTGCTCCTGGGCCACGATCACCTCGGGGGCGCCGGCGGCCTCGGCGCTCTCGAACAGGGCGACGAGGCGGGCATCGTCCGCCTCGGCGGTGGTGGCGATCACCACGGCGTCCATCCAGGCCGCCACGGCGCCGACCAGGGCTTGCGCGGCCGGCGCGAACCCGTCGTCGAGGCAGCAGACGACCCAGTCGTAGGTCTCGCCCAGGGCGTCGAGGGTGAGGCCGAGGCCGTCCCGCTCCGAAACGAGGAGCGCGGGATCGCTCGCGCCCCGGCCGATGACGTGCAGGCGCGAGCCCGGATCCGGCTGGATCGCGTCCCGGAAGGCCGAGCGGCCGGCGATGAGGTCCGTCAGCCCCGGATGCGGGCCCTCGCCCCCGCGGTCGAGGCGCACGACGAGCGCGCGGGCGCGCCGGGCCACCGCCCGGCCGAGGCAGCGGGCGAGGCCGTCGAGGTCCGCCGCGCTGCCGGTGCCCACGAGCAGCACCCGCCGGCCGTCCCCGGCGGTCTCGACCGCGGCGAGGCGGGCCACCAGGGCGTCGAGGTCGTAGGGCGCGTCCGCGCCGGCG
>NZ_QOWC01000112.1 GCF_003574465.1 Methylobacterium crusticola
GCGAACGGCCGGCCGGCGCGCCCGGCCTCGGCCGCCGGCAGGGCGGCGCTCTCCGGCAGGCCGGCGCCCCGCATCCGGGCCGCCACGGGCCCCGGGTCGCAGGCGAGGCGGACGTGGCTGACCCTGAGGGTGCGCGGCTCCGGGCCCGGCGCGAGCAGGCTGTACCAGGTCGCCGGGGTGCCGTCGCTCGCCGGCATCCCGACCGCGCCGGGGTCGTGCCAGAGGCGGCCCGCGATCACCTGGCTGAACGGCAGGCCGCCGGGCCCGGCCACGATCCCGTCCGCTCCGGCCCGGTCGAGCGCCCGCGCCTTGATCCGGGCGGGGGTCGAGGCGAAGACGGGGCGCTCGGGCGCCTCCGGCGCGCCCACCACCGCGAGGCGCAGGCCGCCGACCGCGACCTCGAGGCGCCGCGGCAGGGCCGCCAGCCAGGCGCGGTCCCCGTCGCCGAGCTGCCCGGGTCCGGCCGGCGCGGGCCCGCTCCGCGCCAGGGCCTCCTCGCCGCCGCCCATCACGACCCGGATGCCGGCGGCGCGCACGCGGGCGATGCAGGCCGCCGGGTCGGGCCCGTGCGCGACGACGTCGCCGAGGCCGATCACGCGGTCGGGCGGGAGGCCGTGGGCGGCCGCCGCCCGCAGCACCGCCTCCGTGGCGGCGAGGTTCGCGAAAGGACCGCCGAAGACCAGGACGGTGCCGTCGGGAGCGGGGGTGAGGGCGTCCGGCATGCCGCCCGACCCTATCCGAACCGGCGGGGGTCGCGACAGGTGGGCAGAGGGCCGCAGCCGCCGGCGCCGCGCGGGGGTCGCGGCGTCAGGCGAGCTGGACGATCAGCCCGTCCCGGATGGTGACCCGCCGGTCCATGCGGGCGGCGAGCTCCAGGTTGTGGGTGGCGATCAGCGCCGCGACGCCGGAGGCCCGCACCAGCGAGACCAGGATGCCGAAGACGTGGCCCGCGGTCTGCGGGTCGAGGTTGCCGGTCGGCTCGTCGGCGAGCAGCAGGCGCGGGCCGTTGGCCACCGCCCGCGCGATGGCGACCCGCTGCTGCTCGCCGCCGGAGAGCTCGGAGGGGCGGTGGGAAAGCCGCTCCTTGAGGCCGAGGAAGGCCAGGAGCTCGGCCGCCCGGGAGCGCGCCTCCGCGGCCGGGAGGCCGCGGATGAGCTGGGGCAGCACCACGTTCTCGAGGGCGGAGAATTCCGGCAGCAGGTGGTGCGCCTGGTAGACGAAGCCCATCTCCTCGCGCCGCATCCGGGTGCGGGCGGCGTCGTCCATCCGCGCGCTGGGCTGGCCGCCGATGTAGACCTCGCCGCCGTCGGGCCGCTCGAGCAGGCCGGCGACGTGGAGCAGGGTCGACTTGCCGGTGCCGGAGGGCGCCACCAGGGCGACGATCTCGCCGGGCCAGATGGCGAGGTCGGCCCCGCGCAGGATGTCGAGGCTGCCCTGCGCCTGCGGGTAGCGGCGCTCGACGCGCGCGAGGAACAGGGCCGGGACCGGCTGCGGCGGCTGGGAGGCGTCCATCCGGGGGTCAGGCGCCCGCCTCGGGCCGGCGGCGGAGCCGCGGCGCGGGCGGGGGGAGCGGGGCGGGATCGGGCAACGGCATCGGGATACTCGGGACGACGCGGGAACGCGGGCCGGCGACCGGGCCCGGACGGTGCGCGGCCACGGCCCTCAGCCGTAGCGCAGGGCCTGGACCGGGTCGAGGCGGGCGGCGCGCCAGGACGGGTACAGGGTCGCGAGCAGCGACAGCACCATCGACATCAGCACCACCGCCATGACCTCGCTCGCGTTGGTCTCGGACGGGATCTCGGACAGGAACCGCACCGTCGGGTCCCAGGCGCCCGGGAACAGCGTGCGCTGGATCGCCGTCAGGTTGGCCGAGAACACGAGGCCGAGGACGAAGCCCGCCAGCGTCCCGACGATGCCGATCGAGGCCCCGGTGATCAGGAAGACCCGCATGATCGCGCCCCGGGTCGCCCCCATGGTGCGCAGGATGGCGATGTCGCTCGACTTGTCCTTCACCAGCATGATCAGGCCCGACACGATGTTGAGCGCGGCCACCAGCACGATCAGCGTCAGGATGATGAACATGACGTTGCG
This sequence comes from Methylobacterium crusticola, assembly GCF_003574465.1. Classification (GTDB taxonomy): domain Bacteria; phylum Pseudomonadota; class Alphaproteobacteria; order Rhizobiales; family Beijerinckiaceae; genus Methylobacterium; species Methylobacterium crusticola. The sequence goes on from NZ_QOWC01000112.1 coordinate 2,092, forward strand.
CTCGACCTCGAGCGCCGAGAAGAAGGTGCGGTTGCGCTGGCGCCAGTCGGTGAGGAGCACCGGGCGCTCGGCCGCGAGCTCGAGCGCGCCCCGGGCGTCGCCGACCGCGTCGGCGTTGTCGAGGAAGATCTCGATCACCGAGACGTCGCCATCGCGGTTGAAGAACCCCTGCGCCTCCGACAACGGCATGTACACGAAGGTGGCGTCGAACTCCGACATGCCGACCTCGAACAAAGCCGCCACCGTGTAGCCCTTGATCCGCGGCGCGGTGCCGAACGGCGTCGTCGCGCCCTTGGGGGTGGCGAGCGTGAGGGTGTCGCCGGCCTGGAGGCCGAGGGACTCGGCGAGGCGGCGCCCGACGGCGACGCCGCCGGCGCCGTCGAAGCCCTCCAGCGTGCCGCCCCGCACGGTGTTGGCCACCGCCGGGATTTTTCTCAGGTCCTCGGCCCGCACGCCGCGCACGAGCACGCCCGACCCGCCGTAGGGCGAGGAGGCGAAGGCCTGCCCCTCGACCATCGGCAGCGCCAGCTTCACGCCCGCGACCTTGCCCAGGCGCTCCGACAGGTCGGCGAAGTCGGTGAGCGGCTTGTCGATCGGCGCCACGAAGATGTGGCCGTTGATGCCGACGATCTTCGTCAGCAGCTCCTTGCGGAACCCGTTCATCACCGAGAGCACGATGATGAGCGTCGCGACGCCCAGCATGATGCCGAGGAACGAGAACAGGGCGATGACGGAGACGAAGCCCTCCTTGCGCCGGGTGCGCAGGTAGCGCCCGGCGATCGTCCACTCGAAGGGCGAGAAGGGCGCGGTGCCGCTCCTCGCCGGGTGAGCCCGCCCGCCGACGAGGGGCAGGCGGTCGCGGATCGCGGCGAGCATCCCCCCTACCCCGCCCGGCCCTGGCGCAGCCGCGCCGCGAGGGCGTCCGGCGCCACCGTCTCGCGGGCGCCCGTGGCCCGGCGCTTCAGCTCGACCTTGCCCTCGGCGAGGCCCTTGGGGCCGACGATCACCTGCCAGGGCAGGCCGATCAGGTCGGCGGTGGCGAACTTGCCGCCCGGGCGCTCGTCGCGGTCGTCGTACAGCACCGTGAGGCCGGCCTGCTCCAGATCCGCCTGGATCCGCCCGCAGGCCGCGTCCGTGCCGGAATCGCCGGCCTTGAGGTTGAGGAGGGCGACGTCGAAGGGTGCGACCGCGTCCGGCCAGACGATGCCGGCCTCGTCGTGGCCCGCCTCGATGATGGCGGCGACGAGCCGGCTCGGGCCGATGCCGTAGGAGCCCATGTGGACCGGGCGCTCCTGCCCGTCCGGGCCCGTGACCTTGGCACCCATGGGCTCGGAGTACTTCGTGCCGAAGTAGAAGATGTGGCCGACCTCGATGCCCCGCGCGGCCAGGCGCTCGGCCTCCGGCACGGCCTCGTAGGCGGCCGCGTCGTGCATCTCCGAGGTCGCCGCGTAGCGCGAGGTCCACTGGTCGACGACCGCCTGCAGGCCCGCGACGTCGTCGAAGTCGGTCCCGGCCCCCGGGACCGGCACGTCGAGGTAGGCGCGGTCGCAGAACACCTCGCTCTCGCCGGTCTGGGCCAGGATGATGAACTCGTGGCTGAGGTCGCCGCCGATCGGGCCGGTCTCGGCCCGCATCGGGATCGCCTTCAGGCCGAGGCGCGCGAAGGTGCGCAGGTAGGCCACGAACATCTTGTTGTAGGCGTGCCGGGCGCCGGCCTGGTCGAGGTCGAAGGAGTAGGCGTCCTTCATCAGGAACTCGCGCGAGCGCATGGTGCCGAAGCGGGGCCGCACCTCGTCCCGGAACTTCCACTGGATGTGGTAGAGGTTCTTCGGCAGGTCCTTGTAGGAGCGCACGGCCGAGCGGAAGATCTCCGTGATCATCTCCTCGTTGGTCGGCCCGAACAGCATCTCGCGCTCGTGCCGGTCCCGGATGCGCAGCATCTCCTTGCCGTAGGCGTCGTAGCGGCCCGACTCGCGCCACAGCTCCGCCGACTGGATCGTCGGCATCAGGAGCTCGATCGCGCCCGAGCGGTCCTGCTCGGCCCGCACCACCTCGACGACCCGGTTGAGCACCCGCAGCCCGAGGGGCAGCCAGGCGTAGATGCCGGCCGCTTCCTGCCGGATCATGCCGGCGCGCAGCATCAGGCGATGCGAGACGATCTCGGCTTCCTTCGGCGTCTCGCGCAGAATGGGCAGGAAGTAGCGGCTGAGACGCATGTCGGACCTTGGCCAGTGACGGGACGCCGGGGCGGGGCGCCGGACCGGCGCGCCGCCTTGTGCACACAACAGGGCGAAACCGCAAAACACAAGCGGCTCCCCGGCGGCCCGCGCCCTGACCGGGCGGAGCGTCGCGGGCGCTACAACCCTTAATTGCACAAGCCGGGCTCCTGAACCAGAATGAGCAACGTGTCATCGTGGGCTGGCAGGAAATCGCGGCGATCATGCAAAAAATCGCATCGACCTGCTCCGAAACAGGTGACAATGCGAATTCTTATTCCTATAAGCGGCATCGCGATGACGCGCAGGCGGTCCAACACACGCCGCGCGAAGGTCCGAGTCTCGGGAGGAATGGTCAGCTTCAATGCCCTAAAGGGCGCACAACATATTAAGGGCTGACGAAAACATCTGGAAGCTTTTCAAGCAAGGCTAACAAGCCTTGCTTTTTTATTTGCGTGTCGATCAGGCCGCCGGCGGCACCGCCGCGTTGCTGCCGCGGCGGGGGCCCGCGGCCCTGGGCGTACTGCGCTCTACAGCCCCGCGAGCGGGAAGGCCGCGACCGCCATCAGGAACACCGCGTCGGAGATGAGGGTGGTCCACACCGCCTTGCGGCGCATCTGCGGGCGCGCCGGCGCGCCCGGGTCCTGGCCCGCAATGCGGGCCTCGCTGCCGTCCTCGGCGGCCCGGAACGGCAGCACCGCGAACAGCAGCGTCCACCAGACCACGAAGTAGAGCGCGCCCGCCCCGAACGCCGTGAGGCCGAAGCCCGCGATGGCGATCGCGAGCGGGGGCAGCGTCAGCACGAGGCAGGCGAGCAGCGTGCGCGGGATCGACACGGTGGCGCGGGCGAGCAGGCGGTCGAGCACCGGGATCAGGCCTGCTCCAGCTCGACGAGGGTGCCGAGGAAGTCCTTCGGGTGCAGGAACAGCACGGGCTTGCCGTGGGCCCCGATGCGCGGCTCCCCGCTCCCCAGGATGCGGGCGCCCGCCGCCGCCAGGCGGTCGCGCGCCGCCAGGATGTCGTCGACCTCGTAGCAGACGTGGTGGATGCCCCCGCCCGGGTTGCGCGCCAGGAAGGCCGCGATGGGCGAGTCGGCCCCGAGGGGCTCGAGGAGCTCGATCTTGCTGTTCGGCAGTTCGACGAAGATCACCGTGACGCCGTGCTCGGGCTGCGCCAGGGGCGGCGACAGCGTCGCCCCGAGCGTGTCGCGGTAGACCCGCGCCGCCGCCTCCATGTCCGTCACCGCGATGGCGACATGGTTCAACCGGCCGATCATGATGCCTCCTCCCGCGCGTGCTCGCGTGCCGACGCGAGACGCCTCTCCTACCACGTCGCCCGGCCCGGCGCCGCGGCTTTGCGGGCGGCGGGGCCGGGCGCCCGCGGGACGATGCCCGCGGCGCGCTCGCCGAAGCCTCAGATCTCCACCACCATGACGTGGCAGGCGGGCTTCTTGCCCCAGGCCTCGTTGACGGCCGACCGGATGGCGCGGTCGACCGCGTTCTCGACCGCCTCGGAGTCGCGCCGCTTGCCCCGGGACAGCCCGTCGAGGGTCCGCTCCACGACGTCGCCGACGATGTCGATGATCGACTCGCCCTTGCGGCCGTAGCTCGGCAGGCCCATCAGGTCGATCGAGGGCTCGCCCTTGATGTCGCCGTTGCGGTCGAGCGCGATGGCGATCGAGATGATGCCCGTGGAGGCGAGCTTGCGCCGCTCCGGGATCGCCCGGTCGGCCGCGCCGACGAGGACGTTGCCGTCCTTGTAGATGCGGCCGCTCTTGACGTGCGTGACGATCTCGGGCTCGCCGGGCGCGAGGCGGATGAGGGTGCCGTTGCGGGCCTTCACCACCTGCTCGACGCCCTGCTTGCGGGCGAAGGTGGCGTGCTCGGCGAGGTGCAGCGGCTCGCCGTGGACCGGCACCGCGATGCGGGGCTTGGTCCAGCGGTACATCGCCGCGAGCTCGTCCCGGCGCGGGTGGCCCGAGACGTGGACGAGCTCGGTGCGGTCGGTGACGACCTCGATGCCGGCGTCGATGAGGTCGTTGATGATCGCCCCCACGGCCCGCTCGTTGCCGGGGATCGCCCGCGAGGAGAAGATCACCCGGTCGCCGGGCGAGAGCGCGATCTCGGGGTGCTCGTCGCGGGAGACCCGGGAGAGCGCCGCCCGGGGCTCGCCCTGCGAGCCGGTGAGGAGCGCCACCACCTTCTCGCGCGGCAGGTAGCCGTAGGCCTCGGCGCCCCGGATCGCCGGCAGGCCGTCGAGGTAGCCGCACTCGCGGGCGACGTCGATCACCCGGTCCATGGCCCGGCCGACGGCCACGACCTCGCGGCCGCAGGCCTTGGCGGCCTCCGCCACCGCCCGCATGCGGGCGACGTTCGACGCGAAGGTGGTGACGGCGACCCGGTGGGGGGCGTTGCGGATCAGCTCGGTGAGGTGGGCCGCCACGTCGGCCTCGCTCGGCGAGCGGCCCTCGCGGGTGACGTTGGTGGAGTCGCAGACGATGGCGAGGACCCCCTCCTCGCCCAGGCGCGTGAAGGCCTCCTCGGAGGTGGTGTTGCCGGCCACCGGCGTGTCGTCGAGCTTCCAGTCGCCGGTGTGGAGCACCAGCCCGAGGGCGGTGCGGATGGCGAGCGCGTTCGATTCCGGGATCGAGTGGGCCACCGGCACGTACTCGACCGCGAACGGCCCGAGGTTCAGGCGCCCGTCCGCCGGCACCTCGCGCAGGTCGATCTTGGCCGCGCCGGGCTCGCCCTGGCGGCGGGTCTCGATCAGGTTCTTGGTGAACCTCGTGGCGTAGACCGGCACCTTGAGGCGCGGCCAGAGCTCGCCGAGCGCCCCGATATGGTCCTCGTGCCCGTGGGTGATCAGGATGGCCAGGATGTTGTCCCGCTGCTCCTCGGCGAAGCTCAGGTCCGGGTACATCAGGTCGACCCCCGGCATGTGCTCCTCGCTGGCGAAGCCCATGCCGAGATCGACCATGATCCACTTGCGGCCCTTCGGCGGCCCGAAGCCGTAGAGCGCCGCGTTCATCCCGATCTCGCCGACGCCGCCGAGCGGCACGAAGACGAGTTCGTCTCCCTTGTTCGTCATGGAAGCACTGCCTCACGAGCCGCCGTCGCGGCTCCATTCAAGGAACGGCCTGTCCGCCGTCACGGTCACGGCGCCGTCGTGTCGGGCCGCGGCCGCAAGCGGCGGCCGCGCAGGTCTCTCGGTTCGCGGCGTCCCGCAGGGCCGCGAGTGTCGGTTCGCGGCCCTGCCGAACGGCCGCTCGGCGGCGGCGCCGGGGCGCCCCGCCGGGTCTCGATTCCTCGTCGATGGGGCGGGCCGGGGTCGCCGTCGCGGCGCCGCACCGGCCTCCCCTCACGCCGCCGTGGCGGCCGTTCCGAAATGCACGTCGCCGGCCGCGACCGCGTGCCGGCTGCCGTCCGGCCGCCGGACGAGGAGCCGCCCCGCCTCGTCGATGGTCTCGAACACGCCCTGCACGGCCTGGCTCCCGGTCCGCACGGTCACCGGGCCGCCGAGCCCGGCCGCCGCCGCGAGCCAGGCCTCGCGGATGCGCGGGAAGCCCCGCCCCCCGTCCCAGGTGCGCTCGGCCTCGAGCCAGGTGCCGGTGAGCAGGCGGAAGAGGCCCGGCGCGTCGACCGCCTGGCCCGCGCCCGCGAGCGAGGTCGTCGCGTAGGGCAGCCCGTCGGGGGCCGCCGCGACGTTGACCCCGAAGCCCGCCACCACCACGGGCCCGCGGCCCGGCAGGGTCTCCATCTCGAGCAGGATGCCGGCGAGCTTGGCGCCGCCGAGGAGCACGTCGTTCGGCCACTTGAGGCGGAAATCCGGCCCGGTGCCGTCCGGCGCCGGGCCGCAGGCGCGCCGCAGGGCGCGCTCGAGGGCGAGCCCGGCGACGAAGCCCAGGGTGGCGACGCGCTCCGGACCGGTCCCGGGCGGGACCGGCCAGAGCAGGCTCGCCGCGTGGTTGCCCCGGACCGAGGCCCAGCCCCGCCCGCGGCGCCCGCGGCCCCCGGTCTGGTGGTGGGTGACGACCCAGAGCGGCCCCGTCTCGCCCGCGCGGGCGCGGGCCATGGCCTGCGTGCTCGTCGAGCCGAGGGTGTCGTGAACCTCGATGCGGTATCCCGCGGCCGCGGCCGCGGGGTCGAGCATGAACGCCATGCCGGGTCTAGAACAGCGAGCGGGCGGCGGCCCCGGCGGCGCCGACGAGGGGCGCCGGCAGGAGCCAGAACAGGATGACCACCACGCTCGACAGCCCGAGGACGATGCGGAGCCCAGGCCCCATCGGCTCGTAGGCCTCCTGCGGCTCGTCGAAGTACATCACCTTGACGAGGCGCAGGTAGTAGAACGCGCCGACGACGCTCGTGACGACGCCGATCACCGCGAGGGCGTTGAGGCCCGCCTGGATGGCGGCCGCGAAGACGTAGAACTTGGCGAAGAAGCCGGCCAGGGGCGGGATGCCGGCGAGCGAGAACATCATCATGGCGAGGCAGAAGGCCAGCCACGGATGGGTCCGCGAGAGGCCCGCGAGGTCGTCGATGGTCTCGAACATGCGCCGGCCCCGGCGCAGCGACAGGATGACCGCGAAGGCGCCGAGCGTCATGGCGAGGTAGATCGCCATGTAGATCACGATGCCGCGCACGCCCTCCTGGGTGCCGGCCGCGAGCCCGATCAGCGCGTAGCCGACGTTGCCGATGGACGAGTAGGCCATCAGCCGCTTGAGGCTGCGCTGCCCGATGGCCGCGAAGGAGCCCAGCACCATCGACGCGATGGCGATGAACACGATGATCTGGCGCCACTCGTCGGTCACGCCCGGGAAGGCCCCGATGAACACCCGCACGGCCATCGCCATGGCGGCCATCTTGGGCGCCGAGGCGAAGAAGGCGGTGACGGGCGTCGGCGCGCCCTCGTAGACGTCCGGCGTCCACATGTGGAACGGCACCGCCGCGAGCTTGAACGACACCCCGGCGGCCAGGAACACGATGCCCAGGACCACGCCGAGCCCGGAGCTCTCGCGCAGCGCCGTGACGATGCCCGGGAACGAGACGCTGCCGGTGAAGCCGTAGATCAGCGAGGCGCCGTAGAGCAGCATGCCCGACGAGAGGGCGCCGAGGACGAAGTACTTGAGGCCGGCCTCGGTCGAGCGGAGGTCGTCGCGGTGGAAGGAGGCGATGACGTAGGCCGCGAGGCTCTGGAGCTCCAGGCCCATGTAGAGCGCGATGAGGTCGTTGGCCGAGGCCATGATCAGCATCCCGATCGTCGAGAGCAGGATCAGGATCGGGTACTCGAAGCGGGCGATGCGCTCGCGCTCGAAATGGTCCTTCGCGAGCAGGATCGCGGCGGCCGAGCCGAGGAGCGTCAGCGACTTCATCACCCGGGCGAAGCCGTCCACGATGAAGGCGCCGTTGAGGGTGGTGACCTTGGTCCCCATGGGCTGGCTGACCACCGCGAACAGGGCGAGGATCAGCAGCATCAGGGCGCCGACGCTGACGCCCTCCGCCGAGCGCTCGCCCTTGAAGGCGCCGTAGAGGATCAGCACCAGGACGCCGACCGTGAGGATCAGCTCCGGCATGGCGGGCCCGAGGGCGGGCATAACGATCTGAGCGGCGTTCATCGGGATCACGGAACTCTTCCGATCAGTGCGCGACCGGCAGCGCCGCCGCGGCGGTCTGGGTCGTGGAGAGGGCGGCCCGCATGCCCTGCATCAGCGCCTCGGTCGAGGGCGCGAACACGTCGAGGACGGGGCCGGGATGGAAGCCGTAGTAGAGCGTCAGCACCACGAGCGGGGCCAGGATCACCATCTCGCGGCGGTCGAGGTCGGCGATGGCCTGCAGGTTCGGCTTGTCGAGCTTGCCGTAGATCACCCGAGCGAAGAGCCAGAGCGCGTAGGCCGCCGACAGGATGATGCCGAAGACCGAGAAGAACGACACCATGGGGTTCGCCCGGAAGGCGCCGAGCATCGCCAGGAACTCGCCGACGAAGCCCGAGGTGCCGGGCAGGCCGACATTCGCCATCGTGAACACCATCATGGCGACGGCGTAGAGCGGCATGCGGTGGACGAGGCCGCCGTAGGCGGCGATCTCGCGGGTGTGCATCCGGTCGTAGATCACGCCGACGCACAGGAAGAGCGCGCCCGACACGATGCCGTGCGAGATCATCAGGAACAGCGCGCCCTGGATGCCCTGCTCGGTCATGGTGAACAGGCCGAGGGTCACGAAGCCCATGTGGGCGACGGACGAGTAGGCGATCAGCTTCTTGATGTCGGTCTGCACCAGGGCGACGAGCGAGGTGTAGATGATCGCCACGACCGAGAGCGCGTAGACCAGGGGCGCGAAGGCGTGCGAGGCGTCCGGCAGCATCGGCAGGGAGACCCGGATGAAGCCGTAGCCGCCCATCTTGAGGAGGATGCCGGCCAGGATCACCGAGCCGGCCGTCGGCGCCTCGACGTGGGCGTCGGGGAGCCAGGTGTGGACCGGCCACATCGGCATCTTCACCGCGAAGGAGGCGAAGAAGGCGAGCCACAGCCAGGTCTGCATGTGGGTCGGGAACCGGGTCTGGAGCAGCGTCGGGATGTCGGTCGTGCCGGCCTGCCAGTACATCGCCATGATGGCGAGCAGCATCAGCACCGAGCCGAGCAGCGTGTACAGGAAGAACTTGAACGAGGCGTAGATCCGCCGCTTGCCGCCCCAGATCCCGATGATCAGAAACATCGGGATCAGGCCGGCTTCGAAGAACAGGTAGAACAGCACCAGATCGAGCGACGTGAAGACGCCGATCATCGTGGTCTCGAGCACCAGGAAGGCGACGAAGTACTCCTTCACCCGGGTCTCGATCGAGATCCAGGAGGCGCCGATGCAGAACGGCATCAGGAAGGTGGTGAGGAGTACGAGCGGCATCGAGAAGCCGTCGACGCCGAGCTTGAACCGGATCGTGTCGGTGAGCCAGGCGTGGCTCTCGACGAGCTGGAACGCCGCCGTCGAGGAATCGTAGCGGCTCCAGGCGACGAGGGAGAGCAGGAAGGTCGCGAGCGTGGTGGCGAGCGCGGCCCAGCGCGCGTTCCTGCGCACCGCGCCCTCGTCGCCGCTCAGGGTGAGGATGAAGGCGGCGCCGACGAGCGGCAGGATGAGGAGGCCGGAGATGATCCCGAGGCCGAGCATGGATGACTACTCTCCGGTCGGTGGGCTGGAGACGCGGCGCATCAGTGGGCGGCCGCCGAGACGCCGGTGAAGAGGTACCAGCTCACCAGGGCGGCGACGCCGATCAGCATCACGAAGGCGTAGTGGTAGACGTAGCCGGTCTGGAGCCGGACCACGCCGCGGGTGACGTCCACGACCCGGGCCGCGATGCCGTCGGGGCCGAGCCCGTCGATGACGGTGCCGTCGCCGACCCGCCACAGGAAGGTGCCGAAGCCCTTGGCCGGGCGCACGAAGATCCGGTCGTAGAGCTCGTCGAAGTACCACTTGTTGAGCAGGAAGCGGTACAGGAGCGGCTGGCTCTCGGCGAGCCGGTGCGGCAGCTCGGGCCGGCGGATGTACATCCAGTAGGCGAGCAGGAAGCCGAGCACCAGCATCACGAAGGGCGAGGCCGAGACCCAGCCGGGCGCGTCGTGGATCTCGTGCATGATGTGGTTGTCGGGCCCGTGCGCGAGGGCGCCCTTCCAGAACGCGTCCATGCCCTCGCCGATGAAGCGGTCCTTGAACAGGAGCCCGGCGAAGAGGGCGCCGAGGGCCAGCACCGCGAGCGGCAGGGTCATCACCCGCGGGCTCTCGTGCGGGACGTGGGGGTGCTCGTCGTGGTGCTCGATCGCCGAGCGCGAGGCCGGCTCGACGTCGTGGCCCTTGTCGTCGTGGGCGACGCCTTCGTGGTGGCCCGGGGCGCCGTCGGCCTCGGCGGCGTGCGCGGAGGCCGCGTGCGCGTGGGCCGGAGCCGCGTGGGCGTCATGTCCGCCCGCGTGGGCCTCCTGCCAGCGCGCCGGTCCCTCGAAGGTCATGAAGAACAGGCGCCAGGAGTAGAACGAGGTGAAGAAGGCCGCGATCACAGTGGCCAGGAAGGCCAGGACGTGGCCGGGCCGGCCCGACATGTAGGCCGCCTCGATGATGGCGTCCTTCGAGTAGTAGCCGGCCGTGAACGGGAAGCCGATCAGCGCGAGGGAGCCGACCGCCATCATCAGGCTGGTGAACGGGATGTAGCGGCGCAGGCCGCCCATGTTGCGCATGTCCTGCTCGTGGTGCATCGCGTGGATGACCGAGCCGGCCCCGAGGAACAGCAGCGCCTTGAAGAAGGCGTGCGTGAAGAGGTGGAACACGCCGGCCGCGTAGGCGCCGACGCCGAGGGCGACGAACATGTAGCCGAGCTGCGAGCAGGTCGAGTAGGCGATGACCCGCTTGATGTCGTTCTGCACGAGGCCGATCGTGGCGGCGAAGAAGGCCGTGATGCCGCCGATCACCGTGACCACCGCGAGGGCGTTCGGGGCGGCGTCGAACAGGGGCGAGAGGCGCGCCACCATGAAGACGCCGGCCGTCACCATGGTGGCGGCGTGGATCAGGGCCGAGACCGGGGTCGGGCCCTCCATGGCGTCCGGCAGCCAGGTATGGAGCAGGAACTGCGCCGACTTGCCCATGGCGCCCATGAACAGGAGCAGGCAGCACAGGGTGAGGGCGTTCCAGTCGGTGCCGAGGAAGTGGAAGCCCGCGTCCTTGATCTCCGCCACCTTCGGGAAGATTCCGTCGAAGGCCACGGCGCCGAACAGCACGAAGGTGAGGAAGATCCCGAGCGAGAAGCCGAAATCGCCGACGCGGTTGACGATGAACGCCTTCATGGCGGCGGCATTGGCCGAGGGCTTCTCGTACCAGAAGCCGATCAGCAGGTAGGAGGCGAGGCCGACGCCCTCCCAGCCGAAGAACATCTGCACGAGGTTGTCGGCCGTCACCAGCATCAGCATGGCGAAGGTGAACAGCGACAGGTAGGCGAAGAAGCGCGGCCGGTGCGGGTCCTCGTGCATGTACCCCATCGAGTAGAGGTGCACGAGCGACGAGACGGTGTTGACCACCACCAGCATCACGACCGTGAGGGTGTCGACCCGGAAGGCCCAGTCGACCACGAGGTCGCCCGCCGTGAACCACGTCGCGACCTGCACCCGGGTGGCGCCGTGACCGTGACCGCCCGAGACCTCGAAGAACGCGACCCAGGACAGGAGCGCGACGAAGAACAGGATCCCGGTGGTCACCGCCTCGCTGGCCTTCGGGCCGATGCGGCGGCCGAAGAGCCCGGCGACGAGGGCGCCGATCAGGGGCAGGAAGACGATCGCGTGGTACATGCTCGGGTCCCGGCCTCGCTCGGCGGCTGCCGCTGCGGCTCTGGCGGTGGTGGAAGGGCGGCGGGCGGCGGCGCCGGTCAGCCCTTCATCATGTTGACGTCCTCGACGGCGATCGAGCCGCGGTTGCGGAAGAACACCACCAGGATGGCGAGGCCGATCGCGGCCTCCGCGGCCGCGACGGTCAGCACGAACAGGGCGAAGACCTGCCCGACGATGTCGCCGAGGTGGGTCGAGAACGCCACCAGGTTGATGTTCACGGCGAGCAGGATCAGCTCGATGGACATCAGGATCACGATGATGTTCTTGCGGTTGATGAAGATGCCGAGCACGCCGAGCGTGAACAGGATCGCGGCGACCGTCAGGTAGTGGCTCAAACCGATCATCTGCCTCTCGGCCGCGACGCGGCCGCCCCATTCCCGCGCGCGCCCTCGGCGCGCCTCACGCCCTCGTCGACCCGGACGAGGCGGTCCAGGCGCGCGAGCGCCCGCCCCCGCCGCGCCCCGGTGCCCCCGCGCCCCGCCGCCGTCACACCTCGACGCCCTGGCGCGTCGGCACCTTGCGCAGCTCGACCGCGTCCGCCTGGGTGCGGGCGTTCTGGGTCGCGATGTCCTGGCGCTTGACGCCGGGCCGGTCGCGCAGGGTGAGCACGATGGCGCCGATCATCGCGACCAGCAGGATCAGCCCGGCGACCTGGAAGAAGAAGAAGTAGTTCGTGTACAGCACCAGGCCGAGGGCCTGGGTGTTGGTGACCGTCTCGCCGCCGGGTGCCACCGCGAGGGGCGCCTGCACGAGCCCGGGGTCGATCACCCAGGAGCCGACCACCAGCAGGAGCTCGATCAGGAACACGGCGCCGATCAGCGCGCCGACCGGCAGGTAGTCCTGGAAGCCCTGGCGCAGCTCGGCGAAATCGACGTCGAGCATCATCACCACGAACAGGAACAGCACCGCCACGGCGCCGACGTAGACCACGACCAGGATCATGGCCAGGAACTCCGCCCCCATCAGCACGAACAGGCCGGCGGCGTTCACGAAGGCCAGGATGAGGAAGAGCACCGAGGCGACGGGGTTGCGCGACGCGATCACCATGAAGCCCGAGGCGATGGTGACGCCGGCGAAGAGGTAGAAGAAGGCGGCGGCTGCGGTCATGCGCTGAATTCATGCCGCCTGGCGGCGGCCTCCTGCCCGACCCCCGGAGCATCCCGGCGGCCCGTCTATAGAACCCGCCCCCGCGGTGCACAACCGGGGACTCCGGGATTGGCGAATGGCCGGGCGCGCGGCGGGGGCCGCCCCGCGCCCCGTGCGCGCGCCTACCGGTAGGGCGCGTCCGCCGCGATGTTGCGGGCGATCTCGCGCTCCCAGCGGTCGCCGTTCGCGAGGAGCTTCGCCTTGTCGTACAGCAGCTCCTCCCGGGTCTCCACCGAGAACTCGAAGTTCGGCCCCTCCACGATGGCGTCCACCGGGCAGGCCTCCTGGCACATGCCGCAGTAGATGCACTTCACCATGTCGATGTCGTAGCGGGTGGTGCGGCGCGTGCCGTCGTTGCGGCGCGGGCCCGCCTCGATGGTGATGGCCTGCGCCGGGCAGATCGCCTCGCAGAGCTTGCAGGCGATGCAGCGCTCCTCCCCGTTGGGGTAGCGCCGCAGGGCGTGCTCGCCGCGGAAGCGGGGACCGCGATGGCCCATCTCGAACGGATAGTTGATCGTCGCCTTGGGCTTGAAGAAGTAGCGCATGGCGAGGACGAACCCCGTCACGAACTCCTTCAGCAGCAGGCCGCGGGCGACCTGGTCGAGCTTCATGGCTCGTTCTCCGGGTGAAGGGTCAGGAGACCGGCGCGAGGCCGGTCAGCTTGAGGACGAAGGCCACCACGAACACCATGGCGAGGGAGAGCGGAAGGAACACCTTCCAGCCGAGCCGCATGAGCTGGTCGTAGCGGTAGCGCGGCACCATGGCCTTGACCATGGCGATCATGAAGAACAGGAAGCTGGCCTTCAGGACGAACCAGATCAGCCCGGGGATCCACGTGAAGGGCGCGAACGGGATCGGCGAGAGCCAGCCGCCGAGGAACAGCACCGTGCCGAGCGCGCACATGGTGATGATCGCCACGTATTCGCCGAGCATGAACAGCAGGTACGGGGTGGAGGAGTATTCCACCATGTAGCCGGCCACCAGCTCGGACTCGGCCTCCGGCAGGTCGAAGGGCGGGCGGTTCGTCTCGGCGAGCGCCGAGATGAAGAACACCACGAACATCGGGAACAGCCAGAGCCAGTACCAGCCGAAGAGGCCGAGCGCGGTGTCCTGCGCCCGCACGATCTGCGACAGGTTGAGGGAGCCCGCGCACATCAGCACCGTGATGATGACGAAGCCGAGCGAGACCTCGTAGGACACCATCTGGGCGGCGGACCGGAGCGCGCCCAGGAAGGCGTACTTCGAGTTCGAGGCCCAGCCCCCCATGATCACGCCGTAGACGCCGAGGGACGAGATCGCGAAGATGTAGGTCATGCCGACGTTGATGTCGGCGATGGCCCAACCGTCCGCGAGGGGGATCACCGCCCAGGCGGCGAGCGCGAGGGTCGCGAAGATCAGCGGCGCCAGCAGGAACAGGGCCTTGTTGGCCCCCGCCGGGATCACCGGCTCCTTGAGGACGAACTTCAGGAGGTCGGCGAAGGATTGCAGCAGGCCCCAGGGGCCGACCACGTTGGGGCCGCGCCGCAGCTGCACCGCCGCCCAGATCTTGCGGTCGGCGAGCAGCGCGTAGGCGATGAAGACGAGGAGCGCCGCGAGCAGCACGAAGCTCTTCAGCGCCACGAGGAGGACGGTGCCGAGCACCTCCCAGAACGTCATCGGTCGGGCCTCCTCATTCGGCCGCCTCGAGCGCCCGCCCGCGGGCGAGGCCCGAGCACTCGGCGAGCACCCGCGAGGCGCGGGCGATCGGGTTGGTGAGGTAGAAGTCGACGACCGGGCTGCGGAAGGGCTCGCGCCCGGGCTCGCCGCCCAGCGACGCCAGCGCCGTCAGCGCCGCCGCGGGGTCGCCCGGCGCCACCGCGTCGATGCCCGCGAAGTGCGGGTGGTCGGCGTAGAGCGCCCGGCGCAGGGCCTGGAGCGAGTCGAAGGGCAGGCGCTGGCCCAGGACCTCCGAGAGGGCGCGCAGGATCGCCCAGTCCTCCCGGGCGTCGCCCGGCGGGAAGGCGGAGCGGTTGGCGAGCTGCACCCGCCCCTCCGTGTTGACGTAGGTCGCGGACTTCTCGGTGTAGGCCGCGCCCGGCAGGATCACGTCGGCCCGGTGCGCGCCCCGGTCCCCGTGGGTGCCCTGGTAGATCACGAAGGCGCCGGGACCGACCTCGACCTCGTCGGCCCCGAGGTTGAACAGCACGTCGAGGGCGCCGCCCCGCGTCATCGCGGCGACGTCGAGGCCGCCCTCCCCCGGCACGAAGCCGAGGTCGAGGGCACCGACCCGGGCGGCGGCGGTGTGCAGGATCCCGAGCGCGCTCCAGCCCTCGGCCTTGGCGCCGAGGCCCTGCACCAGCCGGGCGATTGCAGCGAGGAGCGCCGCGCCGTCCGGCCGGGCGAGCGCGCCCTGGCCGACGATGACGAGCGGCCGCTCCGCGCCCCGGAGGGCCTCGGCGAAGCTGTGGCGGCCGGCCGCGACCTCCGCCAGGGTCTCGGGCCCGGCGCCCAGGTAGGTGTGGGGGTAGGTCAGGTCCGCCGCCTCGCCCACCAGCCCGACCGCGAGTGGCGCCATGCGCCAGCGCTTGCGGATGCGGGCGTTGAGGAGCGAGGCCTCGGTGCGCGGGTTGGCGCCGACGATCAGGATGGCGTCCGCCTGCTCGATGCCCGCGATGGTGGGGCCGAACGTGTAGGCGGCCCGGCCCCAGGCCGGATCGAGGACGGCGCCGTCCTGGCGGCAATCGAGGTTCGTCACGCCGAGGGCCGTCATCAGCCGCCTGAGGGCGTAGACCTCCTCCGCCCCGGCGAGGTCGCCCACGATGGCGCCGACGCGCCCGGGCGCGACACCCTTCAGCCGGCCCGCGACGGTCGCGAAGGCCTCGGCCCAGGAGGCCGGGCGCAGGCGGCCATTCTCGCGCAGGTAGGGACGGTCGAGGCGCTGGAGGCGCAGGCCGTCGACGACGTGGCGGGTCTTGTCCGAGATCCACTCCTCGTTGATGGCCTCGTTCACCCGCGGCTCGATCTGCATCACCTCGCGGCCGCGGGTGTCGACGCGGATCGCCGAGCCGACCGCGTCCATCACGTCGACGGACTCGGTCTTGTTCAGCTCCCAGGGCCGGACGTTGTAGGATTGCGGCTTGTGCACGAGGGCGCCGACCGGGCAGAGGTCGGCGACGTTGCCCTGGAGCTCGGAGGCCATGGCCTGCTCGAGGTAGGAGGTGATCTCCATGTCCTCGCCGCGCCCGATGGCGCCGAGGTCCGGCACGCCCGCCACCTCGGCGAGGAAGCGGACGCAGCGCGTGCAGTGGATGCAGCGGTTCATCGCGGTCCGCACCAGCGGCCCGATGTACTTCTCCTCCACGGCGCGCTTGTTCTCGCCGTAGCGGGTCGAGTCGACCCCGTAGGCCATGGCCTGGTCCTGCAGGTCGCAATGGCCGCCCTGGTCGCAGATCGGGCAGTCGAGGGGGTGGTTGATGAGGAGGAACTCCATCACCCCCTCGCGGGCCTTCTTGGTCAGGGCCGACTTCGTCGAGACCGCCGGCGGCTCGCCGTTCGGCCCCGGCCGGCAGTCGCGCACCGCCCAGGCGCAGGAGGCCACGGGCTTGGGCGCCCCCTTCAGCTCCACCAGGCACATGCGGCAATTGCCGGCGATCGACAGGCGCTCGTGGAAGCAGAAGCGCGGGATCTCGGCGCCCGCGGCCTCGCAGGCCTGGAGCAGGGTGTACTCGGGCGGAACGTCGACCTCGGTGCCGTCGACGACGATCTTGGTCATGCGGTCAGCTCTCAGGCGTGGCGGTCGGCGGGTTCGGGGCGGCGCCCGACCCGGTCGAGACGGGTGTGCGGTCGATCGAGGCGGGGCCGGCCGGCAGGGACCTGCCGGCGCCCGCCGGGCGGCCGGCGTCGCGCCGCGGCGAGCCGGACGGCGCCGGGGTGGCGGTCTCCATCAGCATCGGCGCCTACTCCGCCGCCATCGGCACCGGCGTCGGGTGCGGGTTGGCGCTGTAGCGGTCGATGCGCCGCTCGATCTCCGGGCGGAAGTGCCGGATCAGGCCCTGGATCGGCCAGGCCGCGGCGTCGCCGAGGGCGCAGATGGTGTGGCCCTCGATCTGCTTCGTCACGTCGAGCAGCATATCGATCTCGCGCCTCTGCGCGCGCCCCTCCGCCATGCGCAGCATCACGCGCCACATCCACCCGGTGCCCTCCCGGCACGGCGTGCACTGGCCGCAGGATTCGTGCTTGTAGAAGTAGGCGATGCGGGCGATGGCCGCGACCATGTCGGTCGACTTGTCGAACACCATCACGGCGGCGGTGCCGAGGCCGGACTTCAGGTTCTTGAGGGTGTCGAAGTCCATCGGCGCGTCGATGATCTCGGCGGCCGGCACCAGGGGCACGGACGAGCCGCCCGGGATCGAGCACAGGAGGTTGTCCCAGCCGCCGCGCATGCCGCCGCAATGGCGGTCGATCAGCTCCCGGAAGGTGACGCCGAGCTCCTCCTCGACGTTGCACGGCCGGTTGACGTGGCCGGAGATGCAGAAGAGCTTGGTGCCGGTGTTGTTCGGCCGGCCGAGGCCCGCGAACCAGGCTCCGCCGCGGCGCAGGATCGTGCCGGCGACGGCGATCGACTCGACGTTGTTCACCGTCGTCGGGCAGCCGTAGAGCCCCATGTTGGCCGGGAACGGCGGCTTCAGCCGCGGCATCCCCTTCTTGCCCTCGAGGCTCTCGAGGAGGGCCGTCTCCTCACCGCAGATGTAGGCGCCGGCGCCGTGGTGGACGTAGATGTCGAACGGGTAGTCGTGCAGGTTGCCGGCGCCGACGAGGCGGGCCTCGTAGGCCTCGTCCACGGCGCGCTGGAGCGCGATGCGCTCGGCGACGTACTCGCCGCGGATGTAGATGTAGGCCGCGTTCGCCCCCATGGCGAAGCAGGCCAGCATGCAGCCCTCGACCAGGAGGTGCGGATCGTGCCGCATAATCTCCCGGTCCTTGCAGGTGCCGGGCTCCGACTCGTCGGCGTTGACCACGAGGTAGTGCGGCCGGCCGTCCGACTTCTTGGGCATGAACGACCACTTGAGGCCGGTCGGGAAGCCGGCGCCGCCGCGGCCGCGCAGGCCCGACTTCTTCATCTCCTCGATGATCCAGTCGCGGCCCTGCTGGAGCAGGAACTTCGTGCCGTCCCAGGCGCCGCGCTTCCTCGCGGCGTCGAGGCCGGCGGAGTGGAGACCGTAGAGGTTGGTGAAGATCCGATCCTGGTCGGCGAGCATGGCGGTCGTCCTACAGGCCTGAAGGGGGAGTTGCGGGCATCACGGGACGGGCTCAACCCCCGGGCTTGGGGCCGGGCGGGCCCTTGTCGGCGGGGTCGACGCCGACGGGCTTGGCCTGCGACCCGTCGGTCCGGCCGGGCGCGGCCATCGGCTCGGCGCCGGCCTCCCGGGTCGAGCCCTTCGTCTCCGCCACCGGCCGGCCCTCGTCGGGATTCGAGGGCGTCGTGGTGTACGAGCGCCCGCTCCGGGGACCGGGCTCCGTCTCCGGGCCGGTCCGCGACACCGCGACGGTGGAGCGCTCCGGCGCGGCCTGGCCCGTGGCGGCTGCGGGGTCGACCGGCGCCTGGCCGTCCGCCGCGCGCTGGGCCGGGGCCGCCGCCGCCGGGCTCTCGCTGGCGCGCCCGGCGGTCGGCTTCGCGGGCTTCGGGTCGGCGGCGGCGTTCTCGGTGCGGGCCTTCTCGGCCTCGCCCCGGGCGGCCTCGGCCCCGGTCTCCTTCAGGCCCTCCTCCTCGAAGCGCTTGCGCCAGGCCCCGACCCGCGAGCCGTCGAACAGCGTCTCGTCCTGGAGCGTCGTCACCGCGTCCTTCGGCTCGGAGGAGGTCCGCCCCGTCTGCGAGCCGACCCGCACCGGCCGGCCGGCCGCGAGGTCGTCCATGAGCCGGCCGAGGGATTCGGGCGTCAGGTCCTCGTAGTAGTCGTGGTTGATCTGCGCCATCGGGGCGTTGCAGCACGCCCCCAGGCACTCGACCTCGAGCCAGGAGAAGGTGCCCTGCGGGTCGACGTGGCCGGGGGGGCCGAGCCGGTCGTGCAGCATCTGCTTCAGCTCGCGGGCCCCGCAGACGTCGCACGGCACGGTGCCGCAGACCTGGATCCAGTAGCGGCCGACGGGCTCGAGGGCGAACATGGTGTAGAAGGTCGCGACCTCGAGCACCCGGATGTGGGGCATGCCGAGCTGGTCGGCCACCGCCTCGATGGCCTTGCGGGGCAGCCAGCCGCCGTGCTGCTCCTGCGCCTTCCACAGGAGCGGGATCACCGCCGAGGCCTGGCGGCCCTCGGGGTACTTGGCGATCTGGCCCTTCGCCCACTCGGCGTTCTCGGGCGTGAACGCGAAGCGCTCGGGCTGCTCGGAGACGGGCGCCAATCTGCGGTTTGCCATCGCTCACACTTCTCCGCGGGCCGCCATCGCCGGCGCCGTCACCGGTCCACCTCTCCGAACACGATGTCGAGCGTCCCCAGGATGCACGACACGTCCGCCAGCATGTGGCCGCGGCACATCCAGTCCATCGCCTGGAGGTGGGCGAAGCCCGGCGCGCGGATCTTGCAGCGGTAGGGCTTGTTGGTGCCGTCGGCGACGAGGTAGACGCCGAACTCGCCCTTGGGCGCCTCGACGGCGGCGTAGACCTCGCCGGCCGGCACGTGGAAGCCCTCGGTGTAGAGCTTGAAGTGGTGGATCAGCGCCTCCATGGAGCGCTTCATCGCGCGCCTCGGCGGCGGCGCCACCTTGCCGTCGAGGGTCGCGATCGGGCCCTGGCCCGCCGGCTCCCGCAGCTTGGCGATGCACTGCCTCATGATGCGCACGGACTGGCGCATCTCCTCCATGCGGATCACCTGGCGGTCGTAGGTGTCGCCGTTGCGCCCCACCGGGATGTCGAACTCCATCTCGTCGTAGGCCTCGTAGGGCTGCGCCTTGCGCAGGTCCCACGGCACGCCCGAGCCGCGCACCATCACGCCCGAGAAGCCCCAGGCGAGGGCCTCCTCGACCGTCACGATGCCGATGTCGACGTTGCGCTGCTTGAAGATGCGGTTGCCCATCACGAGGGCGTCGAGGTCGTCGACGACCCGCGGGAAGCTCTCGCAGAACGCCTCGATGTCGTCGATCAGGCTGGGCGGCAGGTCCTGGTGGACGCCGCCGGGCCGGAAGTAGTTGGCGTGCAGGCGCGCGCCCGAGGCCCGCTCGTAGAAGATCATCAGCTTCTCGCGCTCCTCGAAGCCCCAGAGCGGGGGCGTGAGGGCGCCGACGTCCATCGCCTGCGTGGTCACGTTGAGGAGGTGGGAGAGCAGGCGCCCGATCTCGCAGAACAGCGTGCGGATCAGCGTGGCGCGCCGCGGCACCTCGATGCCGAGGAGCCGCTCCACCGCGAGGCAGAAGGCGTGCTCCTGGTTCATCGGCGCGACGTAGTCGAGCCGATCGAAGTAGGGCGTGGTCTGGAGGTAGGTCTTGTACTCGATCAGCTTCTCGGTGCCGCGGTGCAGGAGGCCGATATGCGGGTCGACCCGCTCGACCACCTCGCCGTCGAGCTCCAGCACCAGGCGCAGCACGCCGTGCGCGGCCGGATGCTGCGGGCCGAAATTGATCGCGAAGTTGCGGATGCTGTGCTCGCCCATCTCGGCTCAGCCTTTCGCCGGTGCCTTGTCGGCCTTCTCGTCGCCGGGCAGGACGTAGTCGGTCCCCTCCCACGGCGACAGGAAGTCGAAGTTCCTGAATTCCTGCGTGAGCCGCACGGGCTCGTAGACCACCCGGGCCTCGTCCTGGTCGTAGCGGACCTCGACGAAGCCGGTGAGCGGGAAGTCCTTGCGCAGGGGGTGGCCCTCGAAGCCGTAATCCGTGAGGAGCCGGCGCAGGTCGGGGTGGCCCGAGAACAGGATCCCGTAGAGGTCGTAAGCCTCGCGCTCGTACCAGTTCGCGGCCGGGAAGACCGTGATCACGGAGGGCACCGGGGTCTGCTCGTCGGTCTGGACCTTGACCCGGACGCGCCGGTTGTGGCGCAGCGAGAGCAGGTGGTAGACGACGTCGAAGCGCCGGGCCCGGGCCGGGTAATCGGCGCCGCAGATATCCACGAAGGCGCTGAACGCGCAGGCGGGGTCGTCGCGCAGGTGCGTGAGCGCCCGCACGATCTCGCCGCCCTCGACCACGAGGGTCAGCTCGCCGAAGGCGATGGCCCGGTCGGTGATGGCGCCGCCGAGGGCCTCGGCGATCCGCTCGCCGAGGGCCGCGAGGGCCGCGTCGCCCCGCTCGGTCTCGCCGGTGTGCGCCCGGATGGTGATGCCGTTGCTCATCGGACCGTCCCTAGCGCTCGATCGTGCCGGTGCGGCGGATCTTCTTCTGCAGCAGGAGCACGCCGTAGAGCAGCGCCTCGGCGGTCGGCGGGCAGCCCGGCACGTAGATGTCGACGGGCACCACCCGGTCGCAGCCGCGCACGACCGAGTAGGAGTAGTGGTAGTAGCCGCCGCCGTTGGCGCACGAGCCCATCGAGATGACGTAGCGCGGCTCCGGCATCTGGTCGTAGACCTTGCGCAGGGCCGGTGCCATCTTGTTCGTCAGGGTGCCGGCGACGATCATCACGTCGGACTGGCGCGGGCTGCCGCGGGGCGCGAAGCCGAAGCGCTCGCAATCGTAGCGCGGCATCGACATCTGCATCATCTCGACGGCGCAGCAGGCGAGCCCGAAGGTCATCCACATCAGCGAGCCGGTGCGGGCCCAGGTGATGAGGTCGTCCGCGCTCGTCACCAGGAAGCCGCGGTCGGCGAGCTCGCTGTTGATGGACAGGAAGGTCGGGTCGTTCGCGCCGATGGGCTGGCCCGTCGCCGGGTCGAGGATGCCCTTCGGCTGCGGCGCGAGGGCGGGGGCGCGGGAGAGGTCGGTGGTGAGGGAGGGGTCGGTGGTGAGGGACATGGGGGGCGTCCGGATCTCGTTCAGGGTGCGGCGGCGAGCGTCGGCGTCAGTCCCACTCGAGGGCGCCCTTGCGCCACTCGTAGACGAAGCCGACGGTCAGCACACCGAGGAAGAGCATCATCGACCAGAAGCCGAACCAGCCGAGGTCCCCGAACGTGATCGCCCACGGGAACAGGAACGCGACCTCGAGGTCGAAGATGATGAACAGGATGGCGACGAGGTAGAAGCGCACGTCGAACTTCATGCGCGCGTCGTCGAAGGCGTTGAAGCCGCACTCGTAGGCCGAGAGCTTCTCCGGGTCGGGGCTGTTGTAGGCGACCAGGAACGGCGCCACGAGGAGGGCGGCGGCGATGAACAGGGACACGCCGATGAAGATCACGAGCGGCAGGTAGTCCGACAGGAGGCCGTTCATCGAGCACCCTCATGGTTGGCGCGGGCGAGGCGCGGGACCGGGCCGCCGCCCGGCCGCCGGGGCCGTCATCGGAACGGTTCCAAAGCCCGGAAGGTGCCGCGAGGCTTAAACGAGCGGGTATGACGAAACAAGGGGCGTTCGCACCGCACAAACCGCGAACACCCGTGACCAGAGATAGGCCGGCATTCCCGGGCTACAACGCCTCCGGGCGGTGAGGATCGTCGCAGCCCCTCCCCCTTCCGGGGCGTTTCGGGGCGTTCGGCCGTGCTGCACTGCAACGCCCGGCCGCGGCCGGGCTTCAGGAATCCGACAGGATCAGCGCCCAGAAGCGCTTGTAGCGCGTGCCGGGCGCGTCGACCCGGGCGATGCCGATGCGGCGGACCTGCGGCATCAGCATGTTGCGGTTGTGCTCGGCGGAGGCCTGCCAGCGCCTGAGCACCTCCTCGAAGGTGGCCGAGCCCGCGCTCAGGTTCTCGGCCGCGTAGCGCCCGCCGAAGCCGGCCCGCCTGAGGCGGGCGTCGAAGGCGCCGCCGACCTCGTGCGAGAGGTAGCCGGCCCGGGCGTTGGACGCGGCCTGGAGCGAGGCGGCACGGATCAGCGAGGAATCGACCACGACGGGCCCGAGGCCGTGGCCCGCCCGGTAGCGCGAGATCGCCGCGGCCGCGGCGGATTCGTCGAGGATCACGGGCGTCGCCGGAAAATCGGGCGTCGGCAGCAGCGCCGTGCCGCTGCACCCGGCGAGCGCCAGGCTGCCGGCGAGCATGAGCGCGCGCGCGGCGGACCAGGCCCGCGGCGCGCCGTCGGGGGCGCTGCGGTCGCCGGGGCGGAACGGTCGGATCGCGGATGTCATCTCTGATTCCCGGACAGGCGGCGCGCGGATGCGGGCCACCTGTCGGGTGATTGTGGAGATTTCAGGATCGCGGGCGCGGCGCGGGACCGCCGGCCCGATGCGGGCGAACCGGGTTCCGGGCGTTCGCGGTCCGGGGGGTGGCGGGTCGCGGGGAGATCCGAGGATGGCGCGGGCGACGGGGCTCGAACCCGCGACCTCCGGCGTGACAGGCCGGCACTCTAACCAACTGAGCTACGCCCGCGTGGCGTCTCGGGCAGCACGTCGACGACCGGGGTGGAATGGCGCGGACGACGGGGCTCGAACCCGCGACCTCCGGCGTGACAGGCCGGCACTCTAACCAACTGAGCTACGTCCGCGCGGCGTGTCGCAGTGCTGCGATGGCGGCGGTGTATGGGCCGCATCCCACCCTGTCAAGCCGCGCGAACCGCGAAAAACGCGCCCGGCCCGGCGCCCTTGCGCTCCCCCCACGGTGCCCTTAACCATGCGCGGGCCGGGCGGTTAGCTCAGTCGGTAGAGCATCTCGTTTACACCGAGAGGGTCGGCGGTTCGAGCCCGTCACCGCCCACCGGCCGCTCCCTGAGCGCGCGGGGCCCACCAGGCCGTCGCCTTCCCGAGCAAGCCCCGTCCCGCGCGGGAGTAGACGCGTCAGGCGAGGCCGGATTCCGCCGCCTGGGCGCGCAGCCGCCGGAGCAGGCGCCCGAGGTGCAGGTCGTCGGTGGTCGGGCCCGTGGAGCGCGGGTCGAGGATGATGCGCAGGAGGTCGAGGCGCTCGGCCGTCGCGACGGCTTCGGGCGCGGGCGGGTCGAGGACGGCGCCGGTCATCGCCGCGATGGCGGCGAGGAGCCCGCGCAGGTCGACCCGGGCGCTCGCGTTGCCCCATTTCGGCCCCTCCTTGCGGATGTCCCAGTCGAGGGGCGTGACGGGCTCGCGGGCCGGGAACACGCTGTGGCGGGGCGCGGCCGCGGCGAGGATCGGCCCGAAGACCGTCTCGCAGAAGGCGACCGAGCGGCGGGCCACGACGAGGACGGGGGCCTGGATCCGGCCGCAGAGCTCGAGGGTGTGGAGCGCGCTCCCCTCGCTGAACACGAGCGCGTCGGCGCGCCGGAACAGGGCGATCACCTCGGAGAGCGGCTCGGCCTCCGGGTGGACGATCACGAACCCGGCCCGCGCCAAGATCTCCTCGACGAGGGCCTCGCCCAGGTAAGAGCCGGCGTGGTGGTAGTGGCGGCGCGAGACGTAGACGTCGAGGCGGTCCCCGCCGGACGCCGGCCCCGCGGCCGCCCCGAGGGGGCGGGGAAACAGGTC
Source organism: Methylobacterium crusticola (assembly GCF_003574465.1). Lineage (GTDB taxonomy): Bacteria > Pseudomonadota > Alphaproteobacteria > Rhizobiales > Beijerinckiaceae > Methylobacterium > Methylobacterium crusticola. The sequence goes on from NZ_QOWC01000112.1 coordinate 26,283, forward strand.
GACGTAGCCCGGGTCGCGGGCCGCGAAGGTCTGGCCCTTGGCCTGGTCCGGCACGAGCAGGAGGTCGAAGCGCAGCGGCCGGTCGATCAGCACGATCTCGCCCGGCGGCAGCCCGAGGTAGTCGAAGATCTGCCGCATCCAGCCCGGCATGGCGGGGACGGTCAGGAAGCCCCCCCGCCGCGGCGTCGGGTGGAAGGCGACCGGCACGCGGGCGAGATCCGGCCCGGCCAGCCGGGGCCAGAGGCGGTGGATGCTCTCGGCCACCGCGTGGCCGTAATGCTCGAACAGCGGCCCGCCGTAGATCACCGGGCCGGGCACGGCCTCGGGGGCCGCCCCGGGGGCCGCCGGCACGTGCTCCACCACGTCGTAGAGCGCGCCCTTGCGGCTGCGCAGGTGCGTGATCAGCCGGTCGCCCGGGGTGTCGGGCAGGATCAGGCGCGCCTTGGCGCTCCCCGGCAGGAGGGCGTGCACCACGACGTCGCGGTGCCGGGCGCAGGCGAGGCGGGGCAGCGGGTGCGCGGGCGCCCCCTCCCCCGGGTTCGTCGGGCCATCCTGCCCACGGCTCATGCCGGCGCTCCGCTGAGGTCCCGGCGGGACGAGGGACCGCCGTCGGGGCGGTCCCGGCGGCGCTGCATTGAGGCGGGAGCCCGGCGGCGCAACGCGCCCGGGGGCGGATCGCGGCGGGCCCGTCAGGCCGGCCGCGGCTCGGGGCCCGGGGCCATGAGGGCGAGGGCGTCGGTGCGGGGCTCGCCCAGGCGCGCGAGCGCGAGGGCGGTGCCGCCGATCCAGGCGGCGTAGCTCAGGACCACCGCGCCCGCGGCCCCCGCCACGCCGCAGGTCGGGGCGAGGACCAGGGTCGCGAGCACCAGGACCGCGAGGGCCGCGAGGCTGAGGCGGGCGTTGAGCCCCTGTGCGCCCGTGAGGGTGAGGAGGTGGGCGCTCGGGCCCGCCAGCGCCCGCATGGCCTGGCTGCCGACCAGGATCGCCAGCGCGGGGGCGCCGGCGCGGAAGTCCGGGCCGAACAGGCCGAGGAGCGGCTCCCCGGCCGCCAGCACGACCGCGAGGGCCGCCAGGGTGACGCCGACCGGCAGGACGACGGCGCGCCGCACGATGCGGCGCACGGCCTCGCGGTCGCCCGACAGGCGGGCATCGGCGAAGTCCGGCACCGCCATCTGCTGCGTCACCTGGACCACGTAGCCGACGAGGAGCGCGAGCTTGAGGCAGAGCCCGAACACCGCCACCTCGGCCTTCGGCAGGAGCGGGGTCACGCACAGGATGCCGAGGTCGGCGAAGAAGTTGGTGTAGAGCGAGAGCAGCACCAGCCGGCGCCCTTCCCCGCGCCAGCGGCGCGCGAGGCGGCGCTCGGCGGGCCGGGGCCGGCGCCAGGCCGGCAGGTGGCGGCGCATCAGCCCGGCCTGCGCCGCCGCGACCACGATCGTGAGCCCGGCGAACACGGCCGTGACGAGCACGCCCGAGACGTCCGGCACCGCGAGGCCGAGCCCCGCCACCAGGGCCAGGAAGGCGAGCGGCCGCACCAGGCACTCGGGCACGTAGCAGAGGCCGAACAGCCGGATCGCGCCGGCGAGGTTCGTGGAGATGGTCAGGCAGGTGGTTGCCGCCACCATCAGGCCGGCGATCGCCCCGCAGGCCCGGGTGGACGGATCGAGGCCGGGCGCCGCGAGGCTCGCGGCCGCGATCAGGCCGCCGAGCGCCAGGGCCGCCGTCGCGCCGTCGAGGGTGGCGCGGGCCACGAAGGCCGCGAAGAGGTCGCGGCGCCCCTCGCGGCGGTAGCGCGCCGCGAAGCGGGCGGCGATCTGCGGGTAGCCCTGCGCGGCGAGGAGCCCCGCGACGGCCGCGAGGCTGGTGGCGGCGTAGAACAGGCCGAGGTCCCGGGCGCCCAGGATGTGGGCGAGGAGCGCCTGGGCGAGGAAGCCGAAGCCGGCCCCGCCGATCCGCACGAGGGCGATCAGGGCCGAGCCGCGCAGGAAGCGGGAGTAGCGGGAGAGGCGCGCCATCGGGTCGGGTCCGGTCTGCCTGGTGCGCCCCTGGACCGGGGCCGGGGACCGGCTCCGTGCAGGCGCGGGACGATGCGGGGACCCGATCCGGGATCGGGCTCGGCCCCGGAGCGCTACGGCGGGCGCGAAGGCCGGTCCCGGGCCGGGGGGTCCGCGCGGCGCGGCCGAGGCCGCGGGGCCGCCGCGGC
>NZ_QOWC01000113.1 GCF_003574465.1 Methylobacterium crusticola
GCTCGCCCGCCCCCGCCGGCAGGGGGCCGGCGGCGAGCAGGCCTCCGGCCAGGCACGCCGCCGCGAGGCCTCCCGCGGCGAGGGCTGCGGCGGCGCGCGGTCGCGCGGCGGTCGGGCGTGGGCTCACGATCCAGGGCTCCCGTTCGGCGTCGGCCCGCAGCGTAGCGGCGCGCGGGGGTGCGGGCGATGCCCTCACGGCCGCACCCGGCCGACATCGGCGGGCGTCACCGTGACGCTCCGGGCCTGCCCGTCCCGGTCGATCTTGAGGGTCACGCTCTGCCCGATCCCGGCGGCCTCCATGGCCGCCGTGAGGTCGGGCAGGCGGTGGACCGGCCGGCCGTTCACGCCCACGATGACGTCGCCGAGGCCCCCGGAGGCGTCGAGGCCGCGCAGGCCCGCCGCCGCCGCGGGCGAGCCGCGCAGCACCTGCACCACCACGATGCCGTCGATGCCGAGACGGGCGGTCGCCTCCTCCGGCGCGGCCACGATGCCGATGCCGGGCGTGGGCGTGCGCCCGGTCCGGATCAGGTTCGGCACCACCCGGTTGACCACGTCGACCGGGATCGCGAAGCCGATGCCGGCGCTGGCGCCGGACGGCGAGAAGATCGCGGTGTTGACCCCGATCAGGCGCCCGGCGGAATCGAGCAGCGGGCCGCCGGAATTGCCCGGGTTGATCGCCGCGTCGGTCTGGATGACGCCGGAGAGCTCGCGCCCCTCCGCGGTCGGCAGCCGCCGCTGGAGGGCGCTGACGACGCCGGTGGTCAGGGTGTGGTCGAGGCCGAACGGGTTGCCGATGGCGAAGACCGACTGGCCGACCTTGAGGTCGGCGGAGGTGCCGATGGCGATGGGCGGCGGGGTGCTGCTGGCGCGCCCGAGCTTCAGCACCGCGAGGTCGTAGTTCGGCGCCGTGCCGACGAGGCTCGCGGGCACGACCTCGCCGGTGGAGAGCCGCACCGAGATCTCCCCGCCGCCCTGGATGACGTGGTTGTTCGTGACGACGTGGCCGGCCGCGTCCCAGACGAAGCCGGAGCCGGTCTGCTCGCCGCCCTGCTGCTGGCCCTCCCCGCTGTAGGGATCGACCTGCATCAGGTCCCGGTCGCGCGCGGCCCGCTTGCTGAAGACGTAGACCACCGAGGGCGCGACGCGCTCGAACAGGGCCACGGTCGCGGCCTCGGAGGGCGCGAGGTCGCCCCGCGCCGTCACGGCGCGCGGCGTCTCGACGGAGAACAGCAGCCCGGTGAGGTAGGGCTGCGCCACGAACAGCGCGAGCAGCACCAGGGCGGCCGTCAGGGCGATGCGCAGGAAGCGGTCGGGCACAGTGGTCACTCCGGCGTCGATGCGGCCGCGGCGCGTCGGGCCGGGCCCGGCCGGGCCTTGAGCGTGGCGCGGGGAACGGAGCCGGGCCGGGCGGGCGGCGCGATCATGGCTCGCGGCTCGGGGGCGGTGGCCGGCATGGCGTCCCTCGGCTCCAGCTCTCCCCCGGCCTGGATTCCCGGCCCGGAGGATTCTAGGGTCGCTGCTCCCTTACGAAAGGTCCGGAATGCTCCGCAAGCCGTCGCCGCGCCGCGCGCCCACCGCGCCCCCGAGGGACCGGCGCTGCCCCGGGCCCTTCGCCGCCGCGCCGTAGGGCCCGATGCGCCTGCTCGGCCGCCTCCTCGTGATCGGCGTGGCGCTGCTCCTGGCGATCCCGGCCGGGGCGGCGGTCCTCGGGGCCGGCGTGCTGCTCGATCCGGCCCTGCGCGACCTCGCCGGCTCGCTCGGGCTCTCGGGCATCGCCGCCGTGCTCTCCGACCTCGCCGAGGGCTACCTGCCCGATCCCGGCCTGGTCGAGGCCGCCCTCGCCCTCGGGCGCGCCCTCGTGCTGCTCGTGGTGGTGCCGCCGGCCCTGAACGCCCTCGTGGGCGAGGTGCTGGGCTGGCGCTCGCTCGCCTGGTACGGCGGCGCCACGGGGCTCCTCACGGCGCTGCTGCCCTGGCTGATGCGGGGCGTGCGCGGCGCCGCCGCCGGCCCGGCCGGGGCGGCGGAGGGCCGGGTGACGGCCGTGCTGTTCCTGGCCGGCGGCGTCGCCGGCCTCGTCTACTGGCTGGCGGCGGGGCGCCGGGCCGGGCCCGCACCGGTGCCGCCGGGACCGCGCCCGCGGCGCTGAAGGCCGCGGGCCGAGGCGCTGAAGGCCGCCACGGCCCGCGCCGGAGCGTCGGCGCGCGGCTTCCTGGGCAACCCGGCCCCGCTCCGGTACAAGGATCGCCCGAGACGGACCGAAGGTCGTGACCTGATGAAGCCGGAGCCGCTGCCCACCCACTCCCTGCCCAAGGCGCGGGCCGAGCTCTCGGCTTTGGTCGAGCGCGTGCTCGCGGGGGAGCCGCAGCGCATCACGCGCTCGCCCCGGGAGGCCGTGGTGGTCGTCTCCGAGGCCGAGTGGCAGGGGCGCCAGGGGCAGCCGGGCACCCTCGCGGCCCTGTTCCTCACCCATGCGGGCGAGGCGGGCGAGCCGGGCTACGCCGAGATCCTCGCCGAGCCCCCGTCGCCCCAGGTCCCGGGGCCGGCCGACGCGGCCTGAGCGCACGGCCGACCCGACGCCACCCCGCCGCGGACCCGCGAGGACCGATGTACCTGCTCGACACGACGATCGCGACGCTGTTCGACCCCGCCCGGCGGCGCGAGGCCGAGGCCGTGATCGCCTGGATGGACCGGCACGACCGCCTGCTCTGCGTGAGCGTCGTGACCCTGATGGAGATCGAGGCCGGGCTGATCCGGCTGCGCCGCCAGGGCCGCGCCGGGCGGGCCGCGGCGATCGAGGCCCTGCGCACCACGCTCCTGCGCGACTTCTCCGCCCGCCTGCTGCCGGTCGACGCCGACGTGGCCCTCATCGCGGCCGGCCTGCGGGAGGCGGTCCGCCCGGACGCGGTCGAGACCGGAACCCTGCTGATCGCCGCGACGGCCCGGGCCCGGGGGCTCACGGTCCTCTCCCGCACGCCCCTGCGCTTCACCGCGCTCGGGGTCGCCGCCCTCGACCCCCTGGCCGGGCTGCCGCCGGACGCGGGCGGCTAGCCCCGCCCGCGTCCGCGCGCCCGCCTCACCGGTCCGTGCGGTGGGCCACCACCCCGACCGCCGCCACCGCGAGGGCGAGGCCGGCGCCGATCAGCGGCAGGTGGCCGTAATCGATCCCGGCGCCGATCGCCACGCCGCCGAGCCAGGCGCCGGTCGCGTTGCCGAAGTTGAAGGCGCCCTGGTTGACCGTCGAGGCGAGGGTGCGGGCGCCGTCCGCGGCCGTGAGCACGCGCATCTGCAGCGGCGCCACCAGCGCGAAGGCGAGCACGCCCCAGACGCCGATGAGGGCGGTGGCCGGCACCAGGGCGCGGGTCGCCGGCACGAGCCCCAGCAGGGTGGCGCAGAGCGCCAGGGCGAGGCCGATCACGGAGGGCATCAGGCGCCAGTCGCCGAGGCGCCCGCCGAGCGTGTTGCCGAGCGTCAGCCCGACCCCGAACAGCAGCAGCACGCCGGTGATCTCGTTCGGGGTCGCCCGGGCGGTGGCGGCGAGGAGCGGCGCCACGTAGGTGAAGACGCTGAAGAGGCTCGCGGAGGCCAGCACGCTGAGCAGCATGGCGAGCAGCACCTGCGGCCGGCGCAGCACCCGGACCTCGGCCAGGAGGTTGCCGCCCTCCCGGGGGAGGTTGCGCGGCAGCCAGGCGAACAAAGCCGCGGCGGCCGCGAAGCCGATGCCGACGACGGCCCAGAACGTCGCGCGCCAGCCGAGGGCGTGGCCGAGCGCCGTGCCGAACGGGACGCCGAGCACGTTCGCGAGCGTCAGTCCGGTGAACATGATGGCGATGGCGCTGGCCTTGCGGCGGGCCGGCACGAGGTCCGCCGCCACCACGGAGCCGAGCCCGAAGAAGGCGCCGTGGCACAGGGCCGTGACGATCCGGGCCAGCATCAGGAGGCCGTAGCCCGTCGCCAGCGCGCAGAGCGCGTTGCCGAGGATGAAGAGGCCCACGAGCGCGAGCAGCGCCCGGCGCCGGTCGAGGCGGGCGATCAGGATCGCCACCGCCGGGGAGCCGAAGGTCACGCTGAGCGCGTAGGCCGAGACCAGCAGGCCCGCCTGCGGGATCGTGACCCGCAGGTCGCCCGCCACCTCGGGCAGGAGGCCCATGATGACGAACTCGGTGGTGCCGATCCCGAAGGAGGCCGCCGCCAGGGCGAGGAGCGCCAGGCCGGCGGGCCGGCCGGAGGCTGGCTCGGCCCGGAGGGTCTGCTCGAGCGTGTGCTGCATTGCCGTTCCCGTTGCTGCATTGCAGCATAAGGCGGGAACGGCGCGAGGGTTCAGGCGGCGCGCCGCATGGGGAGGTTGCAGGCAGCGCAGGCCGCGGGGGCGGCCCGCCTATTCCCGGTCGCCGGTGAGGTTCAGCAGGAGCTGGAACAGGTTGATGAAGTTCAGGTAGAGCGACAGCGCCCCGAACACCGCGAGCTTGGACGACGCCTCCTGGCCCCAGCTCTCGGCGTACTGCTCCTTGATCGACTGGGTGTCGTAGGCGGTGAGCCCGGTGAAGACCACCACCCCGATGAGCGAGATCGCGAATTGCAGCGCGCTCGAGCCGAGGAAGAGGTTCACCACGGAGGCGATGACGAGGCCGATCAGGCCCATGGCCAGGAACGACCCCATGCGCGAGAGGTCGCGCTTCGTCGTGTAGCCGTAGAGGCTGGTCGCCCCGAACATCGCCGCCGTGATGAAGAACGTGCGGGCGATGCTGGTCCCGGTGAAGACCATGAAGATCGAGGCGAGGGACAGCCCCATCACGGCGCAGAAGGCCCAGAACAGGGCGTGGGCGGTGGCGGCCGAGAGGCGCTCCATGCGCAACGACAGGACCATCACGAAGGCGAGCGGCGCCAGCATCACGACGTACTTGAGCGGCGTGCCGAACAGCGGCCTGGCGAGCGCCGGCGTGGACGCGACGCCGAGCGCCACGAGGCCGGTGAGCGCGAGGCCGAGGCCCATGGTGTTGTAGACCCGCAGCATGTGCTGGCGCAGGCCCTCGTCGAAGGCAGCGCCGGCCGGTGCCGCCGGCGTCTGCCAGGCGTAGGGAGTGTTCATCGGGCAAAGGTCTCCGGTGCGCGGGACCGGGCGCTGCGCGCCCGGCCGCCGTCGGGGGATGCTTGATCAAGGGCGGGATCGGCCGGCCCGTCCCGCGGGCCGGGCGGATCGGGGCGGCCTTCAGGGCCGGAGCGCGGCCAGCGTCGCGGCGGCGCGGCCGAGGTCCGGCTCGTTGCCGGAGCCGCTGAGGGCGTAAGCGGCGTGCCCGGCCTTCCAGTACACCGTCACGGCGTCGGCCGAGCGGGCGACCTCGGGCGCGAGTGCCTCCGCGTCGGCCGTGCGGGTGGCGAAGAGCGCGACCTTGCCGAGGCTGCCGGCGTCGATGGCGACCTCGACGCCCGCGCCGCTGCGCGAGGGGAAGATCTGCAAGTCGTCGACGCGCCAGTCCTTCGGCAGGTCCGGCAGGGCGATGCCGGTGGCGGCCTCGACCTCCCGGCGGTCGTAGGCGGGCGTCGGACGCTGCGAGGCGACGCGGGCCCGCACCAGGGTGGCCTGGCGCGCCTGGAGGGCCTCCTCCACGAAGGCCGGGGAATGCGTCGACGCGATGGTGCCGGGCACCCCGAACCCGCCGGTCTCGGCGTGCAGCAGCCAGCCCGCCCCGACCAGGAGCGCGATGACGGCGGCGCGCTGGAGGCGGGCCCCGATGCGCCGGAAGGCCAGCGTGCGGTCGAGGCGGCGGGCCGCGCCCAGGAGGCGCTCCGGCACCGGGCCGGACCGCAGGCCCGGCGGCGGCGTGAACACCGCCGACAGGGCGTCCCGCGTGCGCAGGTCCGCCATCACCCGGGCGGCCGTCTCGGGATGCGCGGCGAGGTGCCCCTCGACCTCGATCCGCCGGCCGAGATCGAGCTGCCCATCGATGTAGGCGTTCAGGTCCGCCTCGGTGATCGGGTCCATCATCGCCTCCACGCTCCCCCTCCGGCTCCGCCGCGCCGCCTCACGAGGCGTCCGCGGACGGGCCGCCTCCCTGCACCACGCGCAGGCGCGGGGCCTGCCGCACCGGCGGCGCCTCCGGCGCCGGCAGCCGCGGCGCCGCCCCGCTCTCGATGCTGCGCAGGGCGGCGCGGGCGCGGCCCAGGCGCGACATCAGCGTCCCGATCGGGATGCCGAGCACGTCCGCCGCCTCCTGGTAGGCCAGCCCCTCGATGGTCACGAGGTGCAGCGCCTCGCGCTGCTCGTCGGGCAGGCGGTGGAAGGCCTCGCGGATCTGGGCCAGGCGCACGTGGCCCTCCTGGGCCGGGGGCACGGCGGCGTCGGCGATGTGCCCGAGGGCGTCGGCGTAGCGCGCCTCCACCTTGCGGCGGCGCTGGTCGTCGATGAAGGCGTTGTGCAGCACGGTCATCAGCCAGGTGCGCAGGTTGGTGCCCGGCCGCAAGGTGCCCTGCCGCTCGAGGGCGCGCACGAGGGTGTCGTGCACGAGGTCGTCGGCCTGGCCCGGGTCGCGCGTCAGGGACCGGGCGTAGCGCCGGAGCGGCACCAGGAGGTCGAGGACGTCGGGTCTCTTGCGAAGCATCATGGTGGGTAAACGAGCGGGGCCCGCTCCTTAATCCCGTCGCGGCCGCGGCCGGCGGACGCGCCGGCCGCTCCCCCCGGTCAGTCGCCCAGATCCGCCAGGATGCCGCGCGTCTTGTCCACCAGCCGCCGCAGGGACGGGTGCGCGTCCGCACCGCTCCGGTGCTCGACCGCGGACAGGATGGTCGATGCGCGCCGGCGCCCGTCCCGGCGCCTGGCTGGACAGGAGCGCGAGCAGCGCCAGGACGATGCGGTCGCGGGTGAAGTTAAAATCCGCCGATTGCGCGGGGAGCGCGACCCGCGCGAGGTCGCATGGCCTCGGAGCCAGGGCGATGGCGGTCGCCAGGGCGACCACCCGGCCCTCGCTGCCGCTCGCGGCCGGGGCTCGGCGCGGCAGCCCGAGAGCGAGCGTCAACCGGCCCAGGCGATCCGCCAGGCGTCGCCCGCTCGGGCCACGCGGTCGGCTCCTCGTCGGCGATGGGGACTCGCCCGCCGCCGGCGCGCCGGGCGGCGAGGACGATACTGCGCCGCACGACCTCCTCGACGACGTCGAGCCCGGACCTGCCGACCTTGAGCCTCCTGGCGCGCTCGATCTTGCGGGCGAGCGCGCCGGCGACGAAGGAGAGCTCGGCCCGCATCACGAACAGGATCGTCAGAACGACGCAAGGCCAAGCCACCGCGCTCAGGATCGCCGCGAGATCGCGGATTGCCATCGCTCCAAGCCCGTGTAACGCTGGGTACGCGGCGGCAAGGACGAGACATGCCAGTATGGAGCAACCCTGTCCTGCGCGTCTACCATGGGACGGACGACGTTTCGGCCGCAGTGGCGCCCAACGCAGCTCTCGGAACGCCGCTTTCATTTGTCGTCACTTTGGCGCTATGCCGCCCGAACACCGATTTTGGACAAGGGTTCTACGTCACTACCCGGTTGCATCAGGCCAGGGAGTGGGCCAACACCAGGGTTTTGCGAGCACCGCCTCAGCCCGGGCTGCACGCCGTCGTGCTCGGCTTCGATCTCGACAGGGATTGGCTGGCGGGCCTGGACAGCCTGACCTTCGTCCGCCCGATCCGGGATTTCTGGAATCTGGTCACGGACTGCCGGCACGGCTTCGCCCCGCACCAGCGCATTCCGCCCCGGCCTGCGCCGTACGACGTCGTCTACGGGCCGGTGACGCTTTGGCCCCAGCGCCTGGTGATTGCGGATTGCGACCAGATCAGTTTCCATACTCGGCGTGCGATCCGCGGCCTCACGCCGGTGAGGCTCGCCGACCGAGCGGCCTACACCTTCTGACCCCGACCGCCGACACCAGGGATCCACCGCCATGCCCGACGACCTCAACGAGGAGCCCTACGGGATCGTCGACGCGGCCGCGGACGTTCCCGACGATCTCAAGCGGCAGTTCTGGGGCAGGATCCGGGACACCCTGCGGGACGTTTTCCACCATCCGCAGGCCCAGGAGGTCGCCGACGCGTTCCGGGCCCGCCTCCGGAAGGCCGGCACCGAGACCGAGTTGCACGCCTACCACCTCGATCCGCTTCAGGTCGCGGCCGATCTGGCCGGAGACCGGCTCGCTCCCGTGACGCCAGGGCAGCGTGCGGCCTACGCCGCGCTGGTGCGGGATCGCGTTGGCCTCGCGGACGTCCCCGACGCCGCGAGCCTCCAGCGCGCCGTGCCGGACGACGTCCTGCCGCGGCCGAGTTGATCCTCCGGGGCGCTCCGGCAGCCGCGCGAGATGGTGGCATCACGGGTCAGAGCCCGTCGGACCCGCGCTCCGCCGCGCCTGACCCGTGGCGCCGCCCTGCGGCGATCGGGGCCGCGCGCTGAGGACATCAGTAGCCGTCCGCGAGCGTGCCGCGCTGGCGCGGGTCGGCGGCGCCCGCCAGGCCCTCGGGGGCGACCAGGACGGAATTGGCCGAGCCCGAGGTCGAGCCCACCACGACCCGGTGGCCGCGCTGGCGCAGCAGGGCCAGGGTGTCGGGCGACAGCCCGGTCTCGACGAGCAGCGCGTCCGGCCGCCACTGGTGGTGGATCCGGGGCGCCGCCACCGCCTCGGCGAGGTTCATGCGGAAGTCGATCAGGTTGACCACCACCTGGAGCACCGTCGAGATGATGCGGCTGCCGCCCGGGCTGCCGGTGACGAGGACGAGGCGGCCGTCGCGGAACAGGAAGGTCGGGGTCATGGAGGAGAGCGGCCGGGCGCCCGGCGCCACCGCGTTGGCGTCGCCGCCCACGAGCCCGTAGGCGTTCTGGGCGCCGGGCTTGGCGGAGAAATCGTCCATCTCGTTGTTGAGGAGGATGCCGGTGCCCTCGGCCACGAGCCCGAGCCCGTAGGAGAAGTTCAGCGTGTAGGTGTTCGAGACCGCGTTGCCGTCCCGGTCGACCACCGAGAAGTGCGTGGTCTGGTCGGGCTCGAACGGCAGGGGATCGCCCGCCTTGACGGCCTCGGCCGGGCGGGCCCGGTCCGGGTCGATGCGAGACCGCAGCAGCGCCGCGTAGGGCTTGGCCGTCAGCCCCGCCACCGGCACCTTCACCCGGTCGGGGTCGCCCAGGAAGGTGGCGCGGTCGGCGTAGGCCTGCTTCATCGCCTCAGCGAGGAGATGCACCGAGGCCGCGCCGCCGGCCCCGGACGCCCCGAGATCGAAGCCCTCCAGGATGTTGAGGATCTCGATCAGGTGGACGCCGCCGGAGCTCGGCGGCGGCATCGCCACGACGTCGTAGCCCCGGTAGCTGCCGCGCACCGGCCGGCGGACCGCCACCCGGTAGCCGGCGAGGTCGGCCGGCGTCATGACCCCGCCCGCCGCCCGCACCGCGTCCGCGATCCTCTCGGCGACGGGGCCCTGGTAGAACGCGTCCGGCCCGCCCGCCTGGATCGCCCGCAGGGTGGCGGCGAGGTCGGGCTGCACCAGCCGCTCGCCCCAGCCGAACGGCCGCGTGCCGTTGAAGAAGACCGCCCGGGTCGACGGCCACGCGCCGAGCCGCGCCGCGGCGCGGGGCAGGGAATCGGCGAGGTCCTCGTCCACCGCGATGCCCTCGCGGGCGAGGGCCTCGGCCGGCGCGATCAGGTCCGCCAGGCTGAAGCGGCCCGAGCCGTAGCGGGCGAGCGCCTCGGCGAGGCCCCGCACGGTGCCGGGCACGCCCACCGCCCGGCCGGTCGCCGTCGAGGCCCGCGGGTCGGGCGCGCCGGAGGGGTCGAGGAACATGTCCCGGGCGGCGGCGGCCGGGGCGGTCTCGCGGTAGTCGAGCGCCACCGTCTCGTTGCGGGCGGCGAGGTGCACCATCATGAAGCCGCCGCCGCCGAGGTTGCCGGCCTTCGGCAGGGTCACCGCGAGGGCGAAGCCCACCGCCACCGCGGCGTCGACGGCGTTGCCGCCGCGCTTGAGGACGTCGACGCCGACCCGGGTGGCCTTGGCCTCCTGCGAGGCCACCATGCCGTGGGGCGCGAAGACCGGGAGCAGGCGGGCGTCGTCGGACGGGATCGCCCCGGCGCCCGGCATCCCGGGGGGCGCCCCCTGCCCGCGGGCGGCCGGGCCGGCGAGGGCCAGGAGGGCGGCGGCCAGGAGAGGGACGGCGCGCAGGCGGGCGAAGGGTCTGAGCGGCATGGCGGGGTGCTCCTCCCGGTCAAGGTGGCGCGGGGCGGGCGGGCGTCGAGCCCCGCGCCGCAGCCCTCCCCCGCCCACGCTCCGCGACCTGAGGGCGCGCCGGGGGTCCGTTCGGCCGGCTCCGGCCGGGGCCCGCGCCTCAGGCCGGCGCACCCGGCTGGCGCCCGGGATGCGCCCGCGCGAAGGCGTCCTGCGCCAGGCACGCCTCGGCGATGCGCCGCACGGTCGGGTAGGGCGCGGTGTCGACGGAGAAGATCGCGGTGCCGACCCAGAGGCTGACGAGGCAGAGGTCGGCGTGGCTGATCGCGTCGCCCTGGCAGTAGCGCCCGGTGCCGGGCTCCGTGGCGAGGCGGGTCTCGAGCGTCGCGAGGCCGGCGCCGAACCAGTGCCTGAGCCAGCCGAGCATCGTGTCGCGGGGCAGGCCGAGGTCGTCCGTGAGGTAGCTGCGCACCCGCGGCACGTAGAGCGGGTGGGTGTCGCCGGCGACGACCTGCGCCAGCGAGCGGGCCCGGGCGCGGGCCTTCGGCTCGCGCGGCAGCAGGGCCGGCTCGGGGTGCGTCTCCTCCAGGTACTCGAGGATCGCCAGGGACTGGGTCAGCGGCGGGCCGTCGCCGTCGAAGAAGGCCGGCACCGCGCCCTGCGGGTTGATGGCGCGGAACTCCGGCCGGTGCTGGTCGCCGGCATCGAGGTCGATGAAGGTCTCCTCGTAGGGCAGGCCCTTGAGGTTGAGGGCGATCCGGACCCGGAAGGCCGCGGCCGAGCGCCAGTTGCCGATCATCCTCATCGACGGCGTTCCTTCGGTTCAGTGCGACAGGATCTTCGACAGGAAGGTCTGGGCGCGCTCGCTGCGGGGCGAGCCGAAGAAATCCTCCTTGCGGGCATCCTCGACGATCTCGCCGCGGTCCATGAAGATCACCCGGTTGGCGACCTTGCGGGCAAAGCCCATCTCGTGGGTCACCACCATCATGGTCATGCCCTCGCGGGCGAGCTCCACCATCACGTCGAGCACCTCGCCGACCATCTCGGGGTCGAGGGCCGAGGTCGGCTCGTCGAACAGCATCACCACCGGGTTCATGGCCAGCGCCCGGGCGATGGCGACGCGCTGCTGCTGCCCGCCCGAGAGCTGGCCCGGGAACTTGTGGGCGTGGGCCTTGAGCCCGACGCGCTCCAGGAGCGCCATGCCCTTGGCCTCGGCCTCCTCGCGCCCGCGCCCCAGCACCTTGCGCTGGGCGAGGCTCAGGTTGCCGGTGATCGACAGGTGGGGGAACAGCTCGAAGTGCTGGAACACCATGCCGACCCGCGAGCGCAGCTGCGGCAGGTTGGTGCGCCTGTCGACGACCTTGGTGCCGTCGACGGTGATCTGGCCCTTCTGGAACGGCTCGAGGGCGTTGACGCACTTGATCAGGGTCGACTTGCCCGAGCCCGACGGGCCGCAGACCACCACCACCTCGCCCTTGACGACGGATGTCGTGCAGTTCGTCAGCACCTGGAAGTCGCCGTACCACTTGCTGACCTGGTCGATGGCGATCATCGGGACGCCCGCCGCGGCCGCGGGCGCCGGGCCCGCGAGCGGGGCGGCGACGGGGCTGGAGGGCGGCGCGCCGGCGCCGGGCCGCTGGGGCTCCGGGGCGGTGGCGGGGGGCGGCATCGCGGACGAGGTCATGGGGCTGTCCCTTGGGCAGGGCCCGAGAGCGGGGCCGCGGCTCGCCGCGGGCCCGCCTCGGGACGTTCGAACGGGCCGCCGGGCGCGTGGCGCGCCTAGCGGATGATGGCGACGCGGCGCTGCAGGCGGCGCACGAGCAGCGAGGCGACGAAGCAGACGGCGAAGTAGACCACCGCCGCGAACAGGTACATCTCGACGAGGCGCCCGTCGCGCTGGGCCACCTTGGAGGCGGCGCCGAGGAAGTCGGTGATCGACAGCACGTAGACGAGCGAGGTGTCCTGGAACAGCACGATGGTCTGGGTCAGGAGGACCGGCAGCATGTTGCGGAAGGCCTGGGGCAGGATGACGGTGCTCATCGACTGCCAGTAGGTGAGGCCGAGGGCCGAGGCGGCCGCCGCCTGGCCCCGGGGGATCGACTGGATGCCCGCCCGCATGATCTCCGAGAAGTAGGCCGCCTCGAACAGCGTGAAGGTGACGAGCGAGGACGTGAAGGCGCCGACCTGGATCGGCCGCTCCGCCCCGGTCGCCCACTGCCCGATATACGGCACGAGGAAGTAGAACCAGAAGATCACCAGCACCAGCGGCAGCGAGCGCATGAAGTTGACGTAGACCTTGGCGACCTGCGGCAGCACCGGCAGGCCCGACAGCCGCATCATGGCGATCAGCGTGCCGAGCACCACGCCGCCCACCGCCGCGAGCGCGGTCAGGGTCAGGGTGAACGTCATCCCGTCGAGGAAGAGGTAGCGCAGCGAGGTGAGGATGACGCTGAAGTCGAAGTTGGCGAACATCGAGGGCTCAATCCGCGCGGGAGGAGGTCGGGAGATCTAGAGCAATTCCCGGCATGGTGGAAACCGGGTCGGCGCGGCACCACGAAGGCTGCGCGACGCCGTGAAGGCCCGGGGCCGCCGCGGCCGGAGCGGGCCCGGCCCCTAGCGGGCGGAGCGGGCCCGGCCCCCTAGCGGCCGGGCACCGCGAAGCGGCGCTCCAGCAGCCCCGAGGCGGTCACCACCACGAGGTTGATCAGGATGTACAGGAGCGTCGCGGCCGTGAAGGCCTCGAAGACCTGGAAGGAGAATTCCTGCATCGAGCGCGCCCGGGCGGTGAGCTCCAGCAGCCCGATGGTCAGCGCCACCGACGTGTTCTTGAGGTTGTTGAGGAACTCGGAGGTCATCGGCGGCAGGATGATGCGGTAGGCGTTGGGGAGCAGGACGTAGCGGTAGGTCTGCGCGGTGGTGAGCCCGAGCGCGGTGCCGGCCATGCGCTGGCCCCGCGGCAGGGCCTGGATGCCGGCCCGGACCTGCTCGGCGACCCGCGAGGCGGTGAAGAGGCCCAGGCACACGACCGCGGTGTAGAACGGCGCGTTGGACATCTGCTTCAGCCAGGTGCCCCAGGATTCGGGCAGCACCTCGGGCAGCACGAAGAACCACAGGAACATCTGCACGAGCAGGGGCACGTTGCGGAACAGCTCGACGTAGGCGTTGCCGAAGGCCTGCGGGACCCGGCCCGGCAGGGTCCGCATCACGCCGATGACCGAGCCGACCGCGAAGGCGATCACCCAGGCGCAGAGGGCCGTGACGATGGTCCAGATCAGCCCCGACAGCAGCATGTCGGCGTAGGTGCCGGTCCCCTCGGGCGAGGCCTCGAAGAAGATGCCCCA
This sequence comes from Methylobacterium crusticola, assembly GCF_003574465.1. Taxonomy (GTDB): domain Bacteria; phylum Pseudomonadota; class Alphaproteobacteria; order Rhizobiales; family Beijerinckiaceae; genus Methylobacterium; species Methylobacterium crusticola. Next base: position 13,516 of record NZ_QOWC01000113.1, read on the forward strand.
GTTCCAGTTGTAGTTCATGCCCTGCCTCGGGAGCCGCGCCGCGCGCGATGGTAGACGGTTTTCCGGCCCGGGCGAGGCGGGACGGAAGGGGCCCGGCGCGCCGTCACCGGGAATTTTCGCGCCCGGCCCCCGGGATCGCCGCTCCGCCGTCCCGGGAGGGCCCCCCGAGCGGCGCGCCGGGGACGGCCCGCCCCGGGGGCGGGCCGGCGGTCAGTACATCGCCGGGTCCGGGCTGTCGCTCGGGGTCGAGAAGGCCTTCTGGAGGGCCTCGCTCATCGGCAGGTTGAGGTTGATGTCCCGCGGCGGGATCGCCTTCGTGAACCAGCGGTCGTAGGCCGCCTTGCCCTCGGGGCTGCGGTAGAACGCGGCGGTCGCGGCGTCGACGACCTTCTTGAAGGGGGCGTCGTCCTTGCGCAGCATGATGCCGTAGGGCTCGGGCTTCGAGATCGCGTCCGACGAGATGAGGTAGGCGTTCGGGTCCTTCGAGCCGGCGGCGAGCGAGGCGAGCAGCACGTCGTCCATCACGAAGGCGACCGCGCGCCCGGTCTCGACCATCAGGAACGCCTCGGCGTGGTCCTTGGCCGGCAGGATCGTGATGCCGAGCTTCTTCTCCGCGTTGTACTCGTTGATCTGCTTGATGTTGGTGGTGCCGGAGGTCGAGACCACCACCTTGCCCTTCAGGTCCTCGAACTTCGAGACGTTGCTCGCCTTCTTGGCGACGAAGCGGCTCGCGGTCAGGAAGTGGGTGTTGGTGAAGGCGACCTGCTTCTGGCGATCGGCGTTGTTGGTGGTCGAGCCGCACTCGAGGTCGACGGTGCCGTTGGCGATCAGCGGGATGCGCGTCGCGGAGGTCACCGGGTTGAGCCTGACCTCGAGCTTGTCGAGCTTCATGTCGGCCTTCACGGCCTCGACGACCTTGCTGCAGATGTCCATGGCGTAGCCGACGGGCTTCTGGCTTCCGTCGAGGTACGAGAACGGCACGGAGGAATCGCGGTAGCCCAGCGTGATCTGCCCGGTTTCCTTGATCTTCTTCATCGTCCCGGTCAGGTCCTGAGCGGATGCCGGCGCGGCCGCGAGGCCGGCGAGCAGGACGGGAAGCAGGCTTCTCAAGCGCATTCGTGCTCTCCTTTTGGGCAGGGCCCTACGTCCGCCATCCCGTGCCGCGCCGTCAAGGGTCGGGAGTACGCGGGCGGGGAGCCCTGCGGAGACCGTCGGCCCGACCGCTCCCGGAAGGGGCGCGGGGCCGCTTGGCCGCCGGGGCGAAGGCCCCGATGCGCCGCCCGACGCAAGGCGCAGGCCAGCGCTCCCGTGTTGCACGCCGCGGCAGCGCGGGTGAAGGTGCCGGCGCGAGGAGATCGGGCGGCCCGCCGCTTGCCCGGCGGACGCGGCTGCCCCCGACGGATACGGACACTCATGCAGATCGCCACCCCCTACCTGATGTTCCTGGGCGACGTGCCGGACCGGCTCGCCGCCAAGACGGCCTACGGCATCGTGGACTGGCGGCCCGACTGGTGCGTCGGCCAGCTCCGCCTGCCCGGCTGCGCGGCCGACCTCGGCATCCCCGACCTCACCCTGGCGCAGGGGGTGGAGAAGGGCGCCCGCACCCTGATCGTCGGGGTGGTCAACGCGGGCGGCGTCCTGCCCGACCACTGGGTCGCCTCGATCGTCGCCGCCATGGAGGCCGGGCTCGACGTGGCGAGCGGGCTGCACACCCGGCTCGGCTCGGTGCCGGCGATCGCGGCGGCGGCCGAGCGGACCGGCCGGCGGCTGCACGACGTGCGCCACTCCGACCAGCGCTTCGACACCGGCAAGGGCGTCAAGCGCTCCGGCCTGCGCCTGCTCACCGTCGGCACCGACTGCTCGGTGGGCAAGAAGTACACCGCGCTGGCGCTCGAGCGCGGCATGCGGGCCCGCGGCCTCGACGCCGATTTCCGCGCCACCGGCCAGACCGGGGTGTTCATCTCCGGCCGCGGCGTCGCCATCGACGCCGTGGTGGCGGACTTCATCTCGGGCGCGGTCGAGTGGATCTCCCCCGCCGCCGCCGCCGGGCACTGGGACCTGATCGAGGGCCAGGGCTCGCTGTTCCACCCGAGCTTCGCGGGCGTCAGCCTGGGCCTGCTGCACGGGGCCCAGCCGGACGCCTTCGTGATCTGCCACGAGCCGACCCGGACCCGGATGCGCGGCGTGCAGCACCCCCTCCCCTCCATCCGGGAGGTGATCGACCTGACGATCGGCTGCGGCCGCCTGACCAACCCGGGCATCCGGCCGGTCGGCATCGCGGTGAACACGCAGGCGCTCGGGGAGGCCGAGGCCCGCGCCGTGCTGGAGCGGCTCGCCGCCGAGCACGGCCTCCCGGCGACCGACCCGGTGCGCTTCGGGGTCGAGACCCTGGTCGACCGCCTCGTGGCCGAGTTCCCGGCGGCCGGGGCCGCGCCGGCCGGCGCCGCGGCGGCCGGGGCGGCGGGAGCCTCCGCGTGATCCGCCTCGCCGTCGCGGTGGAGCGCTGGCCGATCGCCGGGCGCTTCACCATCTCGCGCGGCAGCCGCACCGAGGCGGTGGTGGTGGTGGCCGAGATCTCCGACGGGACGCTCGCCGGCCGGGGCGAGTGCGTGCCCTACGCCCGCTACGGCGAGACCGTGGAGGGCGTGCGCGACCTCATCGCGGCGCAGGGCGACGCCGTCGCGGGCGGCCTCACCCGCGACGACCTCCTCGCCCGGATGCCGGCCGGGGCGGCCCGCAACGCCCTCGACTGCGCCCTGTGGGACCTCGAGGCCAAGCGGCGCGGGGTGCGCGCCCACGCGCTCGCCGGCCTCGCGGCGCCGGTCCCGGTGACCACCGCCTACACCCTGAGCCTCGGCGGCCCGGAGGAGATGGAGGCGGCGGCGCGCGCCGCCGCCGCCCGCCCGCTCCTCAAGGTGAAGCTCGGCGGCGCGGGCGATCCGGAGCGCATCGCGGCGGTGCGCCGGGGGGCGCCCGCGTCCCGCCTCGTCGTCGACGCCAACGAGGCCTGGAGCCCCGCGACGCTCGCGGCGAACCTCGCGGCCTGCGCGGCCGCGGGCGTCGCTCTGATCGAGCAGCCGCTGCCGGCGGACGACGACGCGCTCCTGTCGCGGGTCGCCCGCACCATCCCGATCTGCGCCGACGAGAGCCTGCACGACCGCGCCGGCCTCGACGCCCTCAGCGACCGCTACGACGCCATCAACATCAAGCTCGACAAGGCGGGCGGCCTGACCGAGGCCCTGCTGCTCGCCCGGGCGGCCCGGGCGCGGGGCCTCTCGATCATGGTCGGCTGCATGCTCGGCACCTCGCTGGCGATGGCGCCCGCCATGCTGCTGGCGGGGCTCGCCGAGGTCGTCGACCTCGACGGCCCGCTGCTGCTGGCCCGCGACCGCACCCCGGGCCTGCGCTTCGAGGGCAGCGTCGTGCACCCGCCGGAGCCGGAGGTCTGGGGGTGAGCGGTCCCGGCGGCCGCGGGCGCCCGGCGGGCGCCCCGGACCGCGCCCCCCGGACGATCGTCCACCCGTCCGGGCCGGCGATTTGTTGCACACCGCCGGAGCCGTGCGGCTAAAGTCGTCCGCTCAGGTCGGGGGAGGGGCGCCGTGGCGAGCGAGACCGGGACGGGAGCGCACAGGATCGTGGTGGTGGGCGGGGGCGCGGCGGGGCTCCAGCTCGCCACCAAGCTCGGCGACCGCTACGGACGGCGCGGCGAGGCCGAGGTCACCCTGGTCGACCGCTCGCGCACCCACATCTGGAAGCCGCTCCTGCACGAGGTCGCGGCCGGGTCGATGGATGTCGGCCACCACGCGGTCGACTACCTGCACCACGCCCACGCGCACCATTTCCGCTACCGGATCGGCCAGATGACCGGCCTCGAGCGGGCCGCCCGCACGATCCAGCTCGCGGCCAGCCACGACGCGGAGGGGCGCGAGGTCACGCCCGAGCGCCGGATCCCCTACGACACGCTCGTGATCGCGGTCGGCAGCGCCAGCAACGATTTCGGCACGCCCGGCGTGCAGCAGCACGCCATCGCCCTCGACACGCCCGACCAGGCCGAGCGCTTCCACCGGCGCCTCGTCAACGCGATGATCCGGGCCCATTCCCAGGCCGGCCCGGTGCGCTCCGGCCAGCTCCACGTCGCGGTGATCGGGGCCGGCGCCACCGGCACCGAGCTCGTGGCCGAGCTGCACCGCACCACCCGGCAGGTCGCCGCCACCGGCCTCGACCGGATCGACCCCGAGAAGGACCTGAAGCTGACGCTGATCGAGGCGGCCGACCGGATCCTGCCGGCCGTGCCCGAGAGGCTGGCGCAGGACGTGATGGCGCTCCTCGCCGGGATCGGCGTCGACGTCCTGACCCGGGCCCGGGTGACCGAGGTGCGGCCCGACGGGGTGCAGCTCGCCGACGGCCGCTTCGTGGTCTCCGAGCTGGTGGTCTGGGCCGCGGGCGTGCGGGCGCCGGACTTCCTGCGCGACCTCGACGGGCTGGAGAGCGCCCGCAACAACCAGCTCGCCGTCACCCCGACCCTCCAGACCACCCGCGACCCCGACGTGTTCGCGATCGGCGACTGCGCCCACCTCGTCGATCCGGGCACCCGGGCGCCGGTGCCGCCCCGGGCCCAGGCGGCCCACCAGCAGGCCACGCACCTCCTGCGCCAGATGCCGAACCGCCTCGCCGGCCGCCCCCTTGCGCCGTTCCGCTACCGCGACTTCGGCTCCCTCGTCTCCCTCGGCGAGTACACCACCGTGGGCAACCTGATGGGGTTCATCCGGGGCAAGAACGTCTTCATCGCCGGCCTGTTCGCCCGCATGATGTACCAGTCGCTCTACAAGATGCACCAGCAGGCGCTGCACGGCACCTGGAAGGTCGCCCTCGACACCGCGGCCCGCGCGCTCACCCGCCACACGGTGCCGCGGATCAAGCTGCACTGAGCCGCGCCGCGGGCGGGGCCCCCCCGCGTCGCCGCGGCCGAGTTGCGCCGCCGGCGGAACGGTGCTCTCTCTTGCCGGCGGGCCGGCCACGAGCCCCTGGGAGGACCCTACCGCCATGATCCTGGTCAGCGTGATGTATCCGGGCGGCGCCGACGCGGCGGCCTTCGACCTCGACTACTACCTGAAGCGCCACATGCCGCTCGTGCGCGAGCGCTGGTCCTCGATGGGCCTCGAGAAGGCCGAGGTCGTGCGCGCGAGCGGCACCCCGGACGGCAGCCCGGCGCCCTTCCAGGTGATGGCGCTCCTCACCTTCCGGTCGCTCGAGGACTTCAAGAAGGCCGGCGCGCAGCACGGCAAGGAAATCTTCGGCGACATCCCGAACTTCTTCAAGGGCCAGCCCGTCGTGCAGATCAACGAGCCGCAGAGCTTCTGACCGCGATCCCCGGCGATGATCGACATCGTCAAGATCCTGCGCGAGCAGCACCCGGACCTCGGCCCCTACGTCATCGCCCTGCGCGAGCGGTCGGGGCTGGTGGCGCCGGAGGCGCCCGGGACGTTCGCCGACGAGGTCCGGGACTGGTCCGCCGCCGAGGCGCCGAGCGCGGCCCTGAGCCTTCGGAGCGTGACCTACGCCCCCTTTCCGGGGCTGCCGGAGGAGACCCGGACCCTCGGCGTCGTCGCCTTCGCGAACGCGGCCGACCTCGCCCGCTTCGCCACGCGCTGGACCTGAGCGGGGGAGCGGTCCCTCCTCTCGGGTCCGCCGCGGCGCGTCCCGTCGCTCGGCCGCCCCGGGGGCGATCGTGGGCGGATGCTGCGGCGGCGGCGGGGCGCGCCTACCGCACCCGCTCGGCGACGTCGCGCGGGCGGGCCTCCGTGCCCGCCGCCATGTGCAGCACGAGCGTCGCCGCCAGTTCGAGGCACAGCACCACCAGGATGCCGGCGAGGAGCGCGATGATCGCCGTCTGGCCGCGGGGGCTGAGGCCGATCACCAGCTGCGGGGGCGTCTCGGAGGGGGACGGCACGGGGGGCGGGACCGGCGCCTCGCGCGCGGCGAGCGGCGCGGCGGGAGGCGGCGGGATGGGCTCCGGGGCCGCGTCGAGGCGCTCGAAGGCCGGCCGGTAGCCGCCCACCGGCACGCTGATGCGGACGACGATCCCGTCCCCGTGCCGGGCATAGGCCTCCTCGAGGGCGCGCCGGAGCCGCCCCGCCTCGACCCTGACGCTCGGATCGAGGCTCGGGTCGAAGTCGGAGCCGCGGCCGAGGGCCTGTGTGGCGATGGTGTAGGCCTTGATGGTGAGGCCGCGCCCGGCGAGCTCCTCCTCGACCACGAACCGCAGGAAGCGCGCGAGCTTGGGCGAGCGCACGAACGGCGGCGTCCGCAGCAGGTGGTCCAGTGCCTCCGTGAGCCGTGCCGCCGGAACATCACCCTCTGGTGCGGACATCAGCATCCTTCCCACCCGGCGATCAGGAGACTGATGCCCCAGCCTCCGCGCCGTACTCCCGGCAACCCTGCGGGCCACGATCTGCCGCGGCCCGCCAACACTCCTGGTGAGTATAACGACAGGATCGGCGGAGGGCAGCGCCTTTTTGCGCAATCCGCCGCGCCTCCCGGCGACGCGCTCTCCTGTGGAGACGCACCCGGCCCGCCCGCGACAGCACGGCGAGATCGATGCCGCCGCCGCGGGATCGTGGCCCGCGGCCGCACGGCCGGCCGATCGACCGGCCGGCAGCAACGACAGCCGGCGCCGCACGGCCGCGCCGACCCTGCGGGACCCGCCTCACCCCGGCTGGGGCGGGAACGGCACCGAGAACAGGAGGGTGCGGGCCTCGTCGCGCACCTCAACGCGCCAGAGCCGCCAGTCGATCCGCGTCGCCTCGGGCCCGTTCATGGTCTCGGCGATGAGCGTGCGCGCCTGATCGTGGGCCTCGCCGAGATCGCGGCAGTCGAGACCCGCCTCGTCCGGCACGCTCTGCGTGGAGTCCAGGATGTCGAAGAAGAAGCGAGGCACAGGAATCACGACTCGAAGCTTTGGCGCGGCACGAACGGGCGCCGAGTCGCAGTTCCGACAGCCGGCACAGGGCGGACCAGCGTTGTCCCTTGATCGGCCGCTCGGCTTGTCAAGCCATAACGGAGCCCCCATGCCAAGGTTCCGTCCGAATGCGCTCGTGCGTGGAGACGAGGACGGCGCAAGTCCCCCGCGAGCAAGCAGAGACCGGGAACATCTGGCAATCCGGGCTCACGGGCTCTCCCGGCCGGGGGCGCCCCGCCAGGAGGGCTGCCGGTCGGGGGCGGTCAGGGTGTCGCGGGAGGCCGGCGGGTGGGCCGGCCCGGGACCGGCGATCGCGGCCCGCAGGCCGCCCTCGAGCAGGCGTCGGGCCTCCGCGGCGCCCGCCTGGACCGCCTGCTGCACCGCCTGGGCGCGAGCCTCCTCGGGCAGGGCCCCGAGGGTCCGGCGGACCACCACGTCCGCCGCGCCCGCGGCGCCGGCCGCCGGCGCGGAAGCGGGCGCCGGCCCGGCGTCCTCCCCCGATCCGAGGCGCAGCGGCGAGAGGTAGTAGACGGCGCCGACCACCAGCGCGGCCCGCAGCAGGAAGGCCATCATCCGCTCCCCCGGGAGGAACCACCTCGAAGGCCGCCATGCTGGCCCGGGACGCGTGAAGGCTCCCTGTGCGACGCGGGACCCGGGCGGGGCGATCTGCCGACATGCCTAACGGGCCGGGCGCCGCGGGGCGCGTCTTGGGGGCCGGGCGCCGCGGACCGGTTTTTGCGTCGCCGCGGCGCGCCTGCTAACGTCGGGGGCGTCCACAATCAGGAGACCATGATGTCGACGAGCCCGGCGGCGAGCCTGCGGGCGGCCAACGACGTGCTGGCCCCGAACGACCTCGAGGCTTGGTGGCTGCCCTTCACGGCCAACCGCTCCTTCAAGCGCCGGCCCCGCATGGTCGCGCGCGCCAAGGACATGCACTACTACACGCCGGACGGCCGGGCGGTGCTCGACGGCGTCGCCGGCCTGTGGTGCTGCAACGCCGGGCACAACCGCGACGCCATCGTGTCGGCGATCCAGGCCCAGGCGGCGGAGCTCGACTACTCGCCGGCCTTCCAGTTCGGCCATGCCGGCGGCTTCGCGCTGGCGTCGCGCCTCGCCGCGATGGCGCCGGGCGACCTCGACCACGTCTTCTTCTGCAACTCCGGCTCGGAGGCGGTGGACACCGCCCTCAAGGTCGCCCTGGCCTACTGGAACGTCAGCGGCCAGGGCAGCCGCACCCGGCTGATCGGGCGCGAGCGCGGCTACCACGGCGTCGGCTTCGGGGGCATCTCGGTCGGCGGCATCGTCACCAACCGCAAGCATTTCGGCACCCTGCTCGCCGGCGTCGACCACCTGCCCCACACCTACTCGCGCGAGCACCAGGCCTTCTCGACCGGCGAGCCCGAGTGGGGTGCCCACCTCGCCGACGACCTCGAGCGCATCGTCACCCTGCACGACGCCTCGACGGTCGCGGCCGTGATCGTGGAGCCCATGGCGGGCTCGACCGGAGTGCTGCCGCCGCCGAAGGGCTACCTCCAGCGCCTGCGCCAGATCTGCGACCGCCACGGCATCCTGCTGATCTTCGACGAGGTCATCTCGGGGTTCGGCCGCCTCGGCCACGCCTTCGCGGCCGAGCGCTACGGCGTCACCCCGGACATCATCACCTTCGCCAAGGCGGTGAACTCGGGCACGGTGCCGATGGGCGGCATCCTGGTGTCGAGCCGCATCCACGACGCCTTCATGAAGGGCCCGGAGCAGACGATCGAGCTGTTCCACGGCTACACCTATTCGGGGCACCCGCTGGCCTGCGCGGCGGCGCTCGCCACCCTCGACCTCTACCGCGACGAGGACCTGTTCGCCCGCACCCGCCGGCTCGAGCCGGCCTTCGGCGCGGCGATGATGTCCCTGCGCGGGCTGCCGAACGTGCTCGACATCCGCACCCTCGGCCTCGTCGGGGCGATCGACCTCGCCTCCCGGCCGGACGCGGCGGGCGCCCGCGCCTTCGAGGCGATGGACCGGGCCTTCCAGGAGCACGGGCTGATGATCCGCATCACCGGCGAGACCCTGGCGGTCACGCCGCCCCTGATCATCAGCGAGGACCAGATCGGCGAACTCGTGGACAAGCTCGGCCGGGTGATCCGGGCGGTCGCCTGACCGCGTGATCCGGGCGGTCGCCCGACCGCCCGCGCCCGGCGGCGCGGACGCCCGCGGCGTTCAATTTTTCTGAGCCGCCGGCTCAACCGATTTAGTCTGTTCGAATTCCGCGGCTTGCGCCTAGGATGAGCGCGGACGCACGCCGCGTCCCCGTCGCCCCCACGTCACGACACGATCGGGTTCCATGCCGACCGACATCGAGATCGCCCGCGCGGCCACCCTGCAGCCGATCACCGCGATTGCCGAGCGGATCGGCATCCCGGAGGACGCCCTCCACTCCTACGGGCGCCACATCGCCAAGATCGACCACGCCCATATCCGCGCCCTGGAGGCCCGGCCCGAGGGCAGGCTCGTCCTCGTGACGGCGATCAGCCCGACCCCGGCGGGCGAGGGCAAGACCACCACGACGGTCGGCCTCGGCGACGCCCTCAACCGCATCGGCCGCCGGACCGTGATCTGCCTGCGCGAGCCCTCGCTGGGGCCGTGCTTCGGCATGAAGGGCGGGGCGGCCGGGGGCGGTCGGGCCCAGGTCGTGCCCATGGAGGCGATCAACCTCCACTTCACGGGCGACTTCCACGCCATCACGGCGGCCCACAGCCTCGCGGCGGCGCTGATCGACAACCACCTCTACTGGGGCAACGCCCTCGACATCGACTCGCGCCGGATCGCCTGGCGCCGCGTGGTCGACATGAACGACCGGGCCCTGCGCGGCATCACCCAGAGCCTGGGCGGGGTCGCCAACGGCTATCCCCGGGAGGACGGCTTCGACATCACGGTGGCCTCCGAGGTGATGGCGGTGTTCTGCCTCGCCCGCGACCTCGCGGACCTCGAGGAGCGCCTCGGCCGCATCGTGGTGGCGGAGACCCGCGCCCGCGCGCCCGTCACCCTGGCCGACCTCAAGGCGACGGGCGCCATGACGGTGCTGCTCAAGGACGCGCTCCAGCCCAATCTGGTCCAGACCCTCGAGGGCAGCCCGGCGCTGATCCACGGCGGCCCCTTCGCCAACATCGCGCACGGCTGCAACTCGGTGATCGCCACGCGGGCCGGCCTGCGCCTGGGCGACTACGCGGTGACGGAGGCTGGCTTCGGGGCCGATCTCGGGGCCGAGAAGTTCTTCGACATCAAGTGCCGGCAGGCGGGGCTCAGCCCCTCGGCGGTGGTGATCGTCGCGACGGTCCGGGCGCTCAAGATGCACGGGGGCGTCGAGAAGAAGGCGCTCGGCACCGAGAACGTCGCCGCCCTCGAGGCGGGGTTCGCGAACCTCGCCCGCCACGTCGAGAACGTGCGCCGCTTCGGCGCGCCGGTGGTGGTGGCGGTCAACCACTTCCACGCCGACACCGAGGCCGAGCACGCCGCCCTGAAGGCCCTGTGCGCCGACCGCCTCGACGTCGAGGCGATCACCTGCCGCCACTGGGCCGAGGGCGCCGCCGGGGCCGAGGCGCTGGCCCGCGCCGTGGCGGCCCTCGCCGACGGCACGCCGCGCCGGACGCCGCGCTTCGCCTACCCGGAGGAGGCGCCCCTCGCCGACAAGATCCGCACGATCGCGCGGACGCTCTACGGGGCGGCGGACATCCAGGTGGAGTCGAAGGCCGCCGCCAAGCTCGCGCAGTTCGAGGCGAACGGCCACAGGCACCTGCCGGTCTGCATGGCCAAGACCCAGTACTCGTTCTCGACCGATCCGAGCCTGATCGGGGCCCCGAGCGGGCACGTCGTGGCGGTGCGGGACGTGCGCCTCTCCGCCGGCGCCGGCTTCGTGGTGGCGATCTGCGGGGAGATCATGACCATGCCGGGCCTGCCGAAGGTGCCGGCCGCCGAGGGCATCCACCTCGACGCGGACGGGCGGATCGAGGGGCTGTTCTGACCTCCCGCCTCAGCCCTCGTCCTCGGCGCGCAGGGGCCGGCTGAGCAGGCCCGCGATGGCGTCGTCGAGGCGCAGGCGCCCGGACACCAGCCCGGCGACCGCCTCGGCCACCGGCATCTCGACCCCGCGCCGCTGCGCCAGGCCGACGAGGGCGGGCGCCGTCAGGGCCCCCTCGGCGAGCCGGCCGCCGGCCGCCTCCCCGGGGCTCGCCCCGCGCCCGAGGCGCTCGCCGAAGGCGAAGTTGCGCGACTGGGCCGAGGCGGCCGTGAGCACGAGGTCGCCGAGGCCCGACAGGCCCATCAGGGTCTCGGCCCGCGCCCCGCAGGCGCGGGCGAAGCGCATCAGTTCGGCGAAGCTGCGGGCGACCAGGGCCGCGCGGGCGCTCTCGCCGAGGCCCCGGCCGATGGCGGCCCCGCACGCGATGGCGAGCACGTTCTTGGCCGCGCCGCCGATCTCGACGCCCCGGGGGTCGGTGCCGTGGTAGACCCGGAAGCTCGGGCCCGACAGGGCGGCGGCGAGGTCCGCCGCGAGGGCGCCCTGGACGCACGCGAGGGTGACGGCGGTGGGCAGGCCGCGGGCGACGTCGGCCGCGAAGCTCGGGCCCGACAGGACCGCGACCGGCGCGCCGGGCGCGGCCTGCGCGGCGACGTCGGTCAGGAAGGCGTCGGTGCCCCGCTCGATGCCCTTGGCGCAGAGCACCAGCGGCGCCCCGGGGCGCAGGTGCGGGCGCAGGGCCGCGAGGACGCCGCGCAGGGTCTGGGCCGGGGTCACGACGAGCACCGCCTCCGCCGCCCCGAGCAGCGCCGCCTCGGCGGTGGGCCGGATGCCCGGATGCAGCGGCACGCCCGGGAGGTGACGGGCGTTCTCGCGGGTGCGCGCCATGTCGGCCGCGGCCTCGGGGTCGCGCATCCAGAGCACGACCGGGCGCGGGGCCGCGGCGCCGGCCGCGTTGGCGAGCGCCGTGCCCCAGGCGCCCCCGCCGATCACCGCGAGCGGGCCCACCGCGCTCACGCTCCGGCCTCCCCGGCGAGGTCGGCCGCGGCGATGCGGTAGAGCACGTGGGGGCGCAGCGGGTCGCCCTCCCCCAGCGCCGGGTGCGGGAACACGCCCGCCTCGCGCATCCCGAGGCGCTCCATCACCCGGCGCGAGGGCTGGTTGAGCAGCGCGGTGTAGGCCACCACCTCGGCGAGGCCGCAGCGGCCGAACGCGTCCGCGAGCGCGAGGCGGGCGCCCCGCACCGCGAGGCCGCGGCCCCAGGCGGCCGCGGCGAGGCGCCAGCCGATCTCCACCACCGGCCCCCCGGCCGCCGTGAAGGGCAGCGGGCGGGCCGGGCGCCAGCAGCCGACGAAGCCGACGAAGCCCTCGGGCGCCTCGACGGCCCAGGGCCCGAAGCCGTCCCGCTCGAAGCGGCGGTCGAGGGCGCGGGCCTCGGCCAGGCTCTCGGGCCGGGTCTTCACGGCCGGGAAGTAGCGCATCACCGCGGGGTCGGCGCACAGCGCCGCGAAGGGCGCGTCGTCGGCGCGGCGCCAGCGGCGCAGGGTGAAGCCGTCGCCCGCGAGCGCCGCGGGCGGGGGTGGGACCGGGGCCTTGCGGCGCCACAGGAGCGAGCGGTCGTTCATGGCTCGCAGGTCCGCCCGCCCGGCCAGCACCGCCTCGCCGAGGCTCAGCGCGGCGGCGAGGCGCTCGGGCGGCATGTTGGCCCAGGCCGGCGGGGCGACGCTCTCGCGCCAGGGTCCCCCGCAGGCATTGTCGAGCAGGATGCGGGCGAAGCAGTGGTTGCGCGAGACCGGCCAGCCCGGGTTCCGGGCCGCGGCCGCCGGGAGCCGGTCGTCCACCAGGGCCCGCCAGCGCCGCTGCTGGGCGTCGGCCTCGGCCCGCCGGGCGGGGCTCATCCGGCGCCGGCCGGGGCCAGCGCGAAGGGCCAGCGCGGCCGGGCCGGGGCGGTGAGATCGTCGACGAGGCCGAGGCGCAGGCGCTCGATCCCGGCCCAGGCGATCATGGCGCCGTTGTCCCCGCAGAGCGGCAGCGGCGGCGCCACGAGGGGCAGCCCCGCCTCGCCGGCCTGCTGGGCGAGCGCCCGCCGCAGCGCCCCGTTCGCCGCGACGCCCCCCGCCGCCACGAGGGCGGTCGGGTGGCCGGCGACGTCCCCGAAGGCCCGCAGGGCCACCCGCACCCGGTCGACCACCACGTCGACCACCGCCGCCTGGAAGCCCGCGCATAGGTCGGCGACGTCCTGGCCCGTCAGGGGGGCGATGCGCTCGGCCTCGATGCGCAGGGCCGTCTTGAGGCCGGAGAGGGAGAAGTTCGGCTCGCGCCGGCCGAGCATCGGGCGCGGCAGGGCGAAGCGCTCGGGGTTGCCGCTCTCGGCGGCGTGCTCGACCTCGGGCCCGCCCGGATAGGCGAGGCCCAGGAGCTTGGCCACCTTGTCGAAGGCCTCCCCGATGGCGTCGTCGATGGTGGTGCCGAGGCGGACGTAGTCGCCGACGGCCTTCACGGCGACGAGCTGGGTGTGGCCGCCGGAGGCCAGCAGCAGCAGGTACGGGAAGCCGACGCCGTCGGTCATCCGGGCCGTCAGGGCGTGGGCCTCCAGGTGGTTGACGGCGAGGAGGGGCTTGCGGGTGACGAGGGCCAGGGTCTTGGCCGTGACGAGGCCGACCAGCACCCCGCCGATCAGGCCCGGGCCCGCCGCGACCGCGATGCCGTCGAGGTCGCCGAAGTCCAGGGAGGCCTGGTCGAGGGCGCGCGCGATCAGGCGGTCGAGCACCTCGACGTGGGCGCGGGCGGCGATCTCCGGCACCACGCCCCCGTAGGCGGCGTGCTCGGCGATCTGGCTCAGGACCTCGTTCGCCCGGATGATCCCGCGCCCGTCCTCCGCCGCCGTCACGATGGCGGCGGCGGTCTCGTCGCAGGTGGTCTCGATGCCCAGGACGTGCATGGCGTTGGCGGTCACTCTCGCGAGGGGCCCCCCGGGAGGGGGATGGCGCGCAGGTCCGCGGCCGGTATGGTGGCCTCCAGATAACCCGGCGGCGCGGGGCCGGGGAAGGGGGAGGCGGCGTGACCGGCATCGGCGAGGCGCAGGCGGCGGGCGGGCCGGGGGGAGACGCTCCCCTGCGGGTCTGGGTCGCGCGGCCGCTCCCGGCCGGGGCGCGGACCGCCGGGCGCCTCGCCGCCCTCGGCCACGCGCCGCTCCTCGCCCCCGTCCTCGACCTCGCCCCGAGCGGCGCGCCGCCGCCCGAGGGGGCCTTCCACGGCCTGGTCCTGACGAGCGCCAACGCGGTCCCGGCCCTCGCGGCGGCGGGCTACGGCGCGCTCCCCGCCTACTGCGTCGGCGCCCGGACCG